>JAQIIU010000003.1:978750-1305000 GCA_036946625.1 Methylorubrum populi
CCGTCGTCGCGCTGAAGGTGGTCGATAACCAGCGGGTCGAGGTGGGCGATGTCCTCTACGTCATCGATCCGTTCGACTATCAGGAGGCGGTCGTCTCGGCCGAGGCCGAGATCAAGAACCGCGAGGCCGACCTCTCGGTGAAGCAGGCCCAGGCCGCCCGCCGTGCGGCGCTCTCCACCATCTCGACCTCGGTCGAGGAGAAGCAGCAATATGCCGGCACCGCCAAGATCGCCGAGGCCGCGCTGGAGACCGCCAGGTCGCAGCTCTCGCAGGCCAGGAAGAACCTCGAACGCACGCAGGTCCGCTCCACGGTCAACGGCCGGGTCACCAACCTGCTGCTCCGCGTCGGCGACTACGCCCAGACCGGCACCGCCAACGTGCGGGTGATCGACACGGATTCGTTCTGGATCGACGGCTACTTCGAAGAGACCAAGATGGCCCATATCCAGGTCGGCGCGCCCGCCGAGATGTCGCTGATGGGTTACGGCGCCTCGCTGCGCGGCACGGTCGAGAGCCTGACGCTGGGCATCTCCACCGCCAACGCCGCGCCGAGCACGCAGGGCCTGCCGAACGTCGATCCGGTCTATACCTGGGTGCGGCTGGCCCAGCGCGTGCCCGTGCGCATCCGCATCGACCGCGTTCCCCCGGGGGTGACGCTGGTGGCGGGCATGACCGCGACCGTGGTGATCGGCGACGGCAGGGCGGGTCAGCCCCAGTGGGTGACGACGTTGCGCGAGAAAGTTCTCGGGCTGCCCGATCGCCCGGTGCCCGCCGAGGCGGAGAACCGTTGAAGCCGGCCTTGCCTCACGGGGGCGGTGCGGCACCCGAAAAAATTGGGTAGAGCGGCGGCATGGCCGCCTCTCCCCTCGTCCGCTTCGCCCCCTCGCCGACCGGCTTCCTGCATATCGGCAACGCCCGCCCGGCGCTGCTGAACGCCCTGTTCGCCCGCCGCGGGCAGGGGCGCTTCCTGCTGCGCCTCGACGACACCGACCGGGAGCGCTCGACGGAGGAATTCGCCGCCGCCGTAACGGAGGATCTCGGCTGGCTCGGCATCCGGCCGGACCTGTTCTTCCGCCAGAGCCAGCGCACCGCCCTCTACGACGCGGCGGCGGAGCGGCTGAAGGCGGAAGGACGGCTCTATCCCTGCTACGAGACGCCGGAGGAGCTGGAGCGGCGGCGCAAGCGCCAGCTCGGCCGCGGCCTGCCGCCGATCTACGACCGCGCGGCCCTCGCCCTGACGGAAGCCGAGCGCGCCGCGCTGGAAGCCGAGGGCCGGCGCCCGCACTGGCGGTTCAGGCTCGATCACCGCGTGGTCGCCTGGAACGACCTCGTGCGGGGCGAGAGCCACGTCGATTGCGCCTCGCTGTCGGACCCGGTGCTGATCCGCGCCGACGGCAGCTACCTCTACACGCTGCCCTCGGTGGTGGACGACGCGGAGGTCGGCGTCACCCACGTGATCCGCGGCGAGGACCACGTGACCAATACCGGCGTGCAGGTGCAACTGTTCGAGGCCCTCGGCGCGGCGGTCCCCGCCTTCGGCCACCACAACCTGCTGACGACGGCGGACGGGGAGGGGCTGTCGAAGCGCCTCGGCCACCTGTCGCTGCGCGCGCTGCGCGAGGCCGGCTACGAGCCGGCCGCCGTGCGCTCGCTCGCGGTACTGACCGGCTCGGCGGAAGCCGTGCGCCCGGTCGCCGCGCTCGATGAATTGGCGGGCCTCGCCGATCTCGCCCACCTGTCGCGGGCGCCGGCCAAGTTCGACCCGGCCGAGCTCGACGGGATGAACGCCCGCCTCGTCCACGCGATGCCGTTCCCGGAGGCGAGCGCCCGCCTCGCCGCGCTCGGCATCCCGGAGGCGGTCGCGGAACCCTTCTGGACGGCGGTGCGGGCCAATCTCGGCCGCGTCGCGGAGGCCGGCGACTGGTGGCGGGTGGTGACGGGGCCGGTGACGCCGGCCATCTCCGAGCCGGATCTCATCGCCGCCGCCGCCCGCCTGCTGCCGGAGGCGCCCTTCGGCCCCGGCACGTGGAAGGCCTGGACCGACGCGGTGAAGGGGCGGACCGGCGCCAAGGGCCGCGCCCTGTTCATGCCGCTGCGCCGCGCGCTGACCGGCCTCGACCACGGCCCGGACCTTTCGGCGCTGCTGCCGCTGATCGGCCGGGAGCGGGCCGCGCGGCGGCTCGCCGGGGAGGCGGCCTGACGCCGCGACGAACCGTCTCCGGCTTGCGTCGCGGTCCTGGATTGCTTCGCCTGACGGCTCGCAATGACGGTGCGGGCCACCCTCTCCGTCATTGCGAGCGGAGCGAAGCAATCTACCGTGTCTCAGGTCAAGCGGTCTGGAAGGTCTTTCCGGCGCGGACCATGGCGTTGAGGGTGGTGACGAGCTTTCGCACGACGGCGATGAGGGCGAGTTTGTGGGGCTTGCCGGCTTGGCGCAGGCGCTCGTAGAGGCGGCGGAAGACGGGGTTGTGGCGGCTGGCGGTCAGGGCGGCCATGAACATCACGTCGCGCAAGGCTTTGCGTCCGCCGGTGATGCTGGCCGAGCGGATCGAGGAGCCGCTGTGGCAGGTGATGGGCGCCACGCCGACCAGAGCCGCGACCGTGCGCCGGTTCAGGCGGCCGAGTTCCGGCAGCCACGCCAGCAGGGCACGACAGGCCACGGGTCCGACGCCCTTGCACGTGCGCAACAGGGCGGGGGTGCGAGCCAGTTCGGCATCGGCGGCGATGGCTTCGTCCAAGGCCGCGCCGATCGCGGCGATCTGGCCGTCGAGCAGGGCGAGGCTGGCGGTGATCGAGGCGCGCACGATCGTGCTCTCGGTGCGTTCGGCCCGGCACTGCTCGGCCTGTCGCTGATCCTTGAGCTGGCCGAGCCGGGTCATCAGTTCGGCGAGCGCGCGCTGAGCCGGGCTCGGCAGCGGCGGGGCGACTTCGTCCACGGTAAAGGCCGCCAAGGCGGCCAGGACGGCGGCGTCGATCCGATCGGTCTTGGCCAGCCGCGCCTGGGCGCGGGCGAATGCCCGGGCGCGGCCGGGATGGATCCGGCGGATCGGCAGCCCCAGCGCCGTGGCGGCTTCGATCAGCGGCCACTCGTAGCCGCCGGTGGCTTCGCACACGAGGTTGGCGCAGGCGCGCCAGTGCGGCTTGGACAAGGCGGCCGTCAGGGCCGCGACCGTGTTGTCGATGCGGGCGGTGCGTCCGCGCGTGTCGGCCAGATCGACCCAATCCTTCGAGACATCGGCGCCGAGAAAGCAAGGGGAGGCTGGCGCGGTGTGGGCTGGCGAGGCTACCATGACGAGGCCTTTCGCGAGACAGGCAAGGTCCTCTGGCACGGGATTGTAAGCTCGGGCTGCGCCCGCTCTACCGTTCGTGCTCAAGACCGTGGAGGCGCCGCCGACGGATCAAGATTGCTTGCGACCTCGCAGTCGATCCAGAAGCGATCCCGCCGGCGGCCCTCCCGTTGTCGCTCCGGTTCCGTCGCCGGAAAAGACCGACAAACCCAACGTACAATCCAGAACGCGACGAGAGCCGAACGATCCTCTCACATCGCCGCAGCTCCGTTCGCCAGCAGGACCGCGAAGCCGCCAGCACCGCAACGGTACCGGAAAGGCGCCCTCACACGCCGTCCGGCTCGGCCTCGATCATCATCACGTCGAGGGTGAAGCTGCCGTCGTCCTCCAGGGCGAAATGGGACCGCACCGGCTCGGGCGCGCCCCCTTGCAGGGCGCGGATCGCGGCGACGTTCGTCTCGGGCGTGCCCATCCGGGCGATCCAGCTCGAAAACTCCATGCGCACCCGCCAGCGCTGGACGGCGCCCGGCACGAAGCCGGCCTCGGCCAGCATCGCGCGCCACTCCGCCTCGCCGTAGTCGCGCACGTGCGAGGGATCGCGCAGCAGTTCCCAGGCCTGGAGATGGGTGTCGAGGAGCGGCGGACCGGGATGGACGACATCGACGAGGCCGAGGCGCCCGTCGGGGCTCAGGACCCGGCGCGCCTCCCGCAGGGCGGCCGGCACGTCGCCCCAGTGGTGGGCGCTGTAGCGCGAGAGCACCCGCTCGAAGCTGGCATCGGCGAAGGGCAGCGCCGCGACGCCGGCCCGCCGCGTGGCGAGGTTGGTCAGGCCCCGCCGCCGCGCCTCGTCCGCCACGGCGTCGAGCATGGGCTGCGACAGGTCGAGGGCGGTGACGGAGCGGACCTGCGGCGCGACCGCATAGGCGACGTGGCCGCCGCCGCAGCCGAGATCGAGCACCGCCGCGTGGGGCAGGGCGCCGAGCCGGGCCAGGGCCTGGAGATCCTCGCCCGCGGCGTGGACGGCGCTCGCGACGTAATCGGCGGCGCGGCCGCCGAACTGCCCGGCGACATGGGCGTCGTGGCTCTGCGGTTCGTTCATGCGGTCGGTCCCGTGCCGGGCGGCAGCGGCGCGAGGCGCGTGAGCCGCAGGGCGATGAGCAGGGCGGCAGCATAGAGGCTGCCGAAGAAGCCGGCGACGCCGATCCAGCCGTAATGCAGGAAGAACCAGCCCCCCGCCGTGCCGAGCATCGAAGAGCCGAGATAGTACATGCAGAGATAGATCGCCGAGGCCTGGGCCCGGTCGCTCGACGCGCGGCGACCGATCCAGCTCGACGCCACCGAATGGGCGCCGAAGAAGCTCACCGTGACGACGACGATGCCGGCGACGATGAGGACGAGGCTCTGCGCCATCGTGAGCGCGATGCCGGCAAGGCCGAGCAGGATCGCCAGCCACAGCACCTTGCGCCGCCCGAGCACCCCGGCGACGTGGCCGGTGATGGCGGAACTCGCGGTGCCGGCGAGATAGACGACGAAGATCAGGCCGATCGCCGTCTGGCTCAGGGAGTAGGGCGGATCGAGCAGGCGAAAGCCGATGTAGTTGTAGACGCAGACGAACCCGCCCATCAGCAGGAACGGTTCGAGGAACAGCCAGGGCAGGCCGGCATCGCGGAAATGGTGGGTGAAGGTGCCCGGCACCTCGCGCCAGCGCATCCGGTGGGCCAGGAAGTGGCGCGAGGCCGGCAGCGCGAACTGGAAGGCCAGGGCGGCGAACAGCGCCAGCACGCCGATCGTGCCGAGGCCCCAGCGCCAGGAGACGTGATCGGCGATCACGCCCGCGAGCAGCCGCCCGACCATGCCGCCGAGCGCGTTGCCGCCGATCAGGAGCCCCATCGACAGGCCGATGGCGCGCCCGTGCATCTCCTCGCTCAAATAAGCCATCGCCACCGCGGGCAGGCCGCTCGCGGCGATCCCCGTCAGCGCCCGCAGAGCGAGGAAGCCGTGCCAGCTCGGCATCAGCACGGCGCCGATGGTGAGCAGTGCCGAGACGAACAGCGAGGCCGCCATCACCGGCTTGCGCCCGAAGACCTCGGAGAGCGGGCTGACGAGCAGCAGCGAGACCGCCAGCGTGGCGCAGGGCAGCGAGAGCGCGAGACTGCTCTCGGCGGGCGAGACCGCGAAGGTGTCGGCGAAGATCGGCATCAGCGGCTGGACGCCGTAGAGCACCGCGAAGGTGGAGAAGCCCGCCGCGAACAGGGCGAGCGTCGCCCGGCGGAAGGTCGGCGTCCCGGCTTCGATGTACCGGTCGCTGTCTTCCGTCATCGCGGCCCCACACCCTCGCCCGGGCTCCCGCCGGCGCGTGCCCCCTCTCCCGCGCCGGGGGAGAGGGGTCAAGAGCCTCGATCAGCGCGGGGCCGGCTGCGGCTGTCCTTCCGCCTGCTGCTGGAGCAGCGGCGTGATGCGGCGCACCGTGACGCGGCGGTTCTCGCGGTTGGCCTCTTGCGTGTTCACCTTCAGGTACTGCTCGCCGTAGCCCTGGGTGGTCAGGTTCTCCGGCGGCACCTGGAAGTCCTGCGTCAGCACCGTGGCGACCGACTGGGCCCGGCGGTCGGAGAGCGACAGGTTGTCGATCTCCGCGCCGACCGCGTCGGTGTAGCCCTCGATCAGGAAGACCTCCTGCGGGTTGGCCCTGACCGCCCGATTGATCGCCGCCGCGATGGTCGCGAGGCGCTTGGCCTGATCGGGCGTGACCGTGAACGAGCCGGTGTCGAAGTTGATCGTGTTGATGTCCACCGAGGGCATCCGGGCGCGGAGCTGCGGGCTGTAGCGCACCTGATCCAGGGTGTAGCGCCGCTCCAGCGGCTGCACCGGCGGGGCGGAGAGCGCCTGGTAGACGGTGCGCTCGTCGGCCTGCTCGTAATCGACGACGTAGCGGTCGCGCGGGATGCGGATGTCGGGCGGGGGCAGGTCGACCACGTCCTCGTAGATCGGCCGCGGCGGGCCGTCGTAGACGTTGTTGATCAGCACCACCTCGCGCCCGTCGCGGGTGCGGCGGAACCGGCGCAGCAGCCGGCCGTCGTCGTCCACCACGGTCACGATCTGGCCGCCCGCCGGGCTGTCGACGTAGCTGTAGACCTCGCGCCCGCGCCGCTCGCTGCGGTAGCCGCGATCGCCGTAGATCGTGCGGAAGCGCTCGTTCTCGTCGTGGCGGATGAAGGTGCCGTCGCGGTCGCGCACGATGATGCGGCCGGGCTCACGGTAATAGGTACGGCCGTCGACGTCGTATTCGCGGCGGTCGCGGCGGACGGTGTCGTAGTCGCGCACACGATCGTCGTCGTCGCGGAATCCGCCGGGGATGTAGGCGGGCGTGCCGGGGACGTTGAAGCGGTCGCGCCGGTCGGAGCGTTCGCGCTGATCCGGACGGCCGCCGGGCTGAGATCCCGGCTGCCCCGGCTGAACCGCGCCGGGCGGCGTGGCGGGAGGCGTGGCGGGTTGACCCGGCGCGGGCTGACCGGGGGGCACGGCGCCGGGCTGGCCCGGCGGCGCCACACCGGGCTCGGTTCCGGGCGGCTGCACCGGACGCCCCGGAACGCCGGGCTGCTGGTTCGGCGCCACCGGGCGGCCGGGCGCGCCCGGCTGCGTGCGCCCGGCCGGAGCTTCGCGGGTTGCGTCGGGCTGCGCCGCGGGGGCCGCCGCCGGCTGATCGGGACGGCCGGGCCGCTCCGGATGGGGCGCGACCGGACGGCCGGGGACGCCGGGACGCTGATTCGGCGGCGGGCTGGGCGGGTTGGGCTGCGCCGCATTCGGCGCGGCCGGCGGGGTCGGACGCTCGGGGCGGTCCGGAATGGGCGGCGTCGGCGCGTCCGGCGCACGGCGCGGGTTCGGCGCCGCATCGGGACGTTCGGTGTCGCGGCCGGCGGGGCGGCCCGGACGGTCCTGGCTGTCGCGGGCGGGGCGATCCGGCGCGTCCCGCCGGGCGGGCGCCTCGCGCTCGGGGGCTTCACGACGCGCGGGGGCCTCGCGCTCCGGCGCACGCTCACGGGCCGCCGGCGGCGTCGGACGCTCGGCCGGCTCCGGCCGTTCGCGGGCGGCCGGGGCCTGGCGGGGCTCGGGCCGCTCCGGTCTCGGGGGCTGAGGCGCCGCGCGCTCGGGCGCCGACGAACGGTCAGGCCTCTCCGGGCGATCCGGCCGCTCCTGCGGCGCAGGGCGCTCGGGGCGGACCGGACGCTCGGCCGGCTCGGGACGCTCGCGGGCCGGCGGGCCGCCGCGCTCGGCCGGTCCCGGTCCGCCCGGACCGCGCCCGCCCCCGCGCGGTCCCTCGCCGGCATCCTCCCGCTGCGCGACTTCGATCCGCCCGCCTGCGCCCTCGCTCAGGGAGCGCGCCGGCGCGAGGTCGGAGAGGACGAGGGCCGGCAGCATCGTGCCGGCCAGAAGCAGCGAGCGGGTGATCCGCATGGAGTCATGCCTCGTGAAACACAATCGGCGGTTCCGAACACGGTCGCGCCGATTTGGTTCCCGATCACGGGGCGTCGCGCTTTACAGGCAGGCGATGGAAGAGGCGGGTCGTCCGATCGCCGCGGAAGCGGGCCGGGCCGTCCCGTTCAGGGCGTCGGCGTCAGGGCCGGCGGCGGGACGAGGCCGGGGACGATGATGCGGATCGCGCTGCGACTCTCGCCGGTCGAACCGGTCTGGTCGGCGGCGGCGGGTGCCGCGGCGGGCGTGCCCTCGCGGCTGGCCGCGTCGGCGGCCAGGCTCGCCGCGGTGCGGTCGGCCCGGCCGACGAGCGTCAGGCGCACCTTCGGCGCCCGCGAGAGCCTCTCGGCGGTCATCGGCGTGACGAAGATGTCGCCCTTGTGCCGCACCAGCATGCTCTCGGCCTTGGCGAGCGACTGCGCCCAGTCCTGCCCCTCCCTCTTGCAGGAGCAGTTCGGGGTGAAGCTCTTGCGGAACCTGAAGGCGGCCGGAAGCGCCGTGTAGGCGCGGCTGCCCTTGATGGTGGCGGCGTATTTCAGGGCCTCGTCGCCGTGCGGCATCGAGTAGGCGGCCGCCTCGGTGCCGGGGCAGAGCGCCTGGCACATCTCGTCCGCCCCGCCGCGCCCGTCGGGCAGGTTGCCCATCGGGAAGTAGGAGCCGTCGCAGGTCTTCACGCAGATGACCTGCGGGCCGCCGCGGGCGGTCTGGCCGCCGACCGCCGTCTGCCCGTCCGCGCCCTCGCCGGGGACGAGGCCGGCGCAGGCGCCCGACACCGCGGCGACGAGCTGGCGGCGGCGGGCGGCCACGACCTCGCCGTCACCGCCGCCATAGGTGGCGTTGAGCGAGCGGATGCGGGCCTCGACCGCGCCGCATTGCGGCGGGCGGGTGTCGAAGAACAGGAACTTGCCGCCCTCGCAATTGAGGCTGCGGTAGTAGGATTCCAGGCGCGCGACCTCGCTCTGCAGGGCGGAGGCGGTCGAAGCGCTGGCGTTGAGGTTGGCGAGTTCCGTCCGGTAGCGCTGGCAGGCCCAGACATCCGGCGCGGCGGCGGCCGGCGACGCGCCGGCCAGGGCGAGGGCGGCGAGCGGAAGCGTCAGGGCGCGGCGAAGCTGCGGTCCGATCATCGGCATGGTGCGGATGCTGGGGATTTCGGGCAGGGGGCGCGGGCGGAGAGGCTGACGGGTGTCGGACGCGGCAGCGGTCATGCATCCGTGATAATGCCCCTCGTCCTTCGGGGACAGGGATACCATGTCTGCGCGGCCTAGCTTTGCGGGGATTGCGTCGATGATGTGGCTCAGGGGCACCAATGGGATCACGGGCCGGCTCGCGGCGGCGGGCCTCGCCGCCGGACTGGCCCTCGCGGCGGGCGGTCCGGCCAGGGCGCAGGAGCCGGATCGGATCTTCGACAAGTCGACGGTGTGGCGCCCGCTGACCCCGAACGACAAGCTCGTGGTCTACGGCATCGACGACCCGGCGGTGGCCGGCATCGCCTGCTGGTACACCCAGCCGGAGAAGGGCGGCATCAAGGGCACCTTCGGGCTGGCCGAGGACGTCTCCGACATCTCGCTCGCCTGTCGGCAGGTCGGCCCGGTCCAGTTCAAGGACAAGGTCAAGCAGGGCGAGGTGGTGTTCAGCGAGCGCCGCTCGCTGATCTTCAAGTCGATGCAGATCGTGCGCGGCTGCGACGCCAAGCGCAACGCGCTGATCTACATGGTCTATTCCGACAAGGTGGTGCAGGGCTCGCCCAAGAACTCCACCTCCGCCGTGCCGCTCGCCCCCTGGGGCACCGAGCCGCCGCCGAAATGCGCGGATTTCGTGAAGTAGGAGCCCCCACAGGGCTTCCGACTTGCGCCAGCTCCGTCACGCGGGAGCTTGCGAAGCGAGCCGGGGCCGCGACCTTTGCGAAAGGAGCGGCGCCCTAGTCTGTTTCGGCTCGAGCTTCGCAATGACGCGCGTTGGGACGAGCCGCGATCGAACGACCGTTCATCAGATGGGTGATGGTAAAAAATCAATCCTGGCAGGTGATGCGCAACGGGCGCGGCGCGCTCCCCGCCGGGGCGGCGACGCCGTCGATGGCGCCGGTGTACTCGTCCTGGGCGGCCACGCCGTAGTTGCTGGCGCTGGCGAACCCTTGCGATTCGCACCACGCGTTGGCGACGACCTGCCCGCACTCGCTCGGGCCGCCGCTGAGGCACTCGCCGACGCCGTAGCCGTCCTCGGCCGGGATCAGGAAGGTTTTTTCGACGTGCTTGACGGCGGCGGACTCGCTCCCGGCGCGCGCCGGGAGCGCGGTGGTGGCGAGAACGAGGGCGAGGAGAGCGACGGCCGGTCGGCGCATGGTGAAGACCTTGTGAACGGGTTCGTTCGAGTGCGGAGTGTTCGGACGGCGCGGTAAACAAATCCTTGCCGGTCCGATCAGGGGCGGTCGAGCCGCGGCCGGTACGCCGCCCTTCTCGAATTCATCACCGTTTTGAGGTAGCCCAGCCTCGGCGGGGGCACCGTCGCGGCGGGGCAACAGCGGCGGCCGGCGGCTCGGGCGACACTGTGGCGGCGGCGCCGTTCGCCGTCGCGGTGCGACCGGCGGAAGGCGCTGTGGCGCAACGACAAACGACGAGGGCGGCCCGCGCCGCAGAGGAGGCCGGGCCAGCCCGGCAGGAACGCAGTCGATGATCCCGATGTTGCGGCTCTACAACACGCTGACCCGCGAGAAGGCGGCCTTCGTCCCGATCGATCCGGCCAACGTGCGGATGTATGCCTGCGGGCCGACGGTCTACGACGCGGCGCATATCGGCAACGCCCGGCCGATCATCGTCTTCGACCTGCTGTTCCGGCTCCTGCGCCATCGCTACGGCGAAGCGCACGTCACCTATGCCCGCAACGTCACGGACGTGGACGACAAGATCAACGCCCGCGCGGCCGAGCGCGGCATCACCATCCGCGACCTCACCGACGGCACGCTGGCGCAGTTCCATCGGGACATCCGCGACCTCGGCGTGCTGATGGCCGACGCCGTGAACCGGGCGGGCGAACCGGCGCGCTTCGTCGAGCCGCGGGCGACCGACCACATCGCCGAGATGCACCGGCTGATCGAGGGGCTGGTCGCGGCCGGCCACGCCTACGTCGCGGAGGGGCACGTGCTGTTCGACGTGCCCTCCATGCCCGATTACGGTGCGCTCTCGAAGCGTCCGCTCGACGAGATGGAGGCGGGCGCCCGCGTCGAGGTGGCGCCCTACAAGCGCTCGCCCCTCGACTTCGTGCTGTGGAAGCCCTCCAAGGCCGGCGAGCCGGCCTGGCCCTCACCCTGCGGGATCGACGCGGCGGGGCGCCCCGGCTGGCATATCGAGTGCTCCGCCATGTCGTGGAAGCATCTCGGGAAAACCTTCGACATCCATGCCGGCGGCATCGACCTGATCTTCCCCCACCACGAGAACGAGGTGGCGCAGTCGCGCTGCTGCTTCGGCACCGACATGATGGCCAATGTCTGGCTCCACAACGGCTTCCTGCAGGTCGAGGGGGAGAAGATGTCGAAGTCGCTCGGCAACTTCGTCACCATCCGCCGGGTGCTGGACGACTGGCCGGGGGAGGTGGTGCGCCTCAACATGCTCAAGACGCACTACCGCCAGCCGATCGACTGGACCCTGCGCGGCCTGGAGGAATCGAGCCGGATGCTGGAACGCTGGTACGAGGCGGCCGGCGAGGCGGCGCCCGACACGGACGTTCCCGAGGGCGTGATCGAGGCGCTGTGCGACGACCTGAACACGCCCGCGGCCATCGGCGAGCTGCATCGCCTCGCCGGCGCGAGCCCCGCGGCGCTGAAGGCCGGCGCCGGGCTGATGGGCTTCCTGCCGCACACCAAGGCGCAGCGAGAGGCGGAGCGGGTCGGGGCGGCGGGGATCGACGTGGCCCGGGTCGAGGCGCTGATCGCCGAGCGCAAGGCGGCCCGCGCCGCCAGGGACTGGGCGGCCTCCGACCGGGTGCGCGACGCGCTCACCGCCATGGGCGTCAGCGTGAAGGACGACAAGGACGGCACCACCACCTGGACGGTGGCGGGCTGAGCGTCAGCCTCGCAGCCGATCGAACCAGGTGCCATGGGCGTAGGAGCGCCGGCCCAAGCGGCGCAAAGCCTCCTCCGTCGGCACGATCGGCTGCGCGGCGTAGAGCTTCGCGATCTCGGCCGCCGTATTCGGCAGTCCTGAGAATTCCTCCACGATCGCGTCGTAGTTCCGCTTGAGCGTGCGGGAGGACGGATCGAGCCCGGTGACGACGACGAGGCCGGTGGGGGCTGCATCCACCAGCATCACGTCGAGATCCGGCCGGTAGCGCTTCAGGATCGGCACCACCTTCCACACGTCGCCGGTCCACCAGTTCTCGAAAGGGGTGCCGCGGCCGCGCTCGTTCGCCCGCATCGGGTCGCGGTCGGCCATCGGCTCGGCCACCGGCAGACAGTCGTGCAGGACGACGATCGAGTCCCTGCGGCAGATCGCTTCCGTGTTGAAGAAATCCCGCAGCAGGAACTCGAACAGGTGCATGCCGTCGAGGAAGGCGAGGTCGAGCCGCCCGCCGATGTCGCGGCGCAGGTTCAGGTGCTCGAAGAACACGTCGCTCATCACCTGGAACAGCGAGACCTTGACCTTGTTGGCCGCGACGTTGGTCTTGAGCCGGAATTCGGGATCGACGGCGATGCCGTGGCGGCAGGCGATGCCGGCGAAGATGTCGCCGAAGGCGACGCCGATCTCGAGGTAGCGCCGGACGGCGGCGTTGCGGGAGAGCCGGGCCAGCACCTTCGAATAATGCTCGCCCCGGTGTTCCCCGGCAATGGTGGAGCCGGGCTCGGTCGAGGCCGTCATCAGAACCGCTTCTCGATCAGCGCGTCCGCGAGCGGCGCCGGCGGGGCCTCGGCCAGGGCCGCGCTCAGGCGCTCCACGACCCGATCGGGATCGTGTCCGACGAGGTAGCTCAGGTCGAGACCCTCGCGGATGAAGCCGTGGCCGCGCATGTGGTCGATCAGGGTGATCAGCGGGTCCCAGAAGCCGTTCACCGAGAGCAGCAGGATCGGCTTGCGGTGCTGGCCGAGCTGCGCCCAGGTGAGCTGCTCGACCAGCTCCTCCAGCGTGCCGATGCCGCCGGGCAGCGCGACGAAGGCGTCGGCGCGGTCGAACATCAACTTCTTGCGGGTGTGCATGTCGGAAACGACGATGGTCTCCTGCACGTCGTCGAGCATGCGCTCGCGCGACTTCAGGAAGTCGGGAATGATGCCGGTGACGTAGCCGCCCGCTTCGAGCGTCGCGCCCGCCACCGTGCCCATCAGGCCGACGTTGCCGCCGCCGTAGACGAGCCTGACGCCCGCGCGCGCCAGCGAGGTGCCGAGACGGCGCGCCGCGTCGGCGAAGGCCGGATCGCCGCCGAAGCCCGAGCCGCAATAGACGCAGACCGAGGTGAGAGCCCCCATCACACGCCTCCCGGATTGCGAAGATCGGGGCCGCCCACGTGCCAGAATGCTGAGTTTGCAGGAGAAACGGCGGTCTCCGCGGGTTCGGGCTTTGGTGTTCTTCTCATGTTCGTTAACATGTCACGGGATTGAGACGGGTTGTCGACGGTCGCCTCCGCACGGAGCACCGCGGCGGACCGGAAGACAGGGGAGTGGGCAGCCATGACGGCTGAGGTGCGGCGAAGCCTCGTCCTCGCGGCTGCGGGGCTGCTCGGCGGCTTCGCCATGGTCGTGGCTCTGTTCGGGACCGGGGAGCTTCTCAAGCGCAACGCGGCGGGCCACCCTTCTGCCGAGACACCGGCCGCGCCGAACACGCCTTCGGCCGGGACGGAAACCGGGGACCGCGCGGGCGGAACGCCCCCGACGGACTCCCCTCATGCCGCCCTCGGGGCCCTATCGCAAGGGGAAAGCGGCCCGCCTCGAGCCGGTACGAAGGCGGGGGAGCCGGCGGCGCCGGAGGCGGGACGAGACAACGCCGCACCGACCTTCGACATCGTGCGCGTCGAGCCGGACGGGGCCAGCGTCATCGCCGGCCGCGCGGCCCCGAACGCCCGGATCGACCTGCTGCGCGACGGAAAACCCTTCGCCACGGCCCAGGCCGACGCGGCCGGCCAGTTCGCCCTGACGCTGCCGGACCTGCCCGCGGGCACGAGCGAGATCGCCCTGCGCGCCACCGGGGCCGACGGCAAGCCGCTGCCGGGCCGCGAGAGCGTGTCGGTGGTCGTGGCCGAGAAGCGCGATGCGAAGCCGCTGATCGCGCTCAGCGCGCCGGACGCGCCGACGCGGGTTCTCTCGCAGCCGGGCGCGCAGGACATGACCGGCAAAGACATCGCGGGCAAAGACACGGCGGCAGCCGTCGCCGAAAGCCCCGGGACGGCGGTGCCCGCGGCGGCCGGCCGGGACGCCGTGCGCATCGTCAGCGTCGATGCGCAGGCGGGCGGACGCCTCGACGTGACCAGCCAGACCGCACCGGGCAGCAGCCTGCGCCTCTATCTCAACGACACGCTGGTCGCGTCCGGCCCGTCCGGAGCGGACGGGCGGACGGCCTTCACCATCGGCCGCGGGGTGAAGCCGGGCGCCTACCGCATCCGCGTCGATTCCGTCGATCCGAAGGGCAAGGTGAGGAACCGCGCCGAGGTCGCCTTCGCCTATCCCGACGGCGATCCGCCGACGCGCTTCGCCGAGGCCGGTCCGACCGGAAAGGCAGTGCCCGACGAGACGAGGGCGGCGACCGAAGCGGCACCTTTGTCCGCTCCGATCACCCGGCCGAAGCCGGCGCATCCCGCCGCCGAAGCCGAACCCGCAAAGGTGCGACCGGCGCCGGGCTTCGCCGTCGCCCCGCCTCAGGCGAAGGGTTCCGCGGGCGCGGACGGGCAGGCGGCCGAAGCCCCGGCGCCGAGCCTCCCCGAGGGTGACCCCCCCGTGGCCGGTCCGACCGGAGAATCCGTCGGTACGGTCTTCGTCCCGGAGATTTCCACGGCGCGGATCACCCGCGGCGACAGCCTGTGGCAGATCAGCCGGCGCACCTACGGCCGCGGCAACCGCTACACCGTGATCTACGACGCCAATCAGAACCAGATCCGCGATCCCGACCTGATCTATCCCGGCCAGATGTTCGTCCTTCCCAAGGACGAGCCCACGGGCGCCTCCCCTTCGGCCAAGCGCGGCGCGGACCGGCGCACCTGAGGCGCGGGGGCCTGTCCGTCTCGTGGGGTGCGCGACGCGGCGCGGACGCCTATATGCGCCTCGCGACGGCCGCCTCGCGCCGATAGATCCTTTCCGAACCCACGATGGCAAATGCACCCGTGCCGGCGGGGGAGGGCGCGTCCGCGCCCCTCGAACGCCCCGGCCTCCTGACGACCTATCGCCGCCTCTGGCCCTATCTCTGGCCCCACGGCCGCGCCGACCTGCAGCGCCGGGTCTTCCTCGCCTTCGGCCTGCTCTTCGTCGCCAAGGGCGCGACGATGGTGATGCCCTTCACCTTCAAATGGGCCACCGACGCCCTGGTCGCGGCGGTCGGCGCGAAAGACGCCGCCTCCGCCGTGCCGGCGGGACTCGTCTCGGCGCCCTTCCTCCTGATCGCCCTCTACGGCCTGTCGCGCATCGCCATGGCCGGGCTGACGCAGGTGCGCGACGGGCTGTTCGCCAAGGTGGCGATGCACGCCGTGCGCAAGCTCGCGCTCCAGACCTTCGAGCACATGCACCGCCTGTCGCTCCGCTTCCATCTGGAGCGCAAGACCGGCGGCCTGACCCGGGTGCTGGAACGGGGCCGCTCCGGAATCGAGGAGTTGTCGCGCCTGATGGTGCTGACGCTGGTGCCGACCGTCGTCGAACTCGCCCTGGTGCTCGGCATCCTGGCTTACGCGTTCGACTGGCTCTACTCGGCCGTCGTGGCGGCGATGATCGCGGCCTATCTCGGCTTCACCTGGAAGGCGACCGAGTGGCGCATCGGCATCCGCCGCCGGATGAACACCTCCGATACCGAGGCCAACACCAAGGCGGTCGACTCGCTCCTGAACTACGAGACGGTGAAGTACTTCGGCGCGGAAACGCGCGAGACCGCCCGCTACGATGCCTCGATGGAGCGCTACGAGACCGCCTCGACGCAGACCTACGTCTCGCTCGCGGTGCTCAACGCCGGACAGGCGGTGATCTTCACCCTCGGCATGACCGCCGTGATGCTCCTCGCCGCGCGCGACATCGTGGCCGGCCGCACCACCATCGGCGGCTTCGTGCTCGTCAACACGATGCTGGTTCAGCTCTCGATCCCGCTCAACTTCATGGGGATGATCTACCGGGAGATCAAACAGGCGCTGATCGACATCGACGACATGTTCCTGATCCTGCACCGCAATCCCGAGATCGCCGACCGTGCGGACGCGGCCCCGCTCGCGGTCGGGGCCGGCACGGTGCGCTTCGAGGACGTGCGCTTCGCCTACATCCCGGAGCGGCCGATCCTGCGCGGGGTCTCCTTCGCGGTGCCGGCCGGACACACGGTCGCCATCGTCGGCTCCTCGGGGGCAGGCAAGTCGACGCTCTCGCGCCTGCTGTTCCGGTTCTACGAGCCGCAGGGCGGCCGCATCACCATCGACGGGCAGGACATCGCGGGCGTGCGCCAGGACAGCCTGCGCGCGGCCATCGGCATGGTCCCGCAGGACACGGTGCTGTTCAACGACACCATCGGCTACAACATCCGCTACGGCCGCTGGGACGCGACGGACAGCGAGGTCCGCGAAGCCGCCCGGCTCGCGCGGATCGACCGCTTCATCGAGAGCCTGCCGGAGGGCTACGATACGCCGGTGGGCGAGCGCGGCCTGAAGCTCTCGGGCGGCGAGAAGCAGCGCGTGGCGATCGCCCGCACCCTCCTCAAGAGCCCGCCGATCCTCGTCCTCGACGAGGCGACCTCGGCCCTCGATTCCTTCACCGAGCGCGAGATCCAGAGCGCCCTCGACCGCGTGTCGGAGGGCCGCACCACCCTCGTCATCGCCCACCGCCTCTCCACGGTGATCAACGCCGACGAGATCCTGGTGCTCGACCAGGGCCGCATCGCCGAGCGGGGCGACCATGCCGGCCTGCTGGCGAAGGGCGGCCTCTACGCCGCGCTCTGGAACCGTCAGCGCGAGGCGGATGCGGCCCGCGAGGCGCTCAAGCGCGCCGAGGACGAGGCCGCACGGCCGGAGCCCGAGCCGGCGATGTGAACCATCGCGCGACCGCCGGTTGACGGAACCGCGCCCCCCTGCCATCCGGCGGGACAGATTCGCCCCGCCGGAGTCCAACGGGAGCCCATGACCGACCTCATCGAGACGATCCGCCGGACGCTCGTGCCGATCCACAAGGAGGGCTACCCCTTCATCCTGATCGGCATCGTGCTGACCGTGGTGCTCGGCTACTTCTCGCAGTTCTTCGGCTGGATCTTCCTGATCCTCACGCTCTGGGTCTGCTACTTCTTCCGCGATCCCGAGCGGGTGGTGCCGGTGGGCGAGGGGCTGGTGATTTCCCCCGCCGACGGGCGCGTGAACCTGATCTCGACCGTGCCGCCGCCGCCGGAACTCGACCTCTCGCACGAGCCGATGCTGCGGATCTCGGTGTTCATGAACGTGTTCGACTGTCACGTGAACCGCGTGCCGGTCTCCGGCAGGATCGGCCAGATCCACTACACGCCGGGCCTGTTCCTCAACGCCGAACTCGACAAGGCGAGCGAGGACAACGAGCGCAACGGCCTCGTCATGGAGACGACGCATCGGGGCCAGCCGCTGCGCATCGGCGTGGTGCAGATCGCCGGGCTCGTGGCGCGGCGCATCGTCGGCTTCGTCTCGGCCGGCGAGACCAAGCAGGTGGGCGAGCGCTTCGGCCTGATCCGCTTCGGCTCGCGGGTCGACGTCTACCTGCCGGTGGGCACCCGCGTGCTGGTCGGCCTCGGCCAGAAGGCGGTGGCCGGCGAGACCGTGCTCGCCGATCTCGGCGGCGGTCCCGAGCGGACCTTCCGCCGCATCTGACCTCTTTGCAAAAAGCGCGACATGCCGAGAAGCGACGAGCCGCAAGACGAGATGGACGATCTCTTCCCGCCCTTCGCGCCCGACGCGAACGACCGGCCGCGCCGGTTCCGGCCGGTGCCGTTCCGGATGATCGCGCCGAACATGATCACCCTGCTCGCGCTCTGCCTCGGGCTGACCGCGATCCGGCTCGCCTTCGAGGGGCGGTTCGAGCCGGCGGTGATCGCGGTGATCGTCGCCGCCGTCCTCGACGGGATCGACGGCCGGGTGGCGCGCCTGCTGAAAGGAACCTCGCGCTTCGGCGCCGAACTCGATTCGCTGGCCGACTTCGTCAATTTCGGCTGCGCCCCGGCGCTGATCCTCTACAGCTTCACCCTGCACAACCTGAAATCCGTCGGCTGGATCGTGGCGCTGGTCTTCGCCATCGCCATGTGCCTGCGGCTCGCGCGCTTCAACGCCATGCTCGACGACCCCAACCGGCCGGAGTGGAAGAAGGACTACTTCGTCGGCATGCCGGCCCCGGCGGGCGCCATCACCGGCATGCTGCCGCTCTATCTCCACTTCCTCGGCCTGCCCTTCGACCACTGGGGCACGCCGGTGATCCTGGCCTACGTGCTGGCCATCGCGCTGCTCGTCGTCTCCACCGTGCCGACCTTCTCGGGCAAGACCTGGGGCAAGCGGGTGCCGCGCGATCTCGTGGTGCCGATCTTCCTCGTCGTCGTGGTCGGCTTCGGCCTCGTCATCAGCTTCCCGTTCGAGGCGATGGCGGCGGTGAGCGTCGGCTATCTCGCGGCGATCCCCTTCGGCGCCGTGCAGTACCGCAAGCGGGTGAAGCAGGACGCGGCGGGCGAGGGCGCGGAGACCACGGCCGCTCCGAAGGCGTAGGGCGTCGTCGCATCCGCTCGGATCAACCCGCGCCGTCAGTGCGAGTCTTCGGCCGATATCGCTGACGAATGGGGTTATGGATGACGCGCTTGCCTCATCCGGCCTGCGTCGCGGTCCTGGATTGTACGTTGGGTTTGTCGGTCTTTTCCGGCGACGGAACCGGAGCGACAAAGGGAGGGCCGCCGGCGGGATCGCTTCTGGATCGACTGCGAGGTCGCAAGCAATCTTGATCCGTCGGCGGCGCCTCCACGGTCTTGAGCACGAACGGTAGAGCGGGCGCAGCCCGAGCTTACAATCCCGTGCCAGAGGACCTTGCCTGTCTCGCGAAAGGCCTCGTCATGGTAGCCTCGCCAGCCCACACCGCGCCAGCCTCCCCTTGCTTTCTCGGCGCCGATGTCTCGAAGGATTGGGTCGATCTGGCCGACACGCGCGGACGCACCGCCCGCATCGACAACACGGTCGCGGCCCTGACGGCCGCCTTGTCCAAGCCGCACTGGCGCGCCTGCGCCAACCTCGTGTGCGAAGCCACCGGCGGCTACGAGTGGCCGCTGATCGAAGCCGCCACGGCGCTGGGGCTGCCGATCCGCCGGATCCATCCCGGCCGCGCCCGGGCATTCGCCCGCGCCCAGGCGCGGCTGGCCAAGACCGATCGGATCGACGCCGCCGTCCTGGCCGCCTTGGCGGCCTTTACCGTGGACGAAGTCGCCCCGCCGCTGCCGAGCCCGGCTCAGCGCGCGCTCGCCGAACTGATGA
Organism: Methylorubrum populi; assembly: GCA_036946625.1. Taxonomy (NCBI): domain Bacteria; kingdom Pseudomonadati; phylum Pseudomonadota; class Alphaproteobacteria; order Hyphomicrobiales; family Methylobacteriaceae; genus Methylorubrum; species Methylorubrum populi. The sequence goes on from JAQIIU010000003.1 coordinate 998,127, forward strand.
CCCGGCTCGGCCAGCTCAAGGATCAGCGACAGGCCGAGCAGTGCCGGGCCGAACGCACCGAGAGCACGATCGTGCGCGCCTCGATCACCGCCAGCCTCGCCCTGCTCGACGGCCAGATCGCCGCGATCGGCGCGGCCTTGGACGAAGCCATCGCCGCCGATGCCGAACTGGCTCGCACCGCCGCCCTGTTGCGCACGTGCAAGGGCGTCGGACCCGTGGCCTGTCGTGCCCTGCTGGCGTGGCTGCCGGAACTCGGCCGCCTGAACCGGCGCACGGTCGCGGCTCTGGTCGGCGTGGCGCCCATCACCTGCCACAGCGGCTCCTCGATCCGCTCGGCCAGCATCACCGGCGGACGCAAAGCCTTGCGCGACGTGATGTTCATGGCCGCCCTGACCGCCAGCCGCCACAACCCCGTCTTCCGCCGCCTCTACGAGCGCCTGCGCCAAGCCGGCAAGCCCCACAAACTCGCCCTCATCGCCGTCGTGCGAAAGCTCGTCACCACCCTCAACGCCATGGTCCGCGCCGGAAAGACCTTCCAGACCGCTTGACCTGAGACACGGTAGATTGCTTCGCTCCGCTCGCAATGACGGAGAGGGTGGCCCGCACCGTCATTGCGAGCCGTCAGGCGAAGCAATCCAGGACCGCGACGCGGCCGTGTCGAACGCCGCCCTCGCTTGGGCCCGCGGCTCTTCCGTCCCGGCCGATGGGAAAAACCTTACGCCGCGAACTCTGCCGCCGAAAACCCTTGCAGGTAGAGCAGCGCGGTGAGATCGCCGTGCTCGATGCGCGCGCGGGCGGCCTGCGCCACCTTCGGCTTGGCGCGGAAGGCGACGCCGAGGCCGGATTCGTTGAGCATCGGCAGATCGTTCGCGCCGTCACCGACGGCCAGCGTCTCGGCCGCATTCAGGCCGAGCCGGTCGCGCAATTCGAGCAGGCTCGCCCGCTTGGCCTCCGCCCCGACGATCGGCTCGATCACCCGCCCCGTCAGTTCCCCATCCGCCACGTCGAGGCGGTTGGCGCGGGTTTCGTCGAAGCCGAGCCGCGCACCGATCGGGCCGGTGAACAGGGTGAAGCCCCCCGAGACGAGACAGGTGTAGGCGCCGTGCGCCCGCATCGTCGCGACGAGGGTGCGCCCGCCCGGCGTCAGGCGGATCACGTCGCGGATCAGGCCGTCGATCACGTTGACGGGAAGCCCCTTCAGCAGACCGACCCGCTCCCGCAGGGCCGGCTCGAAGGCGATCTCGCCGCGCATGGCCCGCTCGGTGATCGCGGCGACAGGCTCCTTGATGCCGACGACGGCGGCGAGTTCGTCGATGCATTCCTGCTCGATCATGGTCGAGTCCATGTCGGCGAGGAACAGCCGCTTGCGGCGGCGCTGGTCGTCGGCGAGCACCGCCACGTCGATCGGCTCGGCTCCGAGCGCCGCGCGCAGGGCCTCGGTGAGGGCCGGCGCCGTCTCCGGCCCGCCCGGCACTAGCAGTTCGGCGGCCACCTCGCCGTGCAGGATCCGCGGCTGATGCTCCGTCCGCGTCACCCGTCTCGCCTCGGCGAGCACCGCATCGGTGATGGCGGGCCGGGCCGGGTTTGCTATCAGCGTGGCGACGAGTGTCATGGAGGAGTGAAGCCGTGCGGGGTCCGGACGGGCTGGAAGCGGAGCGCCCGGCCGCAATCCTCATCGCAGGGCCCACCGCCTCGGGCAAGTCGGCGCTGGCCCTTCGGATCGCCCGGGCCTTCGGCGGCACGGTGATCAACACCGATTCGATGCAGGTCTATGCCGATCTGCACGTGCTCTCGGCCCGGCCCACCCGCGAGGAGGAAGCCCGCGCACCGCACCGGCTCTACGGCAGCATCGACGGCGCCGTGAATTTTTCCGTGGGTCACTTCCAGCGGCACGTCGCTGCGCTGCTCTCAAACCTCCCGACTGGAAGCCTGCCGGTCTTCGTCGGGGGCACCGGCCTCTATTTCCGCGGCCTCGACGAGGGCATTTCGGACCTGCCCGAGGTGCCTAACCTCGTCCGGCAGAGAATCCGGGCGCAAGCGGAGGGGCAGCCGACCGAGGGGCTTCACGCCGTGCTGGCGCTGCGCGATCCGGAAAGTGCCGAGCGGCTGCGGCCCTCGGACCGGATGCGGGTGATGCGGGCACTCGAAATCTTCGAGGCGACCGGCCGCTCGATCGGCTCCTATCACGAGGCCCGCCTGCCCGGCCCGCTTGGCGGCAAGCCGCTCCTGAAGATCTTCCTCGCTCCCGAGCGCGAGACCCTGCGCCGTCGCATCGACGCCCGCTTCGTCGCGATGATGGAGACCGGCGCCCTCGACGAGGTCGCCGCGCTCCGGGAACGACGTCTCGATCCGCTGCTGCCGGTGATGCGCGCCCACGGCGTACCGGGGCTGATCGCCCATCTCGACGGTGCCATCTCCCGGGAGGAGGCGATCCGGCGGGGCCAGGGCGATACCCGCCGCTACGCCAAGCGGCAGTTCACCTGGTTCCGCCACCAGATGGGCGAGGCGTGGCTCTGGACCACGCCGGAGGCCGCGTGGTCGCTGGCGGAAGGCCGCCTCAGCGCTCCAGCCGGGCGATGAGGGAGGAGGTGTCCCAGCGCTTGCCGCCCATGGCCTCGACCTCGGCGTAGAACTGATCGACCAGCGCCGTCACCGGCAGGCGGGCGCCGTTGCGGCGCGACTCGGCGAGCAGGATGCCGAGATCCTTGCGCATCCACTCGACCGCGAAGCCGAAATCGAACTGGTCGGCGTTCATCGTCCGGCCGCGGTTCTCCATCTGCCAGGAGCCGGCCGCACCCTTCGAGATCACGTCCAGCACCGCCTCCACGTCGAGGCCGGCGCGCTTGGCGAAGTGGATCGCCTCGGACAGCCCCTGCACCAGCCCGGCGATGGCGATCTGGTTGACCATCTTGGTGAGCTGGCCGGAGCCCGAGGGCCCGAGCAGGCGGCAGGACTTGGCGTAGGCCATGATTGCCGGCTCGACCCTCGCATAGGTCGCCTCGTCACCGCCGCACATCACGGTGAGCACGCCGTTCTCCGCGCCCGCCTGACCGCCGGAGACCGGGGCGTCGACGAAGTGCAGGCCCGCCGCATCCGCCGCCGCGGACAGTTCCCGGGCGACTTCGGCCGAGGCGGTGGTGTGATCGACGAAGACCGCGCCCTTCTCCATGCCGGCGAAGGCGCCGTCCTTGCCGAGCACGACGGAGCGCAGGTCGTCGTCGTTGCCGACGCAGGCGAACACGATCTCGCATCCGGCCGCCGTCTCACGCGGCGTCGCCGCGGCCCGGCCGCCATTCGCGGCGACCCAGGCCTCGGACTTGGCCCCGGTGCGGTTGAAGACGGTGACGGCGTGGCCCTTCTTCGCGAGATGTCCCGCCATCGGCGAGCCCATCACGCCGAGGCCCAGGAACGCGACTTTGGCCATGGATCGTCTCCGAACGCATTCGATTCGGAGCGGATCTACGGGGCGTCCGAGTGGGCGTCAAACCGAGCCGAGCGTCCTCCCGCATCGATACCCTGGGACGCTCAGCCGCCGGTCACGCTCATGTGCCGCGGCACCGCCGCCGGACGCGCCCGCTCGATGACGAAATCGTGGCCCTTCGGCTTGCGGGAGATCGCCTCGGCCACGGCCTGCGTCACCAGCGCATCCTCGGGGGAGGCGCGCAGGGCCGCACGCAGATCCGCCGCGTCCTCCTGGCCGAGACACATGTAGAGCTTGCCGGTACAGGTCAGGCGCACCCGGTTGCAGCTCTCGCAGAAATTATGCGTCAGCGGGGTGATGAAGCCGAGCCGCCCGCCGGTCTCCTCGACACGGACGTAGCGGGCCGGGCCGCCGGTGCGGTCGGGCAGCGGCGTCAGGGTGTAGCGCCGCTCCAGGCGCTCACGAGCGACCGAGAGCGGCAGGAACTGGTCGGTGCGGTCGCCCTCGATCTCGCCGAGGGGCATCACCTCGATCAGCGTCATGTCCATGCCGAGCCCGTGGGCCCAGGCGATCATGCCGGCGATCTCGTCCTCGTTGACGCCCTTCAGCGCCACCGCGTTGATCTTGACCTTGATCCCGGCGGCCCGGGCCGCGTCGATCCCGGCCAGCACCACCGACAGGTCGCCGCGCCGGGTGATCGCCCTGAACTTCTGCGGGTCCAGCGTGTCGAGGGAGACGTTGATCCGGCGCACGCCGAGTTCGGCGAGTTCGGGCGCGAAACGGGTGAGCTGCGAGCCGTTGGTCGTCAGCGTCAGTTCGTCCAGCGCGCCGCTCCTCAGATGGCGGGAGAGCCGGCGGAACAGGTGCATGATGTCTCGGCGCACCAGCGGCTCGCCGCCGGTGATGCGCAACTTCCGCACGCCGCGATCGATGAACACGCCGCAGAGCCGGTCGAGCTCTTCGAGCGTCAGCAGATCGCGCTTGGGCAGGAACTGCATGTCCTCGGCCATGCAATAGGCGCAGCGGAAATCGCAGCGATCCGTGACCGAGATGCGAAGATACGTGATCGCCCGCTGGAACGGGTCGATCAACGGCGCCGGGCGCACGGGCGCGGGAGCGTCTTCGGCGGGACCCCACATGCGCGCCTCTGAACTCGACTCGTTCCGACGATGGGCGGTTTTGTCGGCTGACAGATCCAACATCGCCATCCATATGAGGGCGGTGGCATGTCCCGGCAAGCGCAAGCGCGCAACGCCGGCACGAGACCTTCGAACGGCGAGACTTGGAAACGGACCGTCATGAGCGAGCGCTGGCCCACCGAAATCCGTCTGTCCGGCGACAAGCGCATTCTCACGGTCGCCTTCGACGGTGGCAGCCGGTTCGAACTGCCCGCCGAATACTTGCGCGTGTCGAGCCCCTCGGCCGAGGTCCAGGGCCATTCGCCGGCCGAGCGCAAGGTGCTGGGCGGCAAGCGCGAGGTGGCGATCCTGTCGGTGGAGCCGGTCGGCAACTATGCCGTGAAGCTGTTCTTCGACGACATGCACGACACCGGGATCTATGGCTGGGACTATCTGTTCGATCTCGGCCGCGAGTACCGCAACCGTTGGTCGACCTATCTGCGGGAGCTGGAGGAGCGCGGCCTCTCCCGGGACCGTGCCGCGAGCGCACCCGCCAAGGCGGCCCACAGCCACGGCGGATGCGGCAGCGGAAGCTGCGGCTGCCACTGACGGCCGCGGGCGTCGAACCCTGATGCGACCACCCTCACCCGACGCCGTTGCGAAAGATCGGCGCGGCCGACGCCCACTCGCGGTGTCAGAGCCTGTTTGACTGCGGTGATCCCATCTCGCCCCTCATCCTGAGGTGCCGGAGCGCAGCGGAGGCCTCGAAGGGGGCTCCAGGGATCCGCGCGGGATCTGGAACACCCTTCGAGGCCGCTCACGCGGCACCTCAGGATGAGGGTGGGGATGGGAGCATGGCCTTCTCGCCTTGCCGTGAACCATCGGGCGCTCCTGCCGTTGCCCTGCGGACTTCTCGGCGGATCAAACGGAGGTGCCGCGTGGCAGCCACGGATACCCGACACCGCGCCGGCCAGGACGTGAACTCCGTCGATCAGCTCGGCAGCGTCGTCATTCTCGGCCTCGCCATCGTCGGCGGCCTCGCCGTCGTGGCGCTCGATCTGCTCCTGATCGGTTGAGGGCGCCGCACCTGGCTTGAGGCGCAGAGAAGGACCGGCATCGCTGCCGGCCCCTCGTATTTCGCTGCACGTCGGACCGTCAGCGCTGGACGACGACCCGGGCGCCGACCTTCACGCGGCCGTAGAGATCGGTGACGTCCTCGTTGGTCATGCGGATGCAGCCCGAGGAGACCGCGGTGCCGATCGTCTCCGGCTCGTTGGAGCCGTGGATGCGGTAGATCGTATTGCCGAGATACATGGCGCGCGCACCGAGCGGGTTCTCGATGCCGCCCTTCATGTAGCGCGGCAGGTCCGGGCGGCGGCGCAGCATCTCGGACGGCGGGCGCCAATCCGGCCATTCGCGCTTCATGGTGACGGTCTGGGTGCCGCCCCAGGTGAAGCCGGGACGGCCGACGCCGACGCCGTAGCGCAAGGCCTCGCCGCCGGGCTGGATCAGGTAGAGACGGCGCTCGGTGGTCGAGACGATGATGGTGCCCGGTGCGTAGGGGCCGGAATACGGCACCGTCTCGCGCGGGATCGCGGTCATCTGCGGCACTGTCGAGGCCAGCGGGTCGGCAGCGGCCGGCGAGCCCGGGATGTCCGCCGGCAGGACGGCGTTGGCGGTCGGCACCACGTTCTGCGGGCGCACGCGCACCGTCAGGACGTCGGTCAGCGGCTGGCGGGTGAGCGGGTCGATCTCATAGGCGGCGGCGGGGCTTGCGAGCGCGACCGTCGCGCAGGCGAGCCCGCCCAGGGCAATGACGAAACGGCGCATCAGGGCCTCTCGAGGCAGGCGAAGAACAGGGGACGCGGTGGGAGAACCGCCGCACGATGCCGTGCGGACCCTCGCCAAGGCGTAAACGCTCGCGGTTCAAAGCCAAGCTTGATTTGCGGTGCGGCACCGCTTCCGCCGCCCTCGTGACTGCGTGGCCACACTGTGGCAGCTTGGCCGTACGGGCAAGAAGCAGGTTCGGGTCAGGGAAGCGGTTGGAGCGCGATGGCGAGGCATCCCCCGTGATCCGTCCCTTCGCGTCCGGCGCAGATCGCGGCCTCGCCAGTCGGACCGGTTATCAGGCCGCGTCGAGGCCGAGATCGACGATCGCGGAGCTGTGGGTGATCCAGCCGACCGAGATCAGATCGACGCCGGACGCCGCGACGGCACCGACCGTATCGCGGTCGATCCGGCCCGAGGCTTCGGTGACGGCGCGGCCATCGACCATCGCCACGGCCTGCCGCAGGGTGTCGGGTCTCATGTTGTCGAGGAGCACCGCGTCGGCACCGACCGAGAGCGCCTCTTCGAGCTGCGCCAGGGTATCGACCTCGACCTCGATCTTCACGAGGTGACCGGTCCCCGCCCGCGCCCGCTCGATCGCCGGGATGATGCCGCCCGCGACCGCGACGTGGTTGTCCTTGATCAGCACCGCGTCGTCGAGGCCGAAACGGTGATTCGAGCCGCCGCCCGCGCGCACGGCGTGCTTCTCCAGCGCCCGCAGGCCCGGCGTGGTCTTGCGGGTGCAGACGATCCGCGCCTTGCCGTGCGGCCGGGCCGCCTCGACCAGCGAAGCCGTGGCCGTGGCGACGCCGCTGAGGCGGCAGAGCAGATTGAGGGCGACGCGCTCCGCGGTGAGTACGGCCCGGGCCGGGCCCGAGAGACGGATCACCGTGTCGCCCGGAGCGACGCGGCTGCCGTCGCCCCGCTCGACCGAGACCGACAGGCTCGGATCGATCAACGCGAAGGCGATGGCCGCGGCATCCGTGCCGGCGATCACGCCGTCCTGGCGGGAGGCGATCACCGCCTCCATCCGCCTCCCGGCGGGTACGATGGCATCGGTGGTGATGTCGCCGGCCCGGCCGAGATCTTCCAGGAGCGCGGCCCGCACCGCCGGCTCGACGAGGAGCCGCGGCAACGGCAGCAGGATATCGTCAGGCATCGGTGAGTTCCTGAAGGGCAGCGGGACCGCCCTGGACAGCGAGGGTGGTCACGGCGTGGCGGGCCGAATGCTGGCCCGGGAAGTCGCTGCGCCAGTGCGCACCGCGGCTCTCGCGCCGGTCGAGGGCGGCGCGGGCGATCATCAGGCCGGTGGCCGCGGCATCGCAGCCGGTCGCCGACAGGTCCGCGAGGCCGGAGACGGCCCGCGCCAGTCCCGCCGCGTCGCGCACGACGCCGACGCACGCCTCCATGATCCCGCGCACCTCGCCCAAGGTTTTCGCGTCCTGCGGGCGCATCTCGGGCAGCGGCGCGGGACGATCCGCGGAGATGGGTGCCGGCGCACCCCCGATCGACTCGGCGATGCGGGGGGCGAAGGCGAGCGCTTCGAGGAGCGAGTTGCTCGCGAGCCGGTTGGCGCCGTGCAGACCGGTGGAGGCGACCTCGCCGCAGGCCCACAGACCCGGGACGCTGCTGCGGCCGGCCTCGTCCACGAGGACGCCGCCCATGTGATAGTGCGCCGCCGGGCGAACCGGGATCGGTTGGACGGCCGGGTCGATGCCGGCCTCCGCACAGAGCGCCGCCACGGTCGGGAAGCGCTCGGGCATGCGGGCGCCGAGGCTGCCGCGCGCGTCGAGAGAGACGGTGCGGCCGCGGCTGAGCGCCTGGAAGATGCCGCGGGCCACGATGTCCCTGGGCGCGAGATCGCCGCCTTCGATTCCGGCCATGACGGGCTCGCCGCGCTCGTCGATCAGGACGGCGCCCTCGCCCCGCAGGGCCTCGGTGGCCAGCGGCATCGGATCGCGGCCGGCGGCGATGGCGGTCGGGTGGAACTGCACGAATTCGAGGTCGCGCAGGGTTGCCCCCGCCCGCGCCGCGGCGAGCAGGCCGCGGCCGAGCGCACCGCGCGGGTTCGTGGTCGAGGCGTAGAGCGCCCCGAGGCCGCCGGTCGCGAGCACCACGGCCCGTGCCGGCAGGCGGAAGGCCGCGCCGTCCCGCTCGCACACGACGCCGCGCACGCTGCCGTCGGCGTCCTGCATCAGCCCATGCAGGCTCGCGACGAGAATCTCGATGGAGGCCGTCGCCCGAACCGCGCGGGCCAGAGCTTCGAGCACGGTGCGCCCCGTCGAGTCGCCCCGCGCCCGCACGATGCGGCGGCGGCTGTGGGCGGCCTCCAGGCCGAGCGCCAGCGCGCCGTCCACCTCGCGGTCGAAGCCCGTGCCGAGGGCGACGAGCCAATCGATCAGGCCGGGGCCGGCCTCGGCGATGCGCAGGGCCACGCCCGGCTCGGTCAGCCCGGCGCCGGCGGCCTCCGTATCGGCGGCATGCAGGCGCGGCGCGTCGTCGGCACCCATGGCGGCGGCGATGCCGCCCTGGGCCCAGCCCGTGGCGGTGCCGGTTCCGAGCGGTGCCGCGGTGACGAGGGTGACGGGACGGGGGGCGAGCCGCAGGGCGGTGGCGAGACCGGCCACCCCGGCGCCGACCACGATCACCCGGTCGGCGGGGCTGCGGGCGAAGACGCTCATCAGGCGGCCTGTCTGGGTGAGACGGTCTGGGTCGGCTTGACCGCGAGCATCCGCTCGACCGCGCGCCGCGCCCGCTCGGCCAACCCTTCCTCGACGGTGATCTCGTGCGTCATCGTCTCGAGGGCGTGGCGGATGTTGGCGAGGCTGATCCGCTTCATGTGCGGGCACAGGTTGCAGGGCTTGATGAACTCGATGTCGGGATTGGCGACCGCGATGTTGTCGGCCATCGAGCACTCGGTCACCAGAACGACCTGAGAGGGCCGCCTCTCGGTGACGTAGTTCATCATCATCGCCGTCGAGCCGGAGAAGTCCGACGCCTCGACCACCTCCGGCGGGCATTCCGGGTGGGCGATCACGGTGATGCCGGGATAGCTGTCGCGCACGTCGGCGATGTCGGCCGGGGTGAAGCGCTCGTGCACCTCGCAATGCCCGGCCCAGGTCAGCATCTCGACCTCGGGCACCTGTTGCTGGACGTTGCGGGCCAGGAACTCGTCCGGGATCATCAGCACCCGCGGCACCCCGAGCGAGCGCACCACGTCGGCGGCGTTGCCCGACGTGCAGCACACGTCGGATTCCGCCTTCACCGCAGCGGAGGTGTTGACGTAGGTCACCACCGGCACGCCCGGATACTTGGCACGCAGGGCCCGCACGTCGGCGGCGGTGATCGAATCGGCGAGCGAGCAGCCGGCGCCCATATCGGGCATCAGCACGGTCTTCTCGGGGTTCAGCAGCTTGGCGGTCTCCGCCATGAAGTGCACGCCGGCCAGCACGATCACGTCGGCGTCCACCCGCGCCGCCTCGCGCGCCAGGGCGAGGCTGTCGCCGACGATGTCCGCCACCGTGTGGAAGATCTCGGGCGCCTGATAGTTGTGGGCGAGAACCACCGCGTTGCGCTCGCGTTTCAGGCGCAGGATCGCCTCCACGTCGGGCGCCAGCGCCGGCCACTCGATGGCGGGCACGTGACGGCTCACGCGGGCGTAGATCTCGGGCAGCGGAAGGGCCCGGCCGGCCGGCTCGCGAAGGGCGGATCCTGCCTGGGACATCGTGGTCTCCTTTATGCTCAAATTGAGCATTGCGCCGCCTAACTTAGGCGTCGCCCTCCGCCTTGTCCAGATATGCTGAGACTGAGCATAACGATTTTGCGACGCAAACTTTTGCTGCGGTCGCACAAGCGGGGGCGTTGGAGAACAGCCGACAAACAGTTTCCTATTAAATTATAAATATCACTTGATGGGAATGTTTAACCACCAGAATGCAGGAGCGACTTCATCTAAATCTCACGTTAACAATTCGGGTGAGACAACCATCGTTGCAGACAGTGGGAGCATGGCTTCAGGCCGAGCCACGATCAAGAGTTGTACGATCAGCTCATTCGCGGCGGCCGCGAGCCTGTCTCTCGAAAATCCAACGGCGAAGAAATCGTCGGGGCCCGCCTCTATCATGCTGCTTCTCAAGCTCCGTCGCGGTGCAGGACATTCCGCACCGACGCTCACCGAAAGCCCGATCGCCGGCCCCTCGGACGAGGAGCGCCTGATCGGCGCGATCAGGCAATTGGCCGAGCATGCCGGTCCCGACGACGATTCGTTTACGGAAACGGCGATCGGCTCAGCCTTGGCCGATCTCGACCGGAAGCAGCGCAGGGACATCCGCACCGGGCGGTCCGACATCGCCGCCGTCGCCAAGGAGGCCTCGGAAGGCGCGATCAATATCGGCTGGACCACCTACGACGTCGGCGAGGTCGCGCAATCGACGCAGACGATCGCCAGCGCCATCGAGGAGATGGTCTCCTCCATCGCCGAGGTCGCGGAAACCTCGACGACGGCGGGCGCGAGTGCCGCCGCCGCCCGCGAGGCAATGAGCGCATGCACGGCCGATGTCGGCAACGCGCGTTCCGCCATGGATGCGATCCGCGACCGCACGCATCAGATCGACGAGCGCCTCCAGCTTCTCCAGAACGCCATCGCCGAGATCGGTACCATGGCGGGCACCATCGCGACGATATCGAGCCAGACCAACCTGCTCGCGCTCAACGCCACCATCGAGGCGGCCCGCGCCGGCGAGGCGGGACGCGGCTTCTCGGTCGTGGCCGCCGAGGTGAAATCGCTGTCCGGGCAGACCGCCCGCTCGACCGAGCAGATCCGCACCTGGCTCAACACGCTCCAGGGTGAGATGAATCAGATCGCCCGGGCGGTGGAGGAAAGCCGCACGGCGGTGGCGACGGGCAGCACCGTGGTCGATACGCTCGGCACCCGTGTCGAGGGCGCGGCCGAGCGCATCGCGCAGACCAGCGAGATGAACACCGCGCTCGCCGCGACCATCACCGAGCAGCGCAGCGCGACGGCGGAGATCTCCCGCAGCGTCCAGAGCATCGCGGAGAAGGCGGCCAAGACCCGCACCGAGATCGACAGCATCACGAAGCGCCTCCTGAAAGCCGAAGGCATCGCGCAGACGGCCCTCGCAGACGCCGCCGGTCTCGATCTCTACGAATTGGTGCGCCTGCCGGCCGATATCGGCCTGTGGAAGCGGGAACTGGCGACGATTTTGCTCGGCGCGGCGGCGGCCGATCCGGCCAAGGCGTCGTTGCGCGGACGCGCCGCGCGGCAGGTCGCGGAGGGTCTGCGCTCCGACGCCGCGCGCAGTCAGGCGGCGGATGCGTTCCTGACGGCCGAAGCGACCGCCCACGAGCAGGCGGAGCGCATGGTTCAGGCGATCGCTCAGGGCAACTGGGATGTCGGCACGCCGGCCTATCAGGCCGCGGGCGCCGCGATGAAGGAGATGATCGCGGCGGCGAACCGGATCGTCGAAGCCGGCTGAGCCGGGAAGGGCCGCCCGTCCTCTCGGGATCGGTGCGGCCCCGATCGTTTCAAGCGGCGTCGGGATCGCCGGTCCAGGTCGTGGCGAAGGTGGCCAGATGACGGGCATCCGTGAAGGCCAGCACCGTGACGGTGCGCTCGGCCGGCACGGCGCCGGGGTAGGGCGCCAGCATCACCGTTTCCTGCGACAGGCGAGCGTCGGGCGCGTTCGCGTCGAGCCACGCCTTCGCCTCCGGCGTCAAGCTGGCCGGGTCGGCCAGCGCCCGCGAGTCGGAGCGCAACACGATGATCGTCGTGCCGAGCCCCGGATTGGCCTCTTGGATCTGCTTGATGATATCGATCATCAGACCCTTGTTTCCGACGAAGCGTATTCGCTGAGCTGCACCGCCGGCTGCGTATCGGTGAAGTTCGGGATGTCTCCGAAGATCTCCGGGCCGTCCGCGGCGGCCGCAGCCTTGAACGCATCCGCCGACTCGAAGCGCAGCAGCGCCACCACCTGATAGGGCGGCGCTCCGCCGTCCGGCGTGCCGATGCCCTTCACCACCGTGTAATCGTGCAGGCCCTTCGGGGTCCAGCGCTCGCCGACCAGCGGCATGTGCTTCTTGAGATAGTAGTCCATATCGAAGCGGGTGCCGGCGCCGCTCGGATACATCACGCTGACGAGGATCATGGCGTCTCCTTCCGCCGGCGCTCTACCGCGGGCCGGCGGATCGGGAACATGACGCACCCGGCCGCCGGATCAAGCGCGGGCGGCGCCCAAGTCACGAGAGCCCCAGTCACGAGAACGTTCTTGAGAGACCGTTCGTCAGTGCAGCTTCACCCGCGGCTCGGTGCGGCGGGTCAGGGCCCGGGCGAGGGCATCGAGGCTGGTCTTCCACCAGCCGTTCACCGCCGTCTCGTGCATCTTGTAGAGCGAGCGGTACATCAGCCGGGCGAACAGCCCGGCGATGAACATGTTCTTCCCCTGGATGAAGCCCATCAGGTTGCCCACCGCGGTGTACTCGCCGAGCGAGACCAGGGAGCCGAAGTCGCGGTACTTGAACGGCTTCAGCGGCCGGCCGGCCAGCCGGTTGGCGATCTGCCCGTAGAGGTGCGAGGCCTGCTGATGCGCGGCTTGCGCCCGCGGCGGGATCGGCGTGTCGAAGCCGGCCTCCACGAGGTAGGCGCAGTCGCCCATGGCGAACACGTCCGGGTCGCGCGACGTCTGCAACGTCGGCGTGACGACGAGCTGGTTGTTGCGCGTGCTCTCCAGGCCGCCGAGATCCTTGAGGAAGGCCGGCCCCTTCACGCCCGCGGCCCAGACCACGAGCTCGGACGGGATGAAGCCGCCATCGGCGAGCTGGACGCCGTCGGCGCGCACCTCGGTCACGCGCGCCTTCACCCGCACCTCGACGCCGATCTTCGTGAGGAGCGCCATGACCTCCCCCGCCAGCCGCTGCGGCACCGCCGGCAGGATGCGGTCGGCGGCCTCGACCAGGGTGATCTTGAGGTCCTTGGCCGGGTCGATCCGGTCGAGGCCGGTGCTGGCGACCTCGCGGGTGGTGCGGTGCAGTTCCGCCGCGAGCTCCGTGCCGGTCGCGCCCGCCCCGATCACCGTCACGTGGAGCTGGCCGGGGCGCACCGGGCCCTCCTGGGTGTGGGCGCGCAGCATGCCGTTGACGAGGCGCTGGTGGAAGCGCACCGCCTGCTCCTTGGTGTCGAGGGCAATGGCGTGCTCCGCCACCCCCGGCGTGCCGAAATCGTTGGTGGTGGACCCCACCGCCATGATCAGCGTGCCGTAGGGCACCGTGCGCATCGGCGTGACCTCGCGCCCCTCGCCGTCACGGCTGGCGGCGAGCTGGATCACCCGCTTCTCGCGATCGAGACCGGTCATCTCGCCGATACGGTAGCGGAAATGGTTGGCGTGGGCGTGATGCAGGTAGTCGACCGCGTGGTGGCCGACATCGAGCGAGCCGGCGGCAACCTCGTGCAGCAGCGGCTTCCAGATGTGGGTCCGCGCCCGGTCGACCAGGGTGACGTGCGCCTTGCCGCGCTTGCCATATTTGTTGCCGAGCTTCGTCACCAGTTCCAGGCCGGCGGCCCCTCCCCCCACCACGACGATCCTGTGCAGATCGGTGACCGTTTCGCTCGGAACCATCCTCGCCCCACTCCCGTGCGTGGGCCGCGTCATTCGGCGGCCCTCCAGCTTGGAATGATCTTACATCAGCACCCGTGCGATCACCCACTCGTTCGCCGCGTGGGTGGGGCGCAAGTTTGGCAAAGCATCCTGGGCGGATCCGGCAAAATTTTTTGTGCCGCTGAGAAGCTTTTCTTTTGTTCTACTGGGCCGGGGCACCGGGCTGGCGCAGGGGATGGGCGCGGGCGACCGCATCGAGCGAGAGGAGCGTCTCGGCGATCCGCTTCACTGTCGGATAGGGTTCGGTGTCGATGCCGAAAATACCGGTGCCGACCCAGAGGCTGATCAGGCAGAGATCGGCATGGCTGACCGCGTCGCCCTGGCAGAAGCGGCCCGTGCCCGGCTCGGCCGAGAGACGCGTCTCCAGCGTCTTCAGGCCGGTGGTGAAGGCGTTGCGCAGGAATTCCAGCATCCGCTCGCGCGACAGGCCGTAATTCTCCATCAGGAAGGTGCGCACCCGCGGGACGTAGAGGGGATGCGTGTCGCAGGCGACGAGTTGAGCCAGCGAGCGGACGCGGGCCCGCGCCCGCGGCTCGGCCGGCAGCAGCGGAACGCCGGGATGCGTCTCTTCGAGGTAATCGAGGATCGCCAGCGACTGCGTCAGGGGTGGGCCCTCGCCGTCGAACAGGGCCGGCACCGCACCCTGCGGATTGATGGCGAGGAAGTCCGGCTTGAACTGATCGCCGGCATCGAGATCGAGGAAGCTTTCCTCGTAAGCGATGCCCTTCAGGTTCAGCGCCGCACGCACCCGGAACGCGGCGGCGGAGCGCCAGTTGCCGTACATCTTCATGGGTCGCTTCCTTTCCCGTCTTCCGCTCAGAAGGCCTGGAGCGTCAGTTCGGTGTGCTCGACCTGCGGCGGAGCCTCGAAAGTGGAGGACACCATCGCACGGTAATCCTTCCAGGCCTGGGAACCGGTAAAGTCTTTGGTATGGGCCTCCAGCGTGTCCCACTCGATCAGCAGGCGGTAACGCTGCGGCTTCTCGACCGAGCGGCGCACGGCGAAGCTGCGGCAACCGGCGGCGGCTCGGAAGATTTTCGCGGCCTCGGCAATGCCGGCCTCGAACGCGGCCTCCGAGCCGGGCTTCACGTCGATCTGCGCGATTTCGAGGATCATCCTGTTGCCGCTCCCTTGCCGGTCGGCGACCGCCCTACCGCTCGCCGGGCCCGCGGTCGAGCCCGGTCGGAATCAGGCCGGCGGCATTCGGCGCGCGGTTCAGGCACGCTCGACGGCGGTGGCCGCCGCATCGATGGCCGCGGCGACGGCGTTGATCGCGTCCTCGCTCAGGGGACCGCGACCGAGCCTCAGGCGCAGCGCCAGCTTCAGGTTCTCCATCGCCCGCACGACCTGCGGGGCCGGACCACCGCCATGGGTGCGGGCGGCCTCGGCCATGCGTGCCAGCAGCGGATCGAGGACGGCGCGCTGCGCTTCCAGATAGGCGCGGCCTTCCTCGGTGATGGTGTGAAGCTTCTTGGCGCCCTCGCCCTCGCTGACCGTGACGTGGCCGAGTTCTTCGAGGAGCGTGAGGGTCGGGTAGATCGTGCCCGGGCTCGGGCTGTAGGCGCCGCCGACCTGCTCCTCGATCGCCTTGATGATCTCGTAGCCGTGGCGCGGCTTCTCGGCGATCAGATGCAGGATGACGAGCCGCAGGTCGCCATGAGCGAAGAAGCGGCCGAGCCCGCCCCGGCCGCCGCGCCCGAAGGGCGGCCCCTCGCGATGCATGCGGTGATGAAGGGGCCGGTCGTGCCGTTCCCCGCGGGCGAGGAAGTCGTGGAGGGGGTGATGACGGGGGAAATGGTGACGCATCGGATGATTCGATCCTGTTTCGATATGTCGTGATTTTAGATATATCGAAAATAGGTCGAATGCAAGTCCGCCGACCCGCCGGACCGCCTTCTCATGCCGGAAACGAAAAAGGCCTCCCCGGAGGGAGGCCTTTCCGCATCGTTCGAGGTGGAGCCGCTTACGCTGCCAGCGAGCGCAGCACGTAGGGCAGGATGCCGCCGTTGCGGAAGTATTCCAGCTCGTCGAGGGTATCGATCCGGCAGGTCAGCGGGACTTCCTTCTTCGAGCCGTCGGCAGAGGTGATCTCGGCCGTCAGCGTCTGGCGCGGCTTCAGTTCGCCCGCCAGCCCCTTGATCGTCACGGTCTCGTCGCCCTTGAGCCCCAGCGACTGCCAGGACGTGTCGCCCTGGAAGACCAGCGGCACCACGCCCATGCCGACGAGGTTCGAGCGGTGGATGCGCTCGAAGCTCTCGGCGATGACGGCGCGCACGCCCAGGAGCTTGGTGCCCTTGGCCGCCCAGTCGCGGGAGGAACCGGTGCCGTATTCCTTTCCGGCGAAGACGACGAGGGGGATGCCCTCCTCCGCGTATTTCTGCGCGGCGTCGTAGATGTACATCCGCTCGGCCGAGGGCTGGTGCAGCGTGAAGCCACCTTCGACGACGTTGCCGGCCTCGTCCTTCACCATCTGGTTCTTGATGCGGATGTTGGCGAAGGTGCCCCGCATCATGACCTCGTGGTTGCCGCGGCGGGTGCCGTACTGGTTGAAGTCCTGCACCCGCACCTGATGGGATTGCAGGTACTCGCCGGCGGGCGAGGCCGCGCGGATGTTGCCGGCGGGCGAGATGTGGTCGGTCGTGATCGAATCGAGGAACAGGCCGAGGATGCGCGCGCCCTCGATGTCGGTGACGGGGGCCGGCGTCATCTCCATGCCCTCGAAGTAGGGCGGGTTCTGCACGTAGGTGGAGCCGCCGTCCCAGGCGAAGGTCTCGGCCTCGGTGACTTCCACGCCCTTCCAGTTGGCGTCGCCGCCGAACACGTCGGCGTAGCGGCTCTTGAACAGGGCCGAGGTGATGTTCTCCTCGATGAAGCGGTTCACCTCCTCCGAGGACGGCCAGATGTCGGCGAGGTAGACCGGCTTGCCGTCCGAACCCTGGCCGAGCGGTTCCTTCGTGATGTCGATCTGGAGCGAGCCGGCCAGCGCATAGGCCACGACGAGCGGCGGCGAGGCGAGGTAGTTGGCCCGCACGTCCGGGTTCACGCGGCCCTCGAAGTTGCGGTTGCCGGAGAGCACGGCGGCCGCGACCACGTCGTTGTCGTTGATCGCCTTCGAGATCGGGGCCGGGAGCGGGCCGGAATTGCCGATGCAGGTGGTGCAGCCGAAGCCGACGAGGTTGAAGCCGAGCGCGTCGAGGCTCTCCTGCAGGCCGGACTTCTCCAGATACTCGCCGACGACCTGGCTGCCGGGGGCGAGCGAGGTCTTCACCCACGGCTTCGAGCGCAGGCCCTTGGCGACCGCGTTGCGGGCGAGCAGGCCGGCGCCGATCATCACGCTCGGGTTCGAGGTGTTGGTGCAGGACGTGATCGCGGCGATCACCACGTCGCCGTGGCCGATGTCGAAGTTCGTGCCCTCGACCGCGTAACGGCTGGCGATGTCGGACGCCTTCCTGAACTCCTTCTCCATGGCGTCGGTGAATCCCGCCTTGGCGGCGTCGAGCAGAACCCGGTCCTGCGGGCGCTTCGGGCCGGCGAGCGACGGGCGCACGGTGCCCATGTCGAGTTCGAGCGTGTCGGTGAAGACCGGGTCGGGGGTCTGCGCGTCGCGCCACATGCCCTGCGCCTTGGCATAGGCTTCGACGAGCGCGATGCGCTCGTCCTGCCGGCCGGTGACCTTCAGGAAGTCGATGGTCTTCCGGTCGATGGGGAAGAAGCCGCAGGTCGCGCCGTATTCGGGCGCCATGTTCGAGATCGTGGCGCGGTCGGCCACCGGCATGTCGTCGAGGCCGGGGCCGTAGAACTCCACGAACTTGCCGACCACGCCCTTCTTGCGCAGCATCTGCGTCACGGTGAGCACGAGGTCGGTCGCGGTGGTGCCCTCCGGCAGCTTGCCGGACAGCCTGAAGCCGACGACCTCGGGGATCAGCATCGACAGCGGCTGGCCGAGCATCGCGGCCTCGGCCTCGATGCCGCCGACGCCCCAGCCGAGCACGGCCAGACCGTTGACCATGGTGGTGTGCGAGTCGGTGCCGACGAGGCTGTCGGGATAGGCGATCTCGGCGCCGTCCTCGGTCCGGGTCCAGACCGTCTGCGACAGGTATTCGAGGTTCACCTGATGGCAGATGCCGGTGCCCGGCGGCACCACGGAGAAGTTGCGGAAGGCCGACTGGCCCCACTTCAGGAAGGTGTAGCGCTCGCCGTTGCGGGCGTATTCCAGCGCCACGTTCTCGTCGAGGGCCTTCGGGGTGCCGAATTCGTCCACGATCACCGAGTGGTCGATGACGAGATCGACCGGCACCAGCGGATTGATCTTCTGGGGGTCGCCGCCGAGGTTCGCCATGGCGTCGCGCATGGCGGCGAGGTCCACCACCGCCGGAACGCCGGTGAAGTCCTGCATCAGCACGCGGGAGGGACGGAAGGCGATCTCGGTCTCGGCCTTGCCCCGGTTGCCGAGCCACGCGACGGCGGCCTCGATGTCGCCCTTGCGGACCGAGCGGTCGTCCTCGAAGCGGAGGAGATTCTCGAGGATCACCTTCATCGAGAACGGCAGGGCGGCCGCATCGGCCAAGCCGTTCTTCTGTGCCTCGGGGATCGAGTAATAGGTGTAGGTCTTGCCATCTGCCTCAAGCGTCTGGCGAGCCTTGAAACTGTCGAGCGATGCCACGGCGAGTCGAGTCCTGAGCTGGCGTTAGCGAACACGGAGCAGGCATGACCTGCGCCACGAGAGGTGTTCGGCCGGTGCGCTCCGAGGAGCGCGCGCCGCCCCGGGGGTGCCCGGGTAGCGAGTGCCCTCGACGGAGCCCCGGCGCCGGGACATTCGCGAAAAGCACTCAGGATGGTGCGCGAGGGGCGGTTTGGACGCCCTTGAATGATCGCGCGGCGCAGCCTGGGCCGGTCTATAGAACGTTTCGAAAATGGCCGCTACTGGCCCGATGACACAGGCGCGCGACTGACAGTGCGGTCGGATCAGGCTTCCGCCGCGGAGGCGGAGCAGCGGCGGACCGCTTCCCGGAACGCTTCGAGCTGGGCCGGGACGAGTCGGGCTGTCAGCCGCTCGCGCCCCGCCACGGCGGCGGGTGCGCGGGCCGCCGCCGCCTCGCTCGGGCGGGACAGGGCCCGCGGGGTCGTCTCGGCATCCATGACCGGACCCTCCTGCCGGCATTCGTTCGCCGGCTGCCGGGTCAATTCCCGGCAAGCGCGGGCGGTTCGCACCGTGGGCGGCGATCGGCTATAGGCCGCCCGTGACAGCCCCGCACCCCGCTCCGGCGGGACGCGCGGACCATCGATCAGCGCCATTCCGCTCCGGGACGACGAGACGTGCGGACTTTCCCAATGCCGAAGGACGATCCGTGCGGCTGATCGTCGAGAATCTCGCCTGCCGCCGCTCCGGACGCCGGATCTTTTCCGGTCTCTCCTTCGATCTCGGACCCGGCGAGGCGCTGATGGTCACCGGGCGGAACGGGGCGGGCAAGTCGAGCCTGCTCGCGATGCTGTCAGGGCGGCTCAAGCCCGATGCCGGGGCGATCCGGGCCGAGGGGATCGGCGAGGCGAGCCTGCCGGAATGCCTTCACGTGGTCGGTCATCGGGACGGGCTGAAATCGGCGCTGACGGCTGCCGAGAACCTCGCATTCGCCCGCGACCTCCTCGGCCATCCGGCAGCCTCCCCGAAAGCCGCGCTCGAAGCGATGGGCCTGCCGCACGTGGCACGCCTGCCGGTCGGCTACCTCTCGGCGGGACAGCGGCGCCGGGTGGCGCTGGCGCGGCTGCTGGTCTGCCGCCGTCCGCTCTGGCTGCTCGACGAGCCGACCGCGGCCCTCGATCTCGCCTCGCAGGGCGTACTCGCCGGCCTGATGAACCACCATCGCGCCGGGGGCGGCCTCGTGGTGGCCGCGACCCATCAGGCGCTCGGCCTGGAGGACGCGCGCGAGCTGCGCATCGGCCCAGGCGCACCCGAGGCGGCGGCTCCGGCGGAGGATCAGCTATGATGCGCGCCTTCTCCGCCCTGCTCGCCCGCGACCTCAAGCTCGCCGCCCGGGTCGGCGGCTCCGGCGCGCTCTCGCTCGTCTTCTTCCTGATGATCGTGGTGCTGGTGCCCTTCGCCCTCGGGCCCGACCTGAACCTGCTCTCGCGGATCGGACCGGCGATCCTGTGGCTCTCGGCGGTGCTCGCGACGCTGATCGGTCTCGACCGGCTGTTTCAGTCGGACGAGGAGGACGGCTCGCTCGACCTGATGACCGGTGCGGCGGTGCCGCTGGAACTCGTCGTGCTCGCCAAGGTGCTCGCCTCCTGGCTCACCACGGGCCTGCCGTTGGCACTCGCCTCGCCCTTGTTCGGCCTGCTGGTGGCGCTCTCGCCGGCCGCCATGGGCGCCACCGCCCTGACGCTGGCGCTCGGCACGCCGGCGCTCGCCTTCATCGGCGCGGTCGGTGCGGCGCTGACCGCCTCGATCCGCCGGGGTGGGCTGATCCTGGCCATCGTCGTGCTGCCGCTGATGATCCCGACGCTGATCTTCGGCGTCTCGGCCGCGGAAGCGGCGCTCGGCGGAACCGTGCCGTTCACGACGCCGCTGGCGGTGCTGGCTGCCTTGAGCCTGATCGCGGCGGTGGTCGGCACCCTGGCCGCCGCCGCCGCGCTGCGCTGGCCGGAATGACCCGAGATCCCGGACGACCTTATGCCAACCGGCGATGATCCCGACGCATCGCCGGTTGCCCTGCGGCTTGGCATTATTTGTCGCAGCCGATGCAGATCCCGGTATCGATCTTGTCGTCCTTCTTCTCCATGCGCGATTCGCGCTCCGACACGGTCGAGTCGCGGCGTTCGCCCCCTCCCCCCGCGGGCGGCATGGTGCGGCCGACGGAGGAGGTGTTGGGCACGTAGATGGTCGAACCGGGGCCGCCGCCGGTCCCGGTCTGAGTCGGTGCCTGAGCTGCGGCCGATGCCGCGAACGCCGTCGCCATGGCCGCGGTGAACAGGATGCGTGTGATCATCGTCGAACTCCCTTGGAGTTCGAACGCAGGAGGCTCGTACCGGTTCACCGGTCGCACGGCTGTCGGCCGGCGCTCGCCGAATCGGCTCAGTCCGGCCAGCCGATCGTGGCCTCGCGCAGTCCCATCACGCGCGCCTCGTCGAGCCCGAACGAGCGGGACGCATCGAACACCTCGCCGGAGATGCTGACATCGCAATCCTCGCCGAGCTCGCCGCCTTGGCAAAGCGCGAGCGCGCGGGCTCGGCTGCGGAATTCGGCCGATGCCACTCGGATCAGCAGCTTGCCGACCGCCCTCACATCGCCGGCCTCGCCATCCGGGGCGAGGCCGACACAGGTCATCTCGTCCGGCGTCGCGTAAACGAGATGGCAATGGTCGAGCGTGACGCGTTCGCCGATACGGTGACGCGCCGTTCCCATGAAGGCCGCGACGTCCACATGGGTCTCCTCCGCCTGCGATCCGGCGGGCAGGAACACCGCAGCCAGCGACAGCACCCACGAGACCCGCATCGACCGAAACGCCTTCGAGTGAGGCCGATCCTCAACCCAACGCAAGTTCCAAGGCAAGTTGCGGGCCGCCAAGAGGGATGACAATCACCCGCAGCCACGGCGGTCGTCGCCCTATCATATGCGAAAAATGCATGCCCCAACCGTGATCGAATCGATTGCTTTGTGCACTGCAGCGTGAGAAACAATGGCCATGCAGGTTCGCGATGGCGTCGCGGCCCTGCTGCCCTTCTTGGGCGTTTCCTCCCTAGACTTCGGGCCGCTCCAACCGGAGCGGCCTTTTTTCTGCCTATCGACTCTGTTGCATCGAAGGCACAGGCCTACAGGCACGCTCGCGGCCACGTTGACCGGAATGGACCACGCCCTCTAGCGTGGCCGCCGACGGTTCCCGCAAGGGATCAAAAGGGAATGCGGTGACGGGCATCGCGCTCGGACTCCGCGGCTGCCCCCGCAACTGTGAGCGGAGAGCCCCCCATCATGACGTCACTGGGCGTGCCTCGCCTGGGAAGACGATGGGGGACGACGACCCGCGAGCCAGGAGACCTGCCGTCAGCCGTGGTCACACGCGAGCCATGCCGGGCGGGGTGCTCCAGCAGGTGTCGAAGCGCGTCGGGCCGTCGGCCCGGGCGTGTCGGCCTCGGTCGCGGTGACGTGCCACCGTTACTGCCCGAGGCTTCGTCCGTCCCATGCCACCCCTCCCCCGCCGCTTCCGCGGCCGGTCCCTCCTGTATGCCGCCCTCCCTCTCGCGATCGCGGCTCCCGCGCAGGCACAGGAAGCGCCGGTCGCGCGTCTCGATGAGATCGCCGTTCAAGGCGCCGCCGGTCTCGGCCTGCCCTCCGATGCTCCCGCCGACGCCGTGGGGGCGGAAGCCGCCGCCGCGCTGCGCAGCCCGAGCCTGACGCAGTCCTCGCCGGTCGGCCTCAACCTGCGTACGCCGTCGCGCTCGGCGAGCCGCCTCGGCCTCACGCCGCTGGAAACCCCGGCGAGCCTCGACGTCATCTCGGGCGAGACCGCGCGCCTGCGCGGCCAGACCAGCGTGCTGGAAGCGGTTTCCCAGAACGGCACCGGCATCACCGCCTTCGGCTCGCCGGGCTCGGGGCTCGGATTCTTCACCGCCCGAGGTTTCGCCGGTCAGAACTCGATCCAGACGCTGTTCGACGGCACTCGGCTCTATGTCGGCGCCAACACCGTCACCTTCCCGTTCGACACCTGGAACGTGGAGCGCATCGAGGTGCTGCGCGGGCCGGCCTCCGTCCTCTACGGGGACGGGGCGATCGGCGGCATCGTCAACGTCGTCTCGAAGAAACCGCTGTTCACGCCCCTCAACGTCGCGCGCTTCGGCCTCGGCGAGGACGGGATCGCCCGCGCGGCGGTCGATTCGACCGGGCCGATCGGCGAATCGCTCGCCTATCGCCTCAACGTCAGCGGCAACCGCGCCGGCGGATGGATCATGCCGGAGGGTGACTTCCGCAATCTCGCGGTTTCGGGGGCGCTGACGCTCCAGGCCAACCCGGACCTCGCCCTCACCCTCAGCCACGATCTCGGCTACCAGGAGCCCACCCGCTACTGGGGGACGCCGCTGGTGAACGGGCGTATCCTCGATGCCATCCGCTTCAACAACTACAACGTTCGCGATTCGAAGATCGCCTGGACCGACAACTGGACGCAGTTCCGGACGGAGTGGACCCCCTCGGCCGACGTGAGCGTGCGCAACACCGCCTACCGTCTCCAGAGCCGCCGCCACTGGCGCGATGTCGAGCAGTACCGCTTCAACCCGGCGACCGGTCTGGTCGACCGTTCGGATTATCTCGAGATCTATCACAGCCAGGAACAGATCGGGAATCGCTTCGACGCGACCTTCCGCCATTCGCTGTTCGGCCTCGCCAACCAGTTCTCGGCGGGCTTCGACGTGAACCACGTCAGCTTCCGCCACACCAACAACTTCAACTTCTCCGAGACGCCGACCAGCGTGCCGCTGACCGGCTACGATCCCGGCCTCTTTCCGGTCGGAGGCCGGGCGAGCCCGGCCTATGCCACACGCACCAATCAAGCCTCGGTCTTCGCCGAAGACCGGCTGTTCCTGACCGAGCGGCTGTCATTCCTCACCGGCGTGCGCTTCGACGCGCCGAGCCTCTACCGGGAGGATCTGCGCAGCGGGGCCACCTTCGAACGTTCGTTCCGGGCGCTCGGCTACCGCTTCGCCCTGCTCTACGAGCCGAAGCCGGACACCTCGCTCTACGCGCAATACGCCACCGCGACCGACCCGGTGAACAGCCTGATCACCCTGTCGCAGCCGCTCGCCGGCTTCGAGCTCTCCACCGGCCGCCAGGTCGAGGTCGGCGCCAAGGGTCTCGTCTTCGGCGGCGCGGTCGAATGGACGCTCGCCGGCTACCGCATCGTCAAGGACAACCCGATCTCGGCGGTGCCGGGGCAGCCCACGGTCTCGACGCAGGTCGGCCAGCAATCCTCGCTCGGCGCGGAGGCCGCCCTGTCCTGGCTTCCCGCGCCCGGCTGGCGCATCGACGCCAACCTCGCCCTGCTGCACGCTCAGTACGACGACTTCACCCAGAACGTCGGCGGCGTCGCCGTCTCCTATGCCGGCAGGCAGCCGATCAACGTGCCGGAGCAGGTGGCCAATCTCTGGGTGAACTGGGCCTTCGCTCGGGACTGGGAGGGACGCGTCGGCCTCCAGCATGTCGGCGAGGTGTTCAGCGACTTCGGCAACACCGCCCGGCGGCCCGCCTATACGCTGGTCAATCTCGGCCTCGACCATCAGGTCACGACCGGCTCCCGCCTGTCGCTCCGGGTCTTCAACCTGTTCGACAAGATCTACGCGATCGACGGCAGCGCGGTGGACGGCGTCGGCACGGCGTGGTTGCTGGGGCGCCCGCGCTCCTTCGAGGTCGCCTACACGATCGCGTGGTGACGGGTAATCGCGGAAGCCGGCGCAAGGGTTGGCGGTTCGGACGGCAGGCGGAGCCGTCATCACGCCGCAGGGGAATCCGGAAACTTCTCGGACCATGGCGGCATTGTCTCCCGATGGTCGCTCCGGCGGATCATCCGCCGGAGCCTTCGCGTCCGGAGCAATCCCATGCGTCGCGTCGTCGTCACCCTCGCCGCCCTGAGCTGTCTCGGCTCAGGCGCGGCCTTCGCCCAGGCACAGCCCCCGGGCGCTCCCGGCGGCCCGTTCCCGCCGGGAACGATCATCCAGCGCCAGACCAACACCACCGGAAACACGGTCGATTACGTGATTGCGCCGGGCGCCACCGGAGCCGACACCATCACCACGGACTCGGCGGCGGGCGGCAATGCCGGTCAGCCGGAGCGGGCGATCCCGCAGGGCAGCGCAGGCGGAGGCGGAGGCGGCAGTTCACGCTGAGGGTCTTCGAGCCGATACTGGTCGATTCGAGCCATGGCTCGGCAGCATTCTGAGGAAAACTAAACGTTGCCAGCGCTGCAACGTCGCGAGGCATGCGGCGTTGGCAAGAGCCGGTAAGCCGACCGTCGACACTCATCCTCGACGGCGTGCCGGGGAGGAAAGCACGATGGGACGAGCGGCCGCGGTCTGCATTCTGGCGATCCTGGCATGCACGGGATCTTCGTGGGCGGCGGCCCGGCTGAAAATGGACGACAAGGCCTCGCTCTGGCCGAGAGCGGGCGCGAGCGAGAAGTTCGACTTCACCGAACGTGTCGGCAAGTCGATGAACACACTCTCGCCCGGGCTCGACAGCCACTATTTCATGCGGTGCCTGGAGGAAGTCGCCAATATCGGCGACACCAAGGAACTCACGATGAGCGACATGGTGAGAACCTGCGTGTCGCTGCACGGCAGTCGTTCCGGAGAAGCCGGTGCGGAGTGATCACTCAAGGCGAAAGCCGCGCTGTCGCCGAGACCGATCGTGAGGAGGGTGCAGCGTCGTGAAATGGTGCGCCATTCAGAACAAAAGTGCGAACACGTATGTGCTTGAGTTCACAAGATAGTTTCAGAGGCATGTCGTCGCTTGGTGTCGAGCGGCTGGTGTGTGCCCTCACCGAGCTACACTCCACGAGGGTGGTCCGCGATCCCAGGCCTCGATGACGGGCAGAGAGCTAGCATTACAGTTGCGTTTTTGGCGAGGTTCTGACTCCTTGCGGCACCATGATTCGCGCATCATGGACGCCGGGGGCCTCGATTGAGGCGACGCTGGAGCTCTGGGCCTCTTCGCTGCGGGAGGTGAAGGGACGCATGCGCCCGCTGTTTTCTCAGGAGCGGGTGGCGGCCTCGGCGGGAGCATTCCTGGACGGACTGCTCGGCGCGGAGCGGCGCAAGACCAGTTGGATGCGGGCGGAAGCTGCGGGCGATCCCGGGCCCTGGCGTCAGCAGGCCGTGCTCGGTCGCGGACGCTGGGATGCCGACGCCCTGCGCGACGTCGTGCGGGACTATGCCCTGGAAACCCTGGCCGACCCGGACGCGGTTCTGGTTCTCGACGAGACTGGCTTTCTCAAGCAGGGCAAAGCCTCGTGCGGTGTGCATCGCCAGTACACCGGCTCGGCCGGAAAGATCACGAACTGTCAGATCGGCGTGTTCGCGGCTTACGCCTCGCACCACGGTCACGCGTTCATCGATCGGGCCTTGTACCTGCCCAAGACCTGGACCTCGGATCCGGCCCGGCTGGCCGCCGCCCACGTGCCGGAGGGGACGAGCTTTTCGACCAAGCCGGGATTGGCTCTAACGATGATCGAGCGGGCGATGACCGCCGACGTGCCGTTCTCCTGGGTTGCGGCCGACACCGTCTATGGGGTCGGCGACATCGAGATGGCTCTACGGCGCGCGGGCAAGGGCTACGTGCTCGGGGTCAAGACCGATCACCTGTTCAATTCCTGGGTCGGCAAGCCGCTGGTGGCCGGCACCGCCGAGGCGATCGCGAACGGCCTCGCTCCGACGGCCTGGACGCGCCTGTCGGCGGGCGAGGGCACGAAGGGCGCGCGGCTGTACGACTGGGCTTACTGCGAGTTGGCCGACCTCGACGGTGCCGACTACGATCAGGCCGGCCTGTGGACGCGCGGCCTGCTGATCCGCCGTAGCCTGACTGACGGCGAGCGGGCGTACTTCACGACGTGGTGCCCGGCCGGCACGTCGGTCGCGACCCTGGCGACGGTCGAGGGCCAGCGTTGGACGATCGAGGACGCGTTCGAGACGGCCAAGACCGAACTTGGGCTCGCTCATAATGAGACCCGTTCCTGGCACGGCTGGCACCGGCACGTCAGCTTGGTGATGATGGCCTTCGCCCTGCTGGCCGTAATCCGCCATCACGCCAACGCGCCGCCCCCAAAAAGACGGGCGCGGCCGAGACCGCCCGCGCGCTGATCCGCTGGTCGGTCCAGGAGATCCGCCGCATCGCGGTGCGGCTGGCACAGCGGCGCATCCAGCCCGCTCACGTCATCGCATGGTCGCTCTGGCGACGGGCGCATCAGGCGACCGCCCGAAACGCCCATCTCAAACGCCGTGCGTCAGCCGACAGGGGACGTCAACGGCGTAAGCCCAGCACAATGAACAGCAAGCAAAAATGCTTTAAAACGCAACTGTAATGCTAAGAGGCATGTCGTCGCTTGGTGTCGAGCGGCTGGTGTGTGCCCTCACCGAGCTACACTCCACGAGGGTCCGCGATCCCAGGCCTCGATGACGGGCAGAGTGCACCATCAAACCCTGGGATCAAACAGCTAATCTCAATCCCGACTACCTCGAAGCCCTCGTCCGACAGACACCCATCCAAGCGAAAGAAACCTGAAGCGATTCCCCTGCGCTCCTGCACGATCCTCACCCTTCGTTAACCCTCGTATCGCCTGAATCGCACGCGAGACATCCCCTTCAACTCACACGGAGCGCCGACCCATGCCGACGCCAGCCACCCGCGCCAGCCTGATCGGGCTTGCGCTGACCAGCGGCCTCCTCGCCGGCCCGGCACGTGCGGATTTCCAGTCCTGCCTCTCGGGCATCCAGGCGCAGGCCGCAGGGGCCGGCGTCTCGGCGCAGACCTTCCGGGCGGCCACGGCGAACATCGCCTACGACGACAAGGTGATCGAGCTGTCCCAGGCGCAGCCCGAGTTCAAGACGCCGATCTGGGACTACATGTCGGCGCTGGTCGACGACGAGCGGGTCGAGGACGGACGCGCCGCCATGCGCCAGCACGCCCAGGCGCTCGCCAATGCGGAGGCGCGCTACGGAGTCGACCGCTACACCATCGCCGCGGTCTGGGGCGTCGAATCGAATTTCGGCAAGAATCTCGGCAAGATGCCGCTGGTGCAGTCCCTGGCGACGCTCGCCTGCTCCGGCCATCGCCGCCGCGACTTCTTCCGCACCGAGCTGATCGCCACCCTGAAGATCATCGAGCGGGGCGACATCGAGGCCTCGCGGCTGACCGGCTCCTGGGCCGGCGCCTTCGGCCAGACGCAGTTCATGCCGACCACCTATCAGCGGCTCGCCGTCGACGGCGACGGCGACGGGCGGCGCGACGTGGTCGATTCGGTGGCCGACGCGGTCGCCTCCACCGCCAACTTCCTGCGCGTCGCCAAGTGGTCGAACGCGCAAGGCTGGGGCTACGAGGTGCGGTTGCCGCGCGGCTTCACCGTCGCGGCCGCCGGCCGCAAGAACAAGAAGCCGATCGGCCACTGGGCTTCTCTCGGCGTCACCCGCGTCGACGGCAAGCCGCTGACGGGGGCGGGGCCCGCCGGCATCCTGGCGCCGGCCGGCATCGACGGCCCGGCCTTCCTCGTGACGAAGAACTTCGACGCGATCTACTCCTACAACGCCGCCGAGTCCTACGGCCTGGCCATCGCCGTGCTTTCGGACCGCCTGCGCGGACGCCCCGGCGTCCAGGCCGACTGGCCGACCGACGACCCGCCGCTCTCGCGGGCCGAACGCCGCGACCTCCAGAGCCGCCTGATCGCCCGCGGCTACGATGTCGGCGAGCCGGACGGCAAGGTCGGCTCCAAGACCCGCGAGGCGATCAAGGACGTCGAGCGCCAGCTCGGCATGCCGGCCACGGGCCGGCCGGGAGGCAAGGTGCTGGAGGCGCTGCGGCGGAGTTAGCCAGCGACGCGGCGCGTGCCCGATCGTCCATCTCGCATGCGGGAGAGAGCAAGCGTCATTCTGAGAAGAACCGTCTTCGCATCGTCACCACGAATGCTTCGGCCTGGGTGAGAGCCCACTCGGCTTCCTCGACCGAAGGTGCGCCGGCCATGTAGTCTGCACGGATGCGAACATCCTGAAGGCGGTTGAAAGCGCGACCGAACGCGGCATCGACTTGGCCGGTCTGCACCAGCGCTTGGCCGAAGGCGGCGATCACCCCTGCATGCGTCTTGACGTTCATCCCCTCACGGAGATGACCGGTCACCATCAACGAGGCTCTCGCCGCGTCGAACATGGCGTAATAGGCCCGGCTGCAAGCGCCTTCGGTATCGCCGGCCCCAAGGAGGCGAGCCGCCTGCAACGCTCGCTCGGCCTTGCCGATGAAGGCGAGGGCGAGCGCGTTCGTCACAGGCGCACACCATCTCGCCGGATGCTCGCGATCAAAGTGGGGTTGGGAAACCGCTCGGGATCCCGCCACTCGCTCTCCCATAGCGGCACGGCCTGAACCAGCAGACCGGTCTCCATCAGGATGTCGAAGGCAATCTCGGCCATCTCACCCGAAACATGGCTGCGCTCGGCGTTGTCACCGTCCAACACGACGGCCAGATCGGCATCGCTGTCAGCCTGATGCGTTCCCCGGGCTCGACTTCCGAACAGGAAGACCGCGCGAACAGGATAATTTTCACCGATCCGCTTGAGAAAAGCGCGCACGCCGCGCTCCGTCACGTCGTCCGGAAACGGCGATCGACGAGCTTCCGTATTCGGCTTCAGATCGGACATCGGCCTGTGATGCGTTCCGCACCGGCTCCGCATACCGGTCCGTCATATATGTGCATGAAAACTTGAAACAAAAAACCCGCCCCGAGGATCTCGGGACGGGCGCGTCGGCGAAAGCGGCCCGCAGAGCCGCTTCCGGAAAAGATCACTCCGCGGCGGTGGCGGCGGCAGCCTTCTCGGCCTTGGCGGCCTTCTCGGTGCGGTCGGTGCGCTCGACGATACGGGCCGACTTACCGCGACGGTCGCGCAGGTAGTACAGCTTGGCGCGGCGGACCTTGCCGCGGCGGGCCACCTTGATCGAATCGATCATCGGCGAGTGCACGGGGAAGACGCGCTCGACGCCCTCGCCGTAGGAGATCTTGCGGACGGTGAAGCTCTCGTTGAGGCCGCCGCCGCTCCGGGCGATGCAGACGCCCTCGTAGGCCTGGACGCGGGTGCGCTCGCCTTCCTTGACGCGGACGTTGACGATGACCGTGTCGCCCGGCTCGAAGTCGGGAATGGTCTTGGCGAGGCGGGCGATCTCTTCCCGCTCGAGCTGCTCGATGATGTTCATTGGAAACGCTCCGGCCGTTGCGCCCGTCCGGCAAGGACCGGGCGTCAGGATTTCGGCATCCTGTTGTGAGTTGGCCGGGCCTGTACAGGATGCGCGCGGCTTTGTCGATGGGCTCGCTCAGTCGCGGGACGGAACGGTCATCGCCTGCGGGATCGGCGCCCGGAGTCGTCGGCGCGACGCACGCGGTCCGGCAGCACGACGGGCGGATGCTCGACGGGACCGTAGGGGATCTGTTCGAGCAGGTGGCTGATGCCGTTGATACCGTTTCCGCTTGATCGCTTCGGGTTTGGCCCCCCCTCCGTCATCGCGAGCGGCCGCGAAGCGATCCAGGGCGCGACAGGTCCGGAAAGGGCGCGCCCTGGTTTGCCACGGCTTCGCCTCGCAAGGACGCAGGACAGGCCGAACTCATCAACCGGATATCGTATGAGCCAGGCGCGGCGCTCGTTGTCCGCCTCGACCACCCACCAGGGCGCCTCGGGGATGTGGGTGCGGGCCAGCATGTCCCCCTTGGCGCGGGTGTAGTCCTCCCAGCGGCGGCGCGATTCGACGTCCATCGGCGAGAGCTTCCACTGCCTGAGCGGATCGGCGATGCGCATCCGGAAGCGCAGGGCCTGCTCGGCGTCGGTGATCGGGAACCAGGACTTCACCAGCCGGATGCCGGAGCGCACCAGCATGCGCTCGAACTCGGGCACCGAGCGGAAGAACTCCTCGACCTCGGCCTCGGTGCGGAAGCCCATGACGCGCTCGACGCCCGCGCGGTTGCAGCAGGAGCGGTCGAACAGCAGGATCCCGCCCGCCGCCGGCAGGTGGGCGACGCAGCGCCGGAAGGACCATTGCGTGCGTGCGCTTCGTTCGGGGCAGGCAGCGCCGCCGGGCAACCGGCGATGAGTCGGGATCATCGCCGGTTGGCATGACCCGGCATCGCGCAGACAGGTCCGCGCTCTGCCGCGGCCCCGCATCTTTGCACGTTTGCACGCGCCCCGTTCGAAGCGCTTCAGTTCCGCACGGAACCGGTCGTCGTCACGGCGGCCTGCGGCTTCACGGCAGCGGAGGACGTCGTCTCCTTCGCCGGTTTCGGTTTGGAAGCCCCGGCGCCCTTCTCGTCCTTGCCCGGCTTCTTGACCGGCTCCTTGCCCAGAACCTTGCCGAAGACGCTCGGGTCACCGTCCGCATCCGCCACGGCGATGCGGTGCGGCCTGTCGGCCTTGCCGGCATCGGCCTTTGCGGCCTCTTGCACGGCCACCACCGTGGCGGGTTTGGCGTGCTCCTTGCGGGCGGCCGCGGCCTTGGTCGGACCGGGGGCGTCGGCCGACGCCGCCGCGACCAGGACGGGCTTGCCCTTGGCGTCGATCTCGAACTCGTTCGGCCCCAGCGCGAGGCTCTCCGGCCGACTGATCTCGCCGAGAGTGTGCCGGCCGTAATCCTTGGCGGTGTAGGCCAGTTCCTTGTCCTTGTCGTCCTTGTCCCTGTCGTTCTCGATCAGGCTCGCGAACGTCGGGCCTTCCGGCTTCTGCGGGCGAAAGACCGGATTCTGGCCGCCGTCCTCGTAGACCACGCGGGTGGCGGGCGTGCCCTTGGCGATCAGCTCGGCGATCTCGTGGTTGTCGCGCTCGCGCCTCTCGGCGACCAGCGGATCGGCCCGCGGCGTGCAGTTGCCCGCGGCCACGTCGGCTCCGCCGAACACGTACTTGGTGCCGCAGGCCGCGACCCGCGGCTCCTCCTTCAGGGCCTCGAAGTAATCCGAGCCCTCCTTGAGGTTCTTCCAGAACGGCGCGTTGGGATCGTTGCGGAACTTGGCGATGTTGGCCGCCGTCATCCGGAACGGGTAGGACTGGAACTGGAAGGCGCGCTGGCCGCCGTTGAAGGCCTCGCGGGCGATCGCGTAGATTTCCGACATCGAGGCGTCGGTCATGGCGAAGCAGCCTGCCGACGAGCAGGTGCCGTGCACCATGATGTAGTTGCCGGTGCCGCCCTTGGCGCGATCCACCGCGTTCGGGTAGCCGACGTCGAAGGACAGATAGTAGCTGGAGTTCGGGTTCATCTGACCCGGCGTGATCGCGTAGAAACCCTCCGGCGCCTGCCGGTCGCCCTGCTTCGTCTTGGGGCCGAGCTGGCCCGACCAGCGGCAGATCGGGAAGGTCTTCAGGAGCGCGTACTGGCCGTTGCCCCCGCGCTTCCACACCTCCATCTCCGCTTCCTTCTTGTAGGCGCGGATCAGGATCGGATCGGATTGCTGCATCCCCCTGGTCTGCATCAGCGCGACCGTCTGGGGCGGGATCGGGGTCAGGCTGCGGCTCGAGACGCCGCCGAGCATGGCGCTGTCCTGGCAGGCACCGAGAGTCGTCGCCAGGGTCACGAGAGCAGCAGCCGCGAACGGACGCACAGCCATGGGGAACCCGTCCTTACGTGTCCTCGCCCGCGGGGCACCTCCGGCCACCTTGCGGGCGTCACTCCCCGAACCCAATAGCCTCGCTAAGCTTACCCGGAGCTTACCGCAATGCGGTTCTCCACTTTGTCGACGGCCGTTGCGAATCGGTCACGGTTCCGCGGGAAATCGCGCCCGCTCGCGCACCACGTCCTTCACGAAGGCGTCATCGGCCGGATCGGAAAAGCGCAGGCCGGCCGAGGCGGAGCGGGTCTCGACCCGGAGCCAGTCGAGATGCCGCTCCTGCGCCAGGACGTCGACCGCCTGCCGCCCGGCTCGATGCAGGTGAAGGATCGTGAGGTGGTTGGCCGCCCCCCGTGCCTCCGCCCGGGCGGCGAGCAGGTCGCGGATGCTCCGCATCACGTCCGGATCGGTCGGCAGGGCGGTCATCAGGTAGAAGCGGTTGCGGGCGCCGGACCGGTCCAGGGCCGCGCGCAGGCGCCGGACACCGGCCTGCAGGAACCGGTAATCCTCGTCGCTGCCGGCCGGGTCGTGGTGATTGAACACGAAGGGGATCGCGTGCCGGTCGCGGTAGAGGCGGTGGCGGCAGCGGGTCTCGTCCGGAGCCTGCCGTTCGTGCAGCGGCGTGCTTTGATAGTGGCGTCGGTCGAGAAGCTCGGAAAAATCGTCGGCGAGGCAGTCGCGGACCATGCCCGGCGAGGAGAAGATCCAGTCGAAGGGTGCCGACCACGTACGCAGGCCGAGGCTCTTGAGGATCTGCGCCGTGTGGCAGTGGCTGCCCAGCGAGATGTGGTTGACGGCACCGGGCTCGCGGGTGTCGCGCCGGCCGAGCCGGCGCAGACCGTGCAGCAGGCCCGTGCCGAAGGGACGGCTCACAGCTTGCGGCCGATCTCGAGGAATTTCTGGGCGCGCCGGTCGCGCACCTCCTCGCGGCTCAACCCCTCGAACGCGGCGAGCGTGCGGGCGACGGCCTCGCCGGTGGCGTCGAGGGCGGCCTTGCGGTCGCGGTGGGCGCCGCCGGTGGCTTCCGGCACGATGCCGTCGATGATGCCGAGCCGCAGCAGATCCTGCGCCGTGATCTTCATGGCGGTGGCGGCATCGTGCGCCCGGCCCTGGTCGCGCCACAGGATCGAGGCCGCGCCCTCCGGCGAGATCACGCTGTAGATGGCGTGCTCCAGCATCAGCACCGTATTGGCGGTGGCGATCGCGATGGCGCCGCCCGAGCCGCCCTCGCCGATGACGACGGCGACGTTCGGCACGCCGAGGGACAGACAGGCCTCGGTCGAGCGGGCGATGGCCTCGGCCTGGCCGCGCTCCTCCGCCTCGATGCCGGGGAAGGCGCCGGCGGTGTCGACGAAGGCGATGACGGGCAGGCCGAAGCGGTCGGCGGTCTCCATCAGGCGCACCGCCTTGCGGTACCCCTCCGGCCGCGCCATCCCGAAGTTGTGCCGCAGCCGCGCCTCGGTGGTCGCGCCCTTCTCCTGGCCGAGCACGCAGACCGGGCGGCCGCGGAAGCGCCCGAAGCCGCCGAGGATCGCCTCGTCCTCGCCGAAGCTGCGGTCGCCGGCCAGCGGCGTGAACTCCTCGATCAGCCCGGCGCAGTAATCGACGAAGTGCGGCCGCTGCGGGTGGCGGGCGACCTGCGTCTTCTGCCACGGGGTCAGGGCGGCGTAGATCTCGGCCAGAGCCTGAGCCGCCTTGGCCTCCAGCCGCCCGACCTCCTCGCTGATCGAGACGGCGCCGTCGCGCTGGCCCAGGGCCTTGAGTTCCTCGAGTTTCGCTTCGAGTTCCGCCACGGGCTTCTCGAAGTCGAGATAGGAGCGCATCACCGCCATCGATCGTCGGTCCAACTTCTGTTCGGCACCCGCCCGGAGCCCCCAGGGTCGGCGCCTTTGGGCCGGCGCGAGGTGTTCGGGGATGCGGGCATGGGTGTCAACCGCCGCTTTGCGTCAGGGCGTGCGGCGCAGCAAGATCGACTTCGCGCGGCCGTTGGGGCAAGTCCTGCGGCACGTCCTGCGCGGAGAGGGTCCGCGCGGCCCGCAATCGGAGGGAGTCCATGAGCCTCAAAGGGAAAGCCGCCGTCGTCACCGGCTCGACGAGCGGCATCGGCCTCGCCATCGCCCGCGGCTTTGCGGGCGCGGGGGCCGATGTCGTCCTCAACGGCTTCGGCAAGCCCGACGAGATCGAGCGGACACGCACCGGCATCGAGAGCGAGTTCGGGGTCAGGGCCGTCTACTCGCCCGCAGACCTGACCGAGCCCGACGCGATCGGCGGCCTGATCGCGCTGTCGGTCGAGTCGTTCGGCAGCATCGACATCCTCGTGAACAATGCCGGCGTCCAGTACGTCTCGCCGATCGAGGCGTTCCCGGTCGAGAAGTGGGACCAGATCATCGCGCTCAATCTCTCCTCGGCCTTCCACACCCTGCGGGCCGCGGTGCCGCACATGAAGGCGAAGGGCTGGGGCCGGGTCATCAACACCGCCTCGGCGCACTCGATGGTCGCGTCGCCCTACAAGTCGGCCTACGTGGCGGCCAAGCACGGCGTCGTCGGACTGACGAAGACCGCGGCCCTCGAACTCGCCACCCACGGCATCACCGTGAACTGCATCTCGCCCGGCTACGTCTGGACGCCGCTGGTCGAGAGCCAGATCCCCGACACGATGAAGGCGCGCGGGCTCACCAAGGAGCAGGTGATCGAGGACGTGCTGCTGAAGGCGCAGCCGACCAAGGAGTTCGTCACCGTCGATCAGGTGGCGGCGCTCGCCGTGTTCCTGTGTTCGGACAGCGCCAGCCAGATCACCGGCACCAACCTCGCCATGGACGGCGGCTGGACGGCGCAGTAGCGCCGCCGGCAGCGGAGCGCGGGAACGGCCGCGCTCCGGTTTCGACGCTCAGCGGCGCGAATGCAGCAGCAGGGCGAGGCCGTAGCCGACCGCTCCGGCGATCAGCAGGGCGAGGAAGGGGTTCTCGCCGACCTGCGTCTCGACCCGCTCGCGCCCGTCGCGCAGATAGGTGCCGCCGTGGCGGCTGACGCGGTCGTAGGCGTCGCCCGCATAGTCGCCGACATCGTCGGCGATGTCGCGCACCGTGTCCTTCGCCTGCCCGTAGAGGCGCTGCGCCCGGCCCTCTGCCTCCCGGTAGCGGCCTTCCAGCGAATCCCGGTTCGAGCCGAGCGCATCGCCCACCGCGCCCTGCGCCCGGCCGCCGAGATCCTTGGCGGTGCCGACGATGCGATCCGTGTCAACCATGGCGGAACTCCTGTCCTTCTCCATGCCCGCCACCCCGAGGGCCGTCGGCGGGCGTCGGACAGAAGAACGTCCGAGGAGAGAATCGGTCCCGCAGCGCGGCGAAAAAGCGGGGTCGGTGCCGGGAAGACGGAGCGGGCCTACCCTGCCTCGGCCAGAACCACGGCCCGCGGCGGTGGCAGGTTGGAGCGCAGTTCGCGGCTGACGGCGGAGGAGGTCGCGACGGTGCCGAGATTGACGTAGGTCTCGTGGTTCTTCTCGATGGCCGCGAGGTCGTAGAGATAGTTCACCATCAGCCCGTAGGACTGGCGCAGGCCCTTCTTCGAGGTGTCGCCGAGGAAGTTCATGCGCTCCAGCCGGGCGCCGTTGCCGAGATGGAAGCGGGCGACCGGATCGAGGGGGCGGCCCTTCTCGTTCTTGGCGCGCAGGAAATAGGCGGCCGCCGCCGGCAGCATGGCGCGCCGCACCGCCTCGCACGTCGCCTTGTCGCCGCGCCAACCGTCGGTATCGAGCAGGCGCAGGGTCTCCACGTCCTCGCGCGTCAGCCCCTGCGGCGCGTCGGCGCCGCGCTCGCGGTCGAGCCAGGTGCGGAAGCCGGGCACCGGCGAGAGGGTGACGAAGGTCTTCAGCGAGGGAATCTCGCGGGCGAGATCCTCGACCACCTGCTTGATCAGGAAGTTGCCGAAGGTGACGCCGGCCAGGCCCTTCTGGCAGTTCGAGATCGAGTAGAAGATCGCGGTGGTGGCGCCGAGGGCGGGCACCGGCTCGCGCCCGTCGGCGAGGATCGGCTGGATCGCCGGGGCGACGGCGGAGGTCAGCGCCACCTCGACGAAGATCAGCGGCTCGTCGAGCAGCGCCGGATGGAAGAAGGCGAAGCAGCGCCGGTCCGTCGGTTCGATGCGGCGGCGCAGTTCGTCCCAGTCGGCGATCTCGTGGACCGCCTCGTAGCGGATGATCTTTTCGAGGATGTGGGCCGGGGTCGACCAGTCGATGTGGCGCAGCACCAGGAAACCCCGGTTGAACCACGAGGCGAACAGGTGCTCGAAATCTCTGTCGAGGCTCACCGCCGCGTCGATGGTGCGCGGATCGGCGCCCCGTTCCTTCAGGCGCCTGCGCAGCACGAACAGATCCTCGCGCATCCGCACCAGGGCCAGCGTGCCGCCGCGGGCGAGGTTGAGGCGGCGGATCAGTTCCTGCGAACGCGGCTCGGCCGCCTCGTGCAGCAGCCCGAGATTGGCCCGCGTCGGCTCGGCGCGATAGGCGGCGATGGCGTCGTCGACCGCCGCATGGTCGGCACCGAACTCGGTCGCGACGAGTTCGAGGAAGGCGAGCCGCTCCTCCAGGGGGAACGCGGCGTAGCGGTCGAGGATCAGCCGGGCCAGGGCCACGCCGGAGGCCTCGCCGCGCCGGGAGATCAGATCCTCGCACAGCCGCGCGAGATCGCCCGCGCTCGCGCTGCGCGCGAGATCGCCCCGGGGAAGCCCGATGAGATCGCGGCCGCGGTCGCCGATGGTCTGGATCAGATCGCCGAGGAACGAGATCGCCGCCATGACCGAAACGCCTCTGCAAGCTGGCGGTCCGAGCGCCCCGAGGCGACCCGGCGACCGTGGCCGGAACCTAGGGCCTGCCGCGCCTGCGCGCCAGACGCGCCGATGCCCCGCCCGTCGATTCCCGCCCGATGCACAGGAAGTCCGGCGACACGGCCCGGAGACGATTCGCGGCCCATCCGCTCCTGCGTGACGATTCTCCGCGGCCGGGATCGTCACGCAGGGCCAGTTCGCGATTCACGGGATAGGCGCGAGTCTCAAACAACAAGTTAAACATTTTTAAATTCCCGAACAATACACGATCACAGCACAATTGCAGACAATGTCCGTTTCCATCATGCTGCGCATCGAGAAATTCCGGCGCCTTCGCAAGGACGAATACGGGTCACTCCCCGTCATCCTGGCGATCGCGCTGGTTCCGCTTGCCGGCCTCGTCGGCGGCGTGGCCGATTTCGGCCGCGCCATATCGGAGCGCACGCGACTGAACAGCGCGCTCGATGCGGCGGTGATCGTCGCCGCGAAGGCGGCGCAGGATGCGGACACCGCCAACAAGTCGAGTGCGGACGTCAAGTCGCTCGCGGAGAAGGCCGGCACGGACTATTTCAACTCGGTTCAGAACCTGCCCGCGGGCACGGTGCCGACGGTGACGGTCACGGTGGCGAACCGCACGGTGAGCGTGACGGGAAACTACACCGCCGCCGTATCGACGACCCTGCTCGGCGTCCTGGGGATCAAGAGTTTCTCCCTGACCGGCAATGCCGCCTCCGAACTCAGCCTGTCGCCGATGGTCGACATCTACCTGCTCATCGACGTGTCCGGATCGATGGCGATCGGGGCGACGACGGCAGACATCAAGAAGCTCCAGGACAAATTCGGTTGCGCCTTCGCATGCCATGACGGCGCGTCCTTCTCGGAAGGCACCGGATGGAGAAAAACGACCTACAGCGATTCCTTCGATTGGGCACAAAAGAACGGCGTCAATCTCCGCATCAATGAAATCAACGTCGGCATCACCGCGTTCGTGACGTGGCTGAAATCTCAATCATCCGCCAACCGGCGCCTGCGCATTGCCGTTTATTCATTCAGCAACGGCATCGCGCCGATCGTGAAACTGACCGAAACCCTCGACAGCGCCGCAAACAATCTCCCCAGCGCACCGAGCGCATCGAACACGACGGAAGGGGGCACCCACTTCTCCGACATCATGCCGACCTTCGCCTCGATCGTCGGGACGAGCGGCGATGGGACCACGACCGCCAAGAAGCTGGTCATCATCGCCACGGACGGCGTGCAGGATCCGAACCGGCTCTGGAGCCTCAGCGGGTACGAATGGATGCGCCCACAGGTGCGCCCCTTCGATCCGGCCGACTGCCGGAAGGTCGATCGGAGCGTGTCGGTCGGCGTGCTCTACGCGCCCTACATCAACCTCTCGCCGGATTGGGGCTATCTCGCCACGCTCGGGATGCCGAGCCAGATCGGCAACAAGGGCACGCGCTTCGACGACATCGTCCCCCAGTTGAAGCAATGCGCGACCTCCGCCGGGCTGTTCGTCGATGCTTCGACATCCGCCTCGGTCGGCGACGCCTTCAAGAACATCTTCAGCAGCTTCACGACGGTGAGGCTGTCCCGATGAGCCGTCGGCCGGCCGACGGGCTCTCGGCGCACCTGCGCCGCTTCTCGCGGGACGAGGGCGGCGTCTACGCCGTCGAGTTCGCCTTCTTCGGCACCCTGCTGGTCATCCTCGTGATGGTGCTGCTCCAGTACGCGATCGTCTTCCTCGCGCGCCAGAACCTGGACAACGCGATGCAGGTCGCCAAGCGCTCGCTTCTGACGGGAAATTTCCAGAAGGCGAATGCGGGATCGACGGATCAGGCCAAGATTCTCAGCGCCTTCCGCGCACAGATGTGCGGGACCTCGGCCGCTCTGGCCATCTTCTACACCTGCGACAACCTCAAGGTCGACGTGCAGGTTTCCGGCACGTTCAATCCGAGTTCGTCGAGCGGTTCCGCCGTGGACGGCAGCACGGGCGATTGGACGAAGGGTTTCGGCACCACCTATGTCTGCCCCAGTCCGCAGAGCATCGCCGTCGTCCGGGCGGCGGTGAAGCTTCCGCTGTTCGTGCCGATGTTCAACCTCGGCTTTCCCGGCTTCTCCGGCAACGCGGCGCTGCTGCAATCGGCCGCCGTGTTCCGCGTCGAGCCCTATCAGGGCGGCAGCGCGGGAACCTGCTGATATGAGCCGCCTGGATGTCCGAACCCGGCTGCAAGGGCCGATCCGACGCTTCGCCCGCCAGGATTCCGGGAGCGCCGTGATCGAGTTCGCGATTCTGGTGCCGATCCTGGTCATCCTGATCTACGCGGTGGCCGAATATTCGAACGCGATCGACAACCGCAACAAGGTCAGCGCGCTGACCCGGACACTCGCCGACCTCGTGTCGCAGGGCGGCAAGCAGAACCCGATCTCGGCCGCGGAGATGAGCAGCATCGCGGCGGCGGCCGAACCCGTTCTCGCCCCGTTTCCAGCCTCGCGCGCGACCATGACGATCTCGGCGGTGGGCGTCACGTCGAGCGGCAGCAAACAGGTTCCCTACATCTGCTCGAACTGGTCGACAGCGACCAAGCCGAAGACGGGCCTCTCCAGCACGCTGAATCTCCCGACGAACTTTCAGCGCAAGGGGGCGCGCTTCGTGCTGGCCGAGGTGTCGATGCCCTATCAGCCGCTGTTCGCGACGGTGCTGGGCCGGTTCATGACCGGGTTCGACCTCAACCTCACCTGGACCGACGCCATCGCGTGGCCCGTCCGGGGCGGTCAGAGCTACGCGTCGGGCGACGATCCGGAGATCGTGCTGCCGGACGGTCAGGAGTGCCGCAAGACGATGTAGGGGCGAAACGACCGTCGCCGCATCGAGCGGAGGATGGCGCGCCCTCGAGAGCGGGACGCATCCAGGGCCATCGCCTGAAGCGATGGCCCTGGTTTTGTTGGCCAGGATTTCCTTGGCCAGCCTCAGTCGCCGGCGCCGGCTTCCGCGGGCTCAGGCTTTCGCTCCGCTCGATGCTTCTCAGGACCATGGTCCTGAGAAGCCCGCTCCGCGCGGCGCTCTTCGCCCCGCGAAGCCGCTCAGGCGGCTTCGAGCGATGGCCCTGGGGACGCACACCCGTGGAGGGCTGCATCCCGCTCGAAGGGAGCGAGCCGTTGCGAAAGCGAAGAGGAAGGGCGCGTCGGTCAGATCTCCTGGTCCTGATCGTCCGCGAGGGCAGCCGTGTCGGCCCGTTCGCGCCAATCCGTCACGCCGTGCGCGCGGGCGAAACGGAGTTCGGCCGCTTTCAGGGCACGCTCCGGGTCGCGGGCACGGGCGATCTCGACGCAACCGACCGTAAAGGGCATCCCGAGAATCTGCTTCGCGAAGTGGACGCGGTAGTTCGGCATACACAACTCCTTATCCTGAAGCGGCTGCGCGTCTTCCCGCGGAGATGTGCGCCATACAAGGCGCACCTGCAACCGCCCGCCCGGTCAAGCCGCTGCAAAAGCTACGCCTTTTCCGGAGCAATCCTTCATATAGGTTGCTTCGGCAGGCATGCTACCGCCGGGCACCTGAACGGGGACGGACACTCTGCCGCGCGACGGTTCCGACCCTGCTCCCGCCGACGGGGCTGGCCTTGGGGGCGCGGCCTGCCGTAAGGGGCGGTCCATGCCGCCCGCACCGCCCGACCGCCTCTCCTCGCGCCAGTCTTCCCCGAAGCGGGCCGCGCAGCGATGAGTCCCGATGCGGCCGGGCCTCGCGGGATCGCTCCGACGACGCGCCTCGGGCTCACCCTGATCGCGGGCGGGGCGGTCGCCAACATCTACTACAACCAGCCGCTGCTCGCGGTCCTCGTCGCCGAGTTCGGCGAGCGGGCGGCGCTCGCCGTGCCGACCGCGAGCCTCGTCGGCTACGGCCTCGGCATCCTGTTCCTGGTGCCCCTGGGCGATGCCCTGCCGCGGCGCGATCTGATCGCGTGGCAGTTGCTCGGCCTCGCGCTCACCCTCGTCGCCGCCGCGCTCAGCCCGAACCTCGCGACGCTCACGCTCGCGAGCCTCGCCATCGGCATCCTCGCCTGCGCCGCGCAACAGGCCGTGCCCTTCGCCGCCGAACTCGCCCCCGACGCGAGCCGTGGGCGGATCGTCGGCGGCGTGATGACCGGGCTGCTCTCCGGCATCCTGCTCGCCCGCACCGCGAGCGGCCTCGTCGGCGCCCGTTTCGGCTGGCGCGCCGTGTTCTTCGCCGCGGCCGGCCTCGCCCTGGCCATGGCCCTGGTGGCCCTGCGCACCCTGCCGCGCATCGTGCCGAAGCAGCGCCTGCGCTACCGCGCGCTGATGGCCTCGCTGCTGTACCTCGTGCGCAGCCAGCCGGTGCTGCGCAACGCCGGCCTGTCCCAGGCGCTGCTGTTCGCGAGCTTCAACGCCTTCTGGGCGACGCTGGCCCTCCTCGTCGAGGCTCCGCCCTTCGATCTCACCGCGGCGGGCGCGGGCCTGTTCGGCGTCATCGGCGTGGCGGGCGCGTTGATCGCCCCGCATTCCGGCCGCTACAGCGACCGGCGCGGGGCGCGGCCCGTGGTGATCCTCGGCTGCCTCCTGGTCGCGGCGGCCTTCGCCGTGCTGGCACTGGCCGGGGAGGTCTCGCTTCTCGCCATCGGCGCGGGCGTGCTGCTCCTCGACATCGGCATCAACGGCGCGCTGATCGCCAACCAGACCCGCGCCTACGCCCTGATGCCGGGCGCGCGCGGGCGCATCAACACCGTGCTGTTCACCGCCGTCTTCATCGGCGGCGCGGCGGGCGCCTTCCTCGGATCGCGCGCCTTCCTCCTCGCGGGCTGGCCCGGCGTCTGCGCCGTCGGCGGCGTCTGCGCCCTCGGCGCGCTCGTCGTGTCCTGGCTCGGCGGGCGAGACAGGCTCACTTGAGCACCCGCGAGAGGCGGCACCACGCCGCCTTGTCCGGCGGCAGGCCGAAGCGCAGGCGCTCGGGAGCCTCGG
The DNA here is from genome assembly GCA_036946625.1 of Methylorubrum populi. Taxonomy (NCBI): domain Bacteria; kingdom Pseudomonadati; phylum Pseudomonadota; class Alphaproteobacteria; order Hyphomicrobiales; family Methylobacteriaceae; genus Methylorubrum; species Methylorubrum populi. The sequence continues at coordinate 1,040,278 of JAQIIU010000003.1, forward strand.
GGAAGCGCCGCACGGAGATCCCGGCCTCGCCGAGGCGCCGGAACAGGGCGGGCGCGTCCGCGAAGGTCGCGGTGCGAAACAGGGCCGTGCCGCCGAGGATGCGCCCGCCGGCCCGCGCGATCATCCGGTCGAGGCGCGCCGCGTCCCGCGCGCGCGCGGCGGCGGCCTCGCGGCGCCAATCGGCATCGGCCAGAGCCGCGCAGCCGGCGGCGATCGCCGGGCCCGACACCGCCCAGGGTCCGAGAGCGGCCTCGATGCGCCGCACCAGGGCCGGCTCGGCCAGGGCGAAGCCGAGCCTGAGGCCGGCGAGCCCGTAGGTCTTGCCGAAGGAGCGCAGCACCACGAGGCCGGGCCGGGGCACGGCCGGATCGACGGCCTCGAAATCGGCGAAGGCCTGATCGAGCACCGCGAGGCCGCCGGCCGCGGGCCGAAGCGCCTCGGGCGAGAACACGCGCCCGTCCGGGTTGTTGGGGCTCACCGCCACCACGACCTCGGCGCCTTCGGCCGCGGCCGGGTCATCCACCACCCGCACCGCGTGCCCCGAGCGGATCCAGGCGGCGGCGTGCTCGGCGTAGGTCGGCCCGACCACCGCGACGCGGGCGGTCGGAACGAGCCGGGGCAGCATCCCGATCAGGATCTGCGTGCCCGGCGCGGCGGCGACGTGGTCCGGCCCCGGCGCACCGTAGGCCGCCGCCGCCGCCGACTTGAGCCGGGCGAGATCGGCGGGGGAGGGCAGACGCCGAAGGGCGCTGGCCTCCAGCGGCGGCAGCGGGTAGGGCACCGGATTGATGCCGGTCGAGAGGTCGATCCACGGCTCGGGCGCGCCCGGAAACAGCCGGCGGGCCGCGTCGAGATCGCCGCCATGCGGGATCGCGTCCCCCGAACCGTCCGACAACACGCCGCGCCCTTCCATCCCGACCCGCACCGACGATGCCCTGGCCCACCCCGACCCATCCGCCGGACACCCTCGGCATCCTGGCGCTCGCCCTGCTGATCGAGGCCGTGTCGGGCTATCCGGACCGCCTCTACAGGGCGCTCGGCCATCCTGTCACCTGGATCGGCCGTCTGATCGCCGCACTGGAGCGCCGGCTCAACCGGGGCGAAGCCGCCGCGCGCCGGCTCGGCGGCGTGCTGGCGCTCGCCCTGCTGCTGGCCGTGGTGGTCGCCGCCGCGCTCGCCCTGACCGCGCTCGCCGGGCTCGCCGGCGACGGGCTCGGCCTCGTGCTTCTCGCGATCCTCGCCGCGAGCCTGCCGGCGCAGCGCAGTCTGTTCGTCCACGTCCGGCGCGTCGCCGCCGCCCTGCGGACGGAGGGCTTGTCCGAGGGCCGGAGAGCAGTCTCGATGATCGTCGGGCGCAATCCCGAAACCCTCGACGAGGCCGCCGTCTGCCGGGCCGCCATCGAGAGCTTGGCGGAGAACTTTTCCGATGGCATCGTCGCGCCGGCCTTCTGGATCGGTGCCGGCGGGCTCGCGGGCGGCGCGCTCTACAAGGCGGTCAACACCGCCGACAGCATGATCGGCCACCGAACGCCCCGCTACGAGGCGTTCGGCTGGGCCGCCGCGCGCCTGGACGACCTCGTGAATCTGCCGGCCTCGCGGCTGACGGCCCTGCTGCTGATCGCGGCGGCGGCGCTGAGCCGGGACGCCTCGCCCGCGGGGGCGTGGCGGGCGATCCGCCGCGATGCCGGGCGCCACCGCTCGCCCAATGCCGGCTGGCCGGAAGCGGCGATGGCGGGGGCGCTCGGCCTGCGGCTGGCCGGCCCGCGCATCTACGGCGACACCCGCGTCGAGGACGCCTGGATGGGCGACGGCCGGGCCGAGGCGAGCGCCGACGACGTCTTTCGCGCGCTGAAGCTCTACCGCACGGCCTGCGCGCTTCAGTTCACCCTGGTCGCCGCCGGCGCCGGGATCTGGCTCTCCCTCACCCGGTAGATCCCCTCAGCGCAGGGCCAGCAGGCGATCGCAGTCGAGATGGGTTTCGAGGTGGTCGGCGAAGCGGTCGAGGGTCGCCTCGATGCCGGCCTCGTAGCGTTCGCCGCTCGCCGCGGCGCCGAGCCGCGCGAGCCAAGCGGCGCGCTGGCGATCGTCCGCGAACAGGCCGTGGACGTAGGTGCCGGCCACGAGCCCGTCGTCCGAGACCGCGCCGTCGGGCCGGCCGTCGGAAAACCGCAGGAGCGGGCGGGTGGTGTCCGGCCCGGACGTGTCGCCGACATGCATCTCGTAGCCGGTGAAGGGCTCGCCGTCGGCCAGCGTCGTGCCGGTCACCGCGACGAGGCGCTTGTCGCCGGTCATCACCGTCTCGATGTCGAGCAGACCCAGACCCGGCAGCGCGCGCGGCGCGCCCTCGATGCCGTCGGGGTCGGCGATGGAGCGCCCGAGCATCTGGTAGCCGCCGCACAGTCCCAGCACGCGCCGGCCCCGGCGCAGATGCGCCCGGATGTCGATGTCCCAGCCCTGCGCGCGGAGGAAGGACAAATCGTCGATCGTGGTCTTGGAGCCCGGCAGGACGATCAGGTCGGCCTCCGCCGGGATCGGCTCGTCGGGGGCTACGAACCGCACCGCGACGCCGGGTTCCTGCCGCAGGGGATCGAGATCGTCGAAATTGGCGATATGCGGCAGCCGCGGCACGGCGATCAGCGGCCGGCCGCCGCCGGTCGTCCGAGCGGGCGCATCCAGCGCCACCGCGTCCTCCGGCGGCAGGCGGCCGGCCTCGGGAAAGAACGGCACGAGGCCGAGCGGGGTCCAGCCGGTGCGCTCCGCGATCAGCGCCATGCCGTCGGCAAACAGCGTCGGGTCGCCGCGGAACCGGTTGACGATGAAGCCGCGGATCATCGCCGCGTCGTCGGGCTCCAGCACCGCCTGCGTGCCGACGAGGCTGGCGATCACGCCGCCCCGGTCGATGTCGCCGACGAGCACCACGGGCGTCTCCGTGGCTCGGGCAAAGCCCATATTGGCGATGTCGCCGCGGCGCAGGTTCACTTCCGCCGGCGAGCCCGCGCCCTCCACCAGCACGATGTCGGCCTCGCGCTTCAGCCGCTCGAAGCTGTCGCGCACCGAGGCCATCAGGCGCGGCTTCCACGACTGGTATTCGCGCGCCCCGGCGGTTCCGATCATCCGCCCCTGCACCACCACCTGCGCCCCGACATCGCTCTGGGGCTTGAGCAGAACCGGGTTCATGTGGACGGAAGGCGCCACCCGCGCCGCACGGGCCTGGAGCGCCTGGGCGCGCCCGATCTCGCCGCCGTCCGCGGTGACGGCGGCGTTGTTCGACATGTTCTGCGGCTTGAACGGGCGCACCGACAGGCCGCGCCGAACGAAGGCGCGGGCGAGGCCGGCCACCAGCAGCGACTTGCCGACATCGGACCCCGTCCCCTGGATCATCAGGGCGCGGGTCACCGGCTCGGCTCTGCTTCGTGCGCGGACATGCCCCTGCCATGGCACCGCCGCCGCCCGGCGTCGAGCCGGTTTTAGTGTCTCTCACAAAACGCCCGCTGCGCGGTCGTTAACAGAACGAGAACGGCCAGTGACCGGGCGTTTTGTGAGGCACTCTTAGCGGGCACGCAACCCGGCGAGCCAGTCCCGCGCGCCCGCCGCATCGGGCACGGAGGGCACGTCCGGCAGGGCAGGGGGGCGCACGATCACCACCGGCAGGCCGAGCCGGCGCGCCGCCTCGATCTTGGGATAGGTCGCCGCCCCGCCGGAATTCTTCGTGACCAGCACCTCGATCCCGGTCGCGCGCATGAAGCGGGTCTCGTCCGCCAGCGTGAAGGGGCCGCGGGCGCTGACCGTGACGAGGCCCGGCACCGGCAGGGCGTCGCCGACCGGCTCGATGGTGCGCACGACGTAGGCGTGCTGCGGCGCCCGGGCGAAGGCGGAGACCTCCTGCCGCCCGATCGTCAGGAACACCGTTTTCGCCGCCGCACCCAGGGCCTCGACGCTCGCGGCGACGGTCTCGACCTCGGTCCAGGCGTCGCCCGCCTGCCGCGTCCAGGCCGGTCGGCGCACGGCGAGCAGAGGCACGGCACGGGCCTCGCAGGCACGCGCCGCGTTGGCCGAGATGCGCGCGGCGAAGGGATGGGTCGCGTCGATCACCGCCGCGATGCCGTTCGCGCCGATCCACTCGGCCAGCCCCGCGGCGCCGCCGAAGCCGCCGATGCGGGTCGGCACCGGCCCGGGCCGCGGCGCGGCGGTGCGGCCGGCGAGCGAGAGCGTCAGCGCGACCTCGGGATCGCCGGCGAGCTGTGCGGCGAGCGCGCCGGCCTCGCCGGTGCCGCCGAGCACGAGAATCCGCATGGGATGGCGCGGGCGAGGCCCCTGGCCGGCGCTTCCGGACATCCCTACAACCATTCCTGCCTACAACCATTCCCGCCCGCGAGAGCCCGGCGCCGAGGCGGGCAAGGTTTTCGACGTGAGACCCTTCTGCCGCGATTGCCTGACGATGCAAGCCGAGGGCGCCTTGCGCTGCCGCGGATGCGGCTCGCCGCGGCTTCTCGCCCATCCGGCCCGCGACACCCTGAGCATCGCCCATGTCGATTGCGACGCCTTCTACGCGGCGATCGAGAAGCGCGACGACCCGTCCCTGCGCGACCGGCCGCTGATCGTCGGCGGGGGCAGGCGCGGCGTGGTCTCGACGGCCTGCTACCTCGCCCGGATCTCGGGCGTGCGCTCGGCCATGCCGATGTTCGAGGCGCTCAAGCGCTGCCCCGACGCCACCGTGCTGCGGCCGGACATGGAGAAGTACGCCCGCGTCGGGCGCGAGGTGCGGGCGATGATGCTGGCGCTGACGCCGCTGGTCGAGCCCGTCTCCATCGACGAGGCCTTCCTCGATCTCTCCGGCACCGAGCGGCTGCACGGCACGAGCCCGGCCCTGACGCTCGCCCGCTTCGCCGCGCAGGTCGAGGCCGGGATCGGCATCACCGTCTCGGTCGGGCTCTCCGCCAACAAGTTCCTGGCCAAGATCGCCTCCGACCTCGACAAGCCGCGCGGCTTCTCCGTCATCGCGGGCGAGGAGGCCGCCGCCTTCCTCGCCGACAGGCCGGTCGGCATCCTGCCCGGGATCGGCGAGAGCGCCCGCAACCGGCTCGCCGGGCTCGACATCCACCGCGTCGGCGACATCACGCGGGTCGATCCCGTCCGCCTCCAGGCCTCGCTCGGCCGGGACGCCCTGCGCCTGCTGGCGCTCGCCGAGGGCCGGGACCCGCGGCCGGTGCGCCCGACGCGGGAGACCAAGAGCGTCTCGGCCGAGACGACCTTCTCGACCGACCTGAGCCGCTTCGAGGACCTGCGCCCGATCCTGTGGCGCCTCTGCGAGAAGGTCTCGAGCCGCCTGAAGCGGGCGGAGCTCGCCGCCGGCAGCGTCACGCTGAAACTCAAGGACGCCCGGTTCCGCCTGCGCACCCGCACCCGCGGCGGCCTGAAACCGACGCAGCTCGCCGACCGGCTGTTCCGCGAGGGCGAGCCGATGCTGCGCGCGGCCTGCGACGGCACCGCCTTCCGCCTGATCGGCATCGGCGGCGGCGATCTCTGCGGCGCGATCCACGCCGACCGCGGCGATCTCGCCGATCAGGGCATCGAGCGCGTCGTCCGGCGCGAGGCCGCCCTCGATCGCCTGCGGGACAAGTTCGGCAGCGGCGCGATCCAGCGCGGCCTCGTCTTCACCGGCGAACCGGAGCCGCGGCGCCGAACCTGAACCGACGCTACTTCCTGCACGCACCCTCGGCCTTCGCATCGGCCTTGGCATCGGCCTTGGCGAGATCGAGCCGGCTCATGGTGCCGTCGATGGCGAAATCACCGTAATCGAGGTGCAGCCGCCCGCTGACGCCGTCCTCGTAGAGGTCGAACGTGAGGGTGTAGATCGGCGTGCGCTCGCCCTCGCCGGCGGTGAAGTAGCTCAGCGTCACCGGCCAGCGCCGCATCGCGGCGCGATCGCCCTCGCGCAGCGGCTTGTCGCGTTCGGTGTCGGCCGCCGGGGCGGCGCTCGGGCGGCCGATCACGGCCAGCGTGTCGTAGACCTTGCGGCCATCGTCGGAACCGTCGAACACCTTGGCGGAAACCGTGGTCTCGCCGGCCTTGGCCGCCTCGATCAGGCGGATCATGTGGTGGATCGGGAACAGCACCGCGCCCTGGGCCTGGAACTGGTCGCGCTTGGGCTCCTTCAGCTTCACCTTGAGCGTGTCGGCGGCCGCCTCGGCCGTGCCGTCCACGGCCGGGGAGGGGGCGTTGTTGAGGATCGTCGTGGTGCGGAAGCGGAAGCTCTTGCCGTCGCCGTTCTCGAAGGTGGTGCTGCGCAGGTCCGACGTCCGGTCGCCGGATTCGGCGGAGTCGAGCAGCGTCACCTGCCGGGTCTGCATCGTGAAGCCGCGGCAGGCATCGCCCGAGAAGTCGATGACGATCCGCCCACGCACGCCCTCGACCGCCCGCGTGCCCTCGGAGCGGGCCAAAGACAGGTCGTAGACCGCGCGGTGGTTGGCGAGCCGGATCGCCGTCCCATCGGGCACGGGGGCGGCCGGCCCGGCGGCCAGGGCGCTTCCGGACATCGCGGCCAGGACGAGCAGGGCCGGCGCGAGGCGCAGTCGCATGCGATCTCCCATGATCCGTCGTCCACAGGCGGGGGACCGGCGGACGCCGTCCGTCACATAGTCGTCCGGGCCGGGGGAACAATCTTTTTCGGTTGCCTCGGGAGAACGGCCAAGGTTTGCCGGCAAGGCCTGTCCGGCGCACCCGTCCACGGGATCGAGGCGACGCCCGCACTCCTGGATTTGGGAAAGTGCAATTTTACGCAACGTGTTGACGGCGCGCGGCCCATTCCGCGGCTTGGCCCTCCGGCGCCGCCGCCGCATGGTCGTCACCCGGCCGAATGCCGGTGGAAACCGGCCCGCGAGACGTGCCGACCCTTGCTCCGCGGTCGAGCTGTCCTGTAGTCTCCACCCGTCGCCAGCGATGGGTTTGGCGTCTGTTAACCGACATGTGCTGGGCCGCCGCGCGCGCCCCGGCGATGGGTATTTCGCCGTGCGGAGCAGCGGTCGACCGGCCGTGCCTTCCGCGCAGCCCGATGGCATGAATTCAAGGACGTTGCGACGTGGAGGGGGCAATGACGGAAGCGGTCCCGAGCTGGACGGACGAGCGCGTCGAGCTGCTTCGTCGCCTGTGGGATGACGGCTTGAGCGCCAGCCAGATCGCCCTCCAGATCGGCGGCGTCTCGCGCAATGCGGTGATCGGCAAGGTCCACCGCCTCGGCCTCGCCGGACGGGTCAAGCCGATCGGAGCGGCGGCCAGCCCGGGGCGCCGCAAGGACGACGGGATCGAGGCGGTCGCGATCGAGACGCTGGCGGTCGAGGAGCCGACCCTGCCGGAGCCGCCCGCGATCGTCGCACACCGGCCCGCGCCGGACTTCCCGCTGCCGCCGAAGCCGGCGGCGCCGGAGCCGGTGGCGCTCGCGGTCTCCGAGCGGGTCACCATCATGGACCTGCGCGATTCCATGTGCCGCTGGCCGATGGGCGATCCGACCTCGCCGGAATTCCGCTTCTGCGGCGCCCGCGCCATCACCGGCCTGCCCTACTGCACCCAGCACGCCCAGGTCGCCTACCAGCCGGCGGCCGAGCGCAAGCGGGATCGCCGGGTGGCCGGGTTCCGCTAGTCTTTTGGAAATGCCGCGCGGCGCTTGTCGAAACGCCCGCGCGGCGGGTGAGCCGGGCGCCTCCTTGATGACCGTCGCGAGGCTGGATCGCTTCGCCTGACGGCTCGCGATGACGGTGTGAACCTGCTCTCGCGTCATTGCGAGGCGGAGCCGAAGCAATCCAGGGCGCGACGCCAGCCGATAACCCTGGGACCGGGCCAAAGGGCCCGCTCTCACTCCGCGCCCGAAAACGTCTCGTCGAAGGAGTAGCCGGAGCCGCGCACGGTACGGATCGGGTCGCTCTGGCGCGGCCGGTTGATCGCCTTGCGCAGGCGGCCGACATGGACGTCGACCGTGCGCTCGTCGATGTAGACGTCGTGGCCCCACACGCCGTCGAGGAGCTGCTCGCGCGAGAACACCCGGCCGGGGCTCTGCATCAGGTGTTCGAGCAGCTTGAACTCGGTCGGCCCGAGATGGATCTCGCGGCCCTGGCGGCGGATGCGGTGGCTGACCCGGTCGAGTTCGATGTCGCCGGCCACCAGCATGTCGGCGACGTGGGCCGGCTTGGTCCGGCGCAACAGGGCGCGGACCCGGGCGAGCAGCTCCGGCACCGAGAACGGCTTGACCACGTAGTCGTCGGCCCCCGTCGAGAGGCCGCGGACCCGGTCGGCCTCCTCGCCCCGGGCGGTCAGCATGATGACGGGCAGGCGCTCCGTCTCGCGGCGGGCGCGGATGCGCCGGCACAGCTCGATGCCCGAGAGGCCCGGCACCATCCAGTCGAGCAGGACGAGGTCGGGCGTGGTCTCGCGCAGGCGCAGGTCCGCCTCGTCGCCGCGCACCGCCACGTCGACCGCGAAGCCCTCCGCTTCGAGGTTGTAGCGCAGCAGCGTCGTGAGCGATTCCTCGTCCTCGACGATCAGGATGCGCGCACTCGTCATCACCCGTGTTCCCATCCGTCGCGCCCGGCCGGTCCCGTAAGGGCGGCGGCCGGAGGCGCCTCCTCAACCCGTCCCATCGCCGGCCGATGCCGCCGGCGTCAGGCGCCCGGCGTCACCGTGGCGTAGTTCGAAGCGTCGTTCTTGGGCCGCTCGCCGGCCGGGTTCTCGCCGGTGACGAGATACTCGATGGTCTCGGCGACGTTGGTGGTGTGGTCGCCGATGCGCTCGACGTTCTTGGCGCAGAACAGCAGGTGCGTACAGAACGAGATGTTGCGCGGATCCTCCATCATGTAGGTCAGGAGTTCCCGGAACAGCGAGTTGTAGAGCGCGTCGATGGCGCTGTCGCGCTCCCACACCTCGCGGGCGGCGGCGACGTCGCGGCTCGCATAGGCGTCGAGCACGTCCTTGAGCTGCTCCTGGACGAGGTCGCTCATGTGCTGGACGCCGAGCACGATCTTCTGCGGCTGGGCCTGATCGCTGATCGCCACGACGCGCTTGGCGATGTTCTTGGCGAGATCGCCGATCCGTTCGAGGTCGCCCGAGACGCGGATGCCGGAGATCGTCTCGCGCAGGTCGATGGCGAGCGGCTGGCGCCGGGCGATGAGCAGGACCGAGCGCTCCTCGATCTCGCGCTGGAGCGTGTCGAGGCGCTTGTCGGCGACGATCACCGCCTGGGCCAGGGTCGCGTCGCGGCGCACCAGCGCCTCGGTGGCGTCCGTCATCATCTTCTCGGCCACGCCGCCCATCTCGGCGATGGTGCGGCGCAGGTTCTCGAGGTCGGTGTCGTAGGAGGAGACGATATGCTCGGCCATGTCGCGAATGTCCCGATCAGGCGCCTGAACGAGCGCTCCACCGCCGGATCGAACCTCGGTCCGGTGGTGGAGGGCGGGCTGTAGCGAAGGATGTCAGCCGAAGCGGCCGGTGATGTAGTCCTGGGTCTGGCGCTTGGACGGGTTCATGAAGATCTTCGAGGTCGCGTCGAACTCGATCAGCTCGCCGAGATACATGAACGCCGTGAACTGCGAGATGCGCGCGGCCTGCTGCATGTTGTGGGTCACGATGACGATCGTGAAATCGGTGCGCAGTTGCTCGATCAGTTCCTCGATGCGACCGGTCGAGATCGGGTCGAGGGCCGAGGTCGGCTCGTCGAACAGGATCACCTCCGGGCGCTGGGCCACGGTGCGGGCGATGCACAGGCGCTGCTGCTGACCGCCGGAGAGCCCGGTGCCGGGCTGCTTGAGCTTGTCCTTCACCTCGTCCCAGAGCGCGGCCTTGCGCAGCGACTCCTCCACCCGCCCGTCGAGCTCGGATTTCGGCAGCTTCTCGTAGAGGCGCAGGCCGAAGGCGACGTTGTCGTAGATCGACATCGGGAAGGGCGTCGGCTTCTGGAACACCATGCCGACGCGCGAGCGCAGTTCGTTCAGGTCGATCTTCGGGTCCAGGACGTTCTGGCCATCGAGCAGGATCTGCCCTTCCGCACGCTGCTCCGGGTAGAGGCTGTAGATGCGGTTGAAGGTGCGCAGCAGCGTCGACTTCCCGCAGCCCGAGGGACCGATCAGCGCGGTGACCTGCCGGTCGCGGAAATCGAGGTTGATGTCCTTCAGCCCGTGGAAGCTGCCGTAGTAGAAGTTGAGGTCCTTGCAGGCGATGCGCACGGGCGCCTTGACGTCGGCCGGGCTGCGGCCTTCGAACTGGCTGCGGATCGCGGGGGAGGCGCTCATCGGATCTCTCGTCGGTAGGAGGGCTGTCCGGGGGCGGCCTCAGCGCGCCCGCTGGTCCTTGATCACGAGGCGGGCCGCCACCGACAGGACGAGGATGGTGACGGTGATGAGCAGGGCGCCGGCCCAGGCGAGGCTCTGCCAGTTGGGATAGGGCGACAGCGCGAACTGGTAGATCATCACCGGCAGGTTCGGCACGCCGCCGAGCAGGCTGGCGTTGAACCAACTGTTGTTGTTGAGCGCCGTGAACAGCAGCGGCGCGGTCTCGCCGGCGATGCGGGCGAGCGCCAGGATGATGCCGGTGACGACGCCCGCGCTCGCCGCCCGCCACGCGATGGAGCGGATGACGAGGGAGCGGGGCGCGCCGAGCGCGGCGCCGGCCTCGCGCATCTGGCTCGGCACGAGGCGCAGCATGTCCTCGGTGGTGCGCACGATCACCGGAGTGGCGATGATCGCGAGCGCCACCGCGCCGGCCCAGCCGGAATAGGTGCCCATCGGCCGGACCATCAGGGTGTAGACGAACAGGCCGATCAGGATCGAGGGCGCCGAGAGCAGCACGTCGTTGAGGAAGCGGATCACGTCGGCGATCTTCGAGGCGCGGCCGTACTCGGCGAGGAAGGTGCCGGCCATCAGCCCGATCGGCGTGGCGATGACGATGCCGATCAGCGTCATCACGAGGCTGCCGAGGATGGCGTTGGCGATGCCGCCGCCCTCGGAGCCCGGCCCCGGCGTCGGCGCCGTGAACAGGGCGGGGGTGAAGCCCTTCACGCCCTCGACGATCAGCATCAGCAGGATCGAGCCGAGCACGAGGATGCCGAGCAGCGTCGCGAGCGTGCTCGCCAGGATCAGGATGCGGTCGGCGATCCGGCGGCCGGAGCGCACGCGGCTGACCGCGGGGGTCCGGCCGGCCGTCGCGAGGGGGTTGCTGGCATCCATGACTCGTCGGTTTCCGAGGCTGGCGGCGGTGCGGACGTTTCGCTTCAGGCGACCTTGGCGCGCCGCACCAGCAGGCGCGCGACGATCAGCACGAAGAAGGTGATGATGAAGAGCAGGCAGCCGAGCGCCATCAGCGACGAGAGCTGGAGCCCGTCGGCCTCGTTGAACTCGTTGGCGATGCGCGAGGCGATGGTGGAGCCGGGATCGAAGATCGAGGCCGAGAGGCGGTTGGCGTTGCCGATCACGAAGGTGACCGCCATCGTCTCGCCGAGCGCGCGGCCGAGACCGAGCATGATCGCGCCGATGATCGAGACGGAGGCCTGCGGCACGAGGACGTGGCGGACCACCTCCCAGGTGGTGCAGCCGATGCCGTAGGCGCTCTCGCGCAGCACGGTGGGGATCTGGTCGAGCATGTCGCGGGTGATCGAGGCCACGAAGGGCACGATCATGATGGCGAGGATGATGCCGGCGGTGAGCACGCCGACGCCCGAGGGGATGCGGGCATAGAGGACGGTGCCGAGCACCGGCATGCCCTCGACGAGGTTCGAGACCGGCACCTGCACGAAGCGGGCGAACAGCGGCGCGAACACGAACAGGCCCCACATGCCGTAGATGATGCTCGGCACCGAGGCGAGCAGCTCGATCGTCATGGCGACCGGCTTGCGGGCCCAGCCGGGACAGAGCTGCGTGAGGTAGACCGCGATGCCGAGCGAGACCGGCACGCCGATGATCAGGGCCAGCAGGGCCGCGGCCACGGTGCCGATGACGGCGGGCAGCGCGCCGAACTGCTCGGTGCCGATGTTCCAGGCGCTGGAGGTGAGGAAGCCGAAGCCGAACTCGGAAAAGGCCGGCCACGCGCCGTAGACGATGGAGCCGAGGATGCCGGCGAGCACCGCCAGCACGAGCAGGGCCGAGGCGTAGGCCGCGCCCTGGAAGAGCCGGTCGGCGCTCTTGCTCGGGGCGGTGCGGGCCGTGCCGCTCGCGCGGGCCAGGGCGATGGACTGGGTCAAGGCGGTCATCCGCGGGAGGCTCTTCGAATGGGTGGCGTTTAGCGCGCCGTGGCGCGCGAGGCGAGCCGGACACCCGGAGAAAGACCCTCTCCCGATCGCGGGAGAGGGTCGAAGACTTCGGTTACATGCCGAAGACGGGCTTGCCGTCCTTGCCCCTGATGCCCTTCCACTCCTCGTGGATCAGGCCGACCACGTTGTCGGGCAGCGGCACGTAGTCGAGTTCGGTGGCGAGCCTGTCGCCGTTCCCGTAGGCCCAGTCGAAGAACTTCAGCACCTCGCCGGCCTTGACCGCATCCGCCGGCTCCTTGTGGACCAGGATGAAGGTGGCGGCGGTGATCGGCCACGCATCGTCGCCGGCCTGGTTGGTCAGCGTGATGCCGAAACCGGGGGTCGACTTCCAGTCGGCGCTGGCGGCGGCGGCCTGGAAGGCCTTTTCGTCGGGCTGCGGGTACTTGCCGGCCTTGTTCTCGATCAGGGCGTAGGCGAGCCTGTTCTGCTTGGCGTAGGCCGACTCGACGTAGCCGATCGCGTTCGGAACCTGCTTCACGGTGGCGGTCACGCCCTCGTTGCCCTTGCCGCCCTGGCCGACCGGCCAGCTCACCGTGGTGGCGGCGCCGAACTCCTTCTTCCAGGGCTCGGAGACGGAGGAGAGATAGGTGGTGAAGATGTTGGTCGTGCCGGAGGCGTCCGAGCGGTAGACCGGCGTGATGTTGGCGTCGGGCAGCTTCACGCCCTCGTTCAGCTTGGCGATCTTCGGGTCGGACCACTTCAGGATCTTGCCGGCGTAGATGTCGGCCAGGAGCTCGCCGGTCAGCTTGACCTTGCCGGCCTCGACGCCCGCGACGTTGATCACCGGCACGACGCCGCCCATCACCGTCGGGAACTGGACGAGGCCGTCCTTCTCGAGCTGGGCGGGCTTCAGCGGCGCGTCGGTCGCGCCGAAATCGACGGTCTTGGCCTGGATCTGCTTGATGCCGCCGCCCGAGCCGATCGACTGATAGTTCAGGCCCGTGCCGGTCTCCTTGCGGTAGGCTTCCGCCCACTTCGAGTAGACCGGGAAGGGGAAGGTGGCACCGGCGCCGGTGATCTCTGCGGCCAGGGCCGAGGTCGCGAACTGGGCGGCCGCGAGGCCGACGGCCAAGGCGTAAGCGAAGGGTTTCACGAGCATCTCCGTAGGGTGTCGGACACGCTTGCGAACCGGACCCGATCGGAAACCGGTTCGCTGCGGCATCGTGGCCCAAGTAGTGCACCGACGCGCCGCCTCTATGACCGGCACATGACGGTGACATGACAGCGGTCGGAGACGCGGAATTTCGCTGAGGATGGGACCGCTTGGCGCTCCTCGGGCGTTGGCGGTCAGGTGCTCGGACCATTTGGCCGGGGATTCGCCGAAGCGCCCGCCGCAGCCGTTCCATCGGGCTCGACGGCAAGGGGCGTCTCGCGAAAGCTCCCGACCGGCATGGGTTCGGGCTTGCAAGTCCGAAGGAGACCGTCGGCGTGACGGAGCCGCAGCCATCCCGCGACGAGGATCCTTTCCTCGATCCGGCCGACCCGCAGGAGGCGGCATACAGGGCGCTCCACGCGGAGCGGGCCGCCCTGGAAGAGGAACTGGCGCTGCTGCAGCAGCGGCAGCGGTTCGGGCACGATGCGGGAGACATCGAAGCGGCCCGGCTCACCGAAGCCGCCCTGCTCAAGGACCTCGATCGGATCCTGACCATGATTCGCGCGGCCGAGATCCGGCGCCGGCAGCCGCAGGCCCGGCGCTGGCAGTAGCGGTCAGCCGCCGACGCGGTTTCGGCCGGAGACCGGAGCCTCGACTCGAATCGCGGCGCCGCACCCTGCCGGCGGTCGGCGTTTCCTCCATCGGGTTCGGGGCGCGCGGACCGGGTCAGGCGCTTCGCCGCCGGTCACGCTCCTTCTGCCGCAGGCGCAGCAGAAGCTCCACCTGCGTGTCGGTGATCGGCTGGGCGTCGCACCGGTCGACGTAGACCTCGCGCAGCCCCTGTCCGATCCGGTCCCGCGTCTCGCCGTTGAGGGCCGGCATGCCGGCCTCGACGATCGAGCCACCGAGGTCGTTCGTCGCGAGATGTACCATGGATCGACCGGGCCAAGTCTGAAGGAACGGTGTCGCCCCGCGGATGAGGGGGCGATGGTGCCCGAGATTGCGCCGGGATGGTTAACGAAGACTTACAATGCTCGAACCCATCGATACGGGCGCGTTTTTTCGAGCGCCTCGTCATTTCTCGATTCGGATCGGCGGCGCCGGGCGCATCGGCCCGCATGCGTCGCTCCTCCTGGAACGATCATCCGCTGCGGACCGCTTCGATGGAATGAACCGTGTGCGCCGACGCACGTCACAGGGGACGGATTTCGACGGCACCAGAGCCAGCCGGCCGAAATCATGTCGTTGCGGCAGATGCTTGGGCAATACGACCCGCGCGTGGGGCGATCATGACCGATCGCGTCGACGGACGGTCGGGATGACCGGCCGAACCGGACCCGTTTCCTCCTATGTCGTTGGGCTGCCCGCCCCCATGCGGTACGCAGGCGACAGGCGGGTCGGCTTTCTCGGGAGAGTCGGCCCGCCACGCCCGGCCCATGCGCCCTCGGCGCGACGTCGGCGATACGCGGCCGGCGCCATCCTTCCCGCCGCCCCGCTTCGCGCCGCCGCCGGGGTCGGCGGAATCCTCGCCGGACACGCTGCCGCTGCCATGATCCTGCGGCGTCAGGCCGGGGCCGGTCCGGCGCCTCGGGCTTCTCGCCGGACGCGGTGTCGGAGTCTTCCCGGTGCCGGCCATCGGGCACCTTCCGCGGATCAACCCGGTGAAGCCCGTCCGGGTTCGCGAGGCCCGCGTCCGGCGGGTGCCTATCGAAACTGTGCCGCGATCGTCTCGTCCGTGCGCCACAGCGTATGGCACACCTTGGTGGAGGCGAGACGCATCGCCGTCAGCATGAACACCTCGGGAACGATCGATGCGTCGGGCACGACGATCTCGACGCCGTGAGCGGAGAGGTCGTGAACCAGACAACCGATGGAGGTGTGCTCGTCGATGGCGATCCAGCCTGTTTCGGCAGTCGGATGATGCGCGTCGAACCGGTGCTGGACATGGCTGGACATCGAGGCACTCTCAAGCGGGTTGAAGACTGCCATTTGCGGGACAACGCCGCGTTTCGTCATCCGCTCAAATTCGAAAGATCGGACGTTAATCCGAGGTAACGCCCCGTACCTGATCGAACGGACGACGGGCGCGGTCAGGTCGAAGCGGGACCTCGGGATGCGCGGGACGGAGGCAGCAGCGACGAGGCGAACGTCTCGCTCGGTCGGCTCCGGGTGACCTGGACCCTGCGCTGGAGGGCGGGGTGGACAACCGTCCGCCCCGAACCCGCAGGCACGAAGAGAACGTCCCCCTCGATCGGCTCGTCCCGATCCGGCGGCGGTGCCTCGACCGGCATCGGCACCGGCGCGTGTCGCCGGTCCGGCACCAGCCTGGATGCCCCGAACGCGGCAAGGCCGGCCAGCCCCCAACTCAGCGACGTCAGCGAGGGCCGACCTGCGCACATCATCACGACCAAGCCACCCAGGGCGGCGGTCGCGCCCAAGGCACGATACGCGGAAGCGGAAGACGTCATGGCCGCATCGTGCCGGCCGGCCTTTACCGGCGCATTCACCCAAAGCGTCGCATTTGAAGAAACGGGCCGGTCGGCATGAGGAACGACGCGTTCGCCGAAGCAACCGACTCGAACAGGCCCTGAGCCGACCGGGCCGGGCGGCCTGCAGCCGGAGGTGGTGTCGCCCGCGCACAACAGCGGCACCGGGATTGCCGGGATCGGGGTGAGGAACGGTTAACCATCGCGGCCGTATCCCGTATCGGAGAGGCTCCCCGGAACCTTGGCCGACCGATGCCGCCCCGCACCCGCCCGCCCCGCACCGGACTTGCCCACGGATGGGCCGCCCTCGCGCTGGCGGGCAGCCTGTTCCTGGTCGCCGGCCCCGCGCCCGCCCAGGACGGCCCCAATGGTGCGGCGGTGGCGATCGCCGCCGAAACCGTCGTCCGGGACGGCACCACGCGGTTGACCCTCACCCTGTCGAAACCCGTCGAGGCCCGCGCCTTCGTGATGGAGCGGCCCGACCGGGCGGTGATCGACCTGCCGGAGGTGAACTTCCAGATCGGGCATGAGACCGGCCAGGCGACCGGGCGCAAGCGCGACGGACTCGTCGCCTCGTTCCGCTACGGCCTGTTCGCTCCGGGCCGCTCGCGCATCGTGGTCGATCTCGCCGGTCCCGCGGTGGTGGAGGCCATCGAGACCACCAGGACGCGCGAGGGCGCGGTTCTGCTCTCGATCCCCTTCCGCAGGGTCGACCGCGACAGCTTCCGCAAGGCGGCGGTGGCGGGCGATCCGAGCCCCGCCGCGGCGGGACGATCCGCGCCCGCCCGCGAGGCCGCCGACACCCGCCCGCTGATCGTGATCGATGCCGGCCACGGCGGCACCGATCCCGGCGCGATCGCCGCCACCGGCGTGTTGGAGAAGGACATCGTCTTCGGCTTCGCCCAGTCCTTCGCCGAGCGCCTGGAGCAGAGCGGCCGCTACCGCCTCGTGATGACCCGCGACCGCGACGTGTTCGTGCCGCTGGGGGAGCGCGTGCGCATCGCCCGCGAGGCGAAGGCCGACCTGTTCGTCTCGATCCACGCCGATTCGATCTCGGCCGCGCCGCAGGTGAAGGGCGCCACGATCTATACCGGCTCGGAGAAGGCGACCGACGGCGAATCCGCCCGGCTCGCCGAGCGCGAGAACCGGGCCGACGCCGCCGCCGGCACCGAGTCCGGCGACGGGCCGACCGACGTCGCCGACATCCTCCAGGAACTCACCCTGCGCGAGACCCGCGGCTTCTCGGCGGGCTTCGCAGGCCGGCTGATGGGCCAGCTCTCGCCGGTGATGGAGATGAGCACGAAGCCGCACCGCGAGGCCGGCTTCAAGGTGCTGCGCTCCCCCGACGTGCCCTCGGTGCTGATCGAACTCGGCTACCTGTCGAGCAAGAGCGATCTGGAGAAGCTGCAATCGGAGGAATGGCGCGCGCGGGTGACCGGCTCGATGGCCAAGGCCGTGGACCTGTTCTTCTCCGGCCGCG
The DNA here is from genome assembly GCA_036946625.1 of Methylorubrum populi. Classification (NCBI taxonomy): domain Bacteria; kingdom Pseudomonadati; phylum Pseudomonadota; class Alphaproteobacteria; order Hyphomicrobiales; family Methylobacteriaceae; genus Methylorubrum; species Methylorubrum populi. The sequence continues at coordinate 1,057,623 of JAQIIU010000003.1, forward strand.
CCACGCTCTCGCGGCCCGCGCCGGTCCCGCCGCGCAAGGCGGCGGCCATCGCCCCAGTTTCACCATAGAGCCGGTGTCGATACGGGGCTCGACGAGCCCCCGTCCGCTTGCAAGAAGCGCGGCCGCGCGGGGCCTCACCAGAGCCCGCGGCAGGCCCGCGCGCCCGCCTCCATCGGCGCGCAGCGGACGAGCGACGGAACAGACCCCGGATGCGTTTCATCCTGCGATTCTTCGCCTTCCTGTTCTCGGCCGGCGCGGTGGTGTTCTGCATCGCCGCCGCGGTCGGGGCGTTCTTCTACTGGAAATACAGCCAGGATCTGCCCGACCACGCCGCGCTCGCCAATTACGAGCCGCCGGTGATGACCCGCGTGCACGCGGCGGACGGCTCGCTTCTGGCCGAGTACGCCCACGAGCGGCGCCTCTACCTGCCGATCCAGGCGATGCCGAAGATCGTGGTCGCCGCCTTCCTCTCGGCGGAGGACAAGAACTTCTACAAGCACGGCGGCATCGACCCCGAGGGCATCGTGCGCGCGGTGCTCACCAACGCCCAGTCCGGCAAGAAGCAGGGCGCCTCGACCATCACCCAGCAGGTGGCCAAGAACTTCCTGCTCTCCTCCGAGCAGACCTACGACCGCAAGATCAAGGAAGCGCTGATCGCGCTGCGGATCGAGTCGACCTACTCGAAGGACAAGATCCTCGAACTCTACCTCAACGAGATTTTCTTGGGGACGATCGTTCCGGGGCGTAACCTGCACGGCGTTGCCGCCGCGGCGCTGGATTACTTCGGGAAATCCGTCCACGAGCTGACGATCAACGAGGCGGCCTATCTCGCCGCCCTGCCGAAGGGGCCGAACAACTACCACCCCTACCGGCGGACTCAGGCGGCGCTGGCGCGGCGCAACGAGATCATCGGTCTGATGGCCCAGAACGGCTACATCACCGCCGAGGAGGCGACGGAGGCCAAGAAGCAGTCGCTCGGCGTCAACCCCCGCGTCGCCTTCCCGAACGCGGCCAACGCCAACTACTTCACGGAAGAAGTCCGCCGCGAGATCTCCGAGCGCTACGGCCAGAGCAAGCTCTACGAGGGCGGGCTGTCGGTGCGCGCCACCCTCGACCCGAAGATGCAGGCTCTCGCGCGCAAGGCGCTGATCGACGGCCTCGTGCGCTACGATCAGGGCCGCGGCTGGCGCGGGGCCGAGCACCGGGTCGACCTCACCGGCCGCGACTGGGGCCAGGCGGTGGCCGAGATGCCGGCGCTCGGCGACATCGCCCCCTGGCGGCTCGCCGTGGTGCTGAACACCAGTGGCGGCGTGGCGCAGATCGGCCTGCAGCCGAAGCGCGAGGCCTCCGGAGCCGTCTCGAAGGAGCGTGAGACCGGCGCGATCGCGGCGGAAGGCGTGAAGTGGACCGGCCGCGCGGTCGCCACGGCGCTCAAGGTCGGCGACGTGGTCTATGTCGAGCCGATCGATCCCGCCAAAGGCACCTACCGCCTGCGCCAGAAGCCCGAGGTGTCGGGCGCCATCGTCGCGATGGACCCCTATACGGGGCGCGTCCACGCCATGGTCGGCGGCTTCTCCTACGAGGAATCCGAGTTCAACCGCGCCACCCAGGCGATGCGCCAGCCCGGCTCCTCGTTCAAGCCGATCGTCTACTCGGCGGCGCTCGACAACGGCTACACCCCGTCCTCGGTGGTGCAGGACGCGCCGATCACCATCGAGGCCGGTCCCGGCCAGGAGGCGTGGTCGCCCTCGAACTACGACGGCAAGTCGGGCGGGCCGCACACCCTGCGCTACGGCATCGAGCACTCGAAGAACCTGATGACGGTGCGGCTGGCCAAGGACATCGGCATGCCCTTGATCGCCGAGTACGCCCGCCGCTTCGGCGTCTACGACGACCTGCTGCCGGTGCTGCCGATGTCGCTGGGCGCGGGCGAGACCACGGTGATGCGCATGGTCACCGCCTACTCGATGCTGGCCAATGGCGGGCGGCGCATCCGCCCGACCCTGATCGACCGCATCCAGGACCGCACCGGCGAGACGATCTACCGCCACGACAACCGCAAATGCGTCGGCTGCGACGCGGAGAAGTGGTCGGGCCAGGACGAGCCGAAGCTGGTGGACGAGTCCGAGCAGGTGCTCGACCCGCTCACCGCCTACCAGATGGTCTCGATCATGGAGGGCGTGGTCCAGCGCGGCACCGCGACCCTGCTCAAGCAGATCGGCAAGCCCCTCGCGGGCAAGACCGGCACCACCAACGACGCCAAGGACGCGTGGTTCGTCGGCTTCTCCCCGGATCTCGCGGTCGGCGTCTATCTCGGCTTCGACAAGCCGCGCTCGCTCGGCGACCGGGCGACCGGCGGCGGCCTCGCCGCCCCCATCGCCCTCGACTTCCTGAAGGTGGCGCTCAAGGACAAGCCGCCGACCCCGTTCCGGGTGCCGCCGGGGATCAAGCTGATCCGCGTCAACGTGGCCTCGGGCACCCGCGCCGGCTCGGGCGAGGGCGGCGGCACCATCCTGGAGGCGTTCAAGCCCGGCACCGCGCCGCCGGACGCCTACGTCGCCCCGGCCGCCCCCACGGCGGTGCCGCCGGATACCGGTGCCGCCGCCCAGGCCGGCGGCGTCTACTGAGCGCCCCTCTGGACTGTCTTGAGACGAGCGTCGGACCGCTCGAATGCCTCATCCGGCTTGCGTCGCGGTCCTGGATTGCTTCGCTTCGCTCGCAATGACGGAGTGGATCCCGCCTCCCCGTCATTGCGAGGCGGAGCCGCCCTCAGGGGCGGCTCTTTTCGTTTGGGCGGCGTGGGGGTGCCGACAGGCGATCGTATTCAACGAAGACGTTCTTCGCCGGCCCGCGCGCGCCGAAGAACGGCCTTTCCCGAAAGCGTGAAAAAACGCCCGATCATTCCTTTGACGAAAGGACTCGGCGCGGCAATGATCTGCAACAACGACGCGAGATCGCAGTAGAATGCGCTCGCGACACAAGTTGTTCCAGATCATTCCTCTCGAAGACGAGCGACGTGCCGCCATGACCGCCCGAACCGATCTTTCCTCGCCCGAACCGATCCGCTTCGCCTACTGGGTGCCCAACGTTTCGGGCGGACTCGTCATCAGCAGGATCGAGCAGCGCACCGGTTGGGACATCGACTACAACCGCAAGCTCGCGCAGATCGCGGAAGCGTCCGGCTTCGACTACGCCCTGACGCAGATCCGCTTCACCGCCGGCTACGGCGCCGAGTACCAGCACGAATCGGTCGCCTTCAGCCACGCGCTGGCGGCGGCGACCACGCGGCTGACGGTGATCGCCGCGATCCTGCCGGGCCCCTGGAACCCGACGCTCGCGGCCAAGCAGATCGCCACGATCAGCCAACTCACGGAAGGGCGGATCGCGGTCAACATCGTCTCGGGCTGGTTCTCCGGCGAATTCCGGGCGATCGGCGAGCCCTGGCTCGACCACGACGAGCGCTACCGCCGCTCGGAGGAATTCATCCGCTCGCTTCGCGGGATCTGGACGCAGGACAATTTCAGCTTCCGCGGCGACTTCTACCGCTACAGCGACTACACCCTGAAGCCGAAGCCGGGCGCGCGCCTGCCGGAGATCTTTCAGGGCGGCTCCTCGCGGGCGGCGCGCGACATGGCGGCCCGCGTCTCCGACTGGTACTTCACCAACGGCAACACGCCCGACGGCGTGCGGGCCCAGGTCGAGGACATCCGCGCCAAGGCGGCCGGGAACGGCCATTCGGTGAAGGTCGGCGTCAACGCCTTCGTGATCGCCCGCGACACGGAGGAGGAGGCCCGCGCGGTGCTGCGGGAGATCATCGACCACGCCGACCCGGAGGCGGTGCGGGCCTTCGGCCACGAGGTGAAGAACGCCGGCAAGGCTTCGCCGGAGGGCGAGGGCAACTGGGCGAAGTCGAGCCTCGAGGATCTCGTCCAGTACAACGACGGCTTCAGGACCAACCTGATCGGCACGCCCGACCAGATCGCCGAACGCATCCTCGCCCTGAAGGATGCCGGCGCCGATCTCGCGCTGCTCGCCTTCCTGCACTTCCAGGAGGAGGTGCAGTATTTCGGCGAGCAGGTGATCCCGCGGGTGCGTGCGCTCGAAGCCGCGCGCGAGCGCCGGGCCGAGGCGGCCTGACGACAAGACCCTCCCCCCTCTGCGGGGGAGGGATGATCCCGCGCCTTTCCTCCACCGACGGAGACCGCCCATGACCATCGCCGTCAGCCCCACCACGGCCGAGGCCGGAAGCCGGCCGCAGGGCGTGCCGGGGCCCGCCCGCCCGCAAAAACCCGCCCACGTCATCCGCGACGACGCCGAGGCGATCCGCATCGCGCACGACCTCGCCGGAAAATTCCGCGAGGGCGCGTCCGAGCGCGACCGCACCAACGCCCGTCCGCTCGAGGAACTCGACGCCTTCTCCCAGAGCGGCCTGTGGTCGATCAACGTGCCGAAACGCTTCGGCGGGCCGGAGGTGTCCTACAGGACGCTGGCGCAGGTGATCGCGATCATCGCCGCCGCCGACCCCTCCATCGCGCAGATCGCGCAGAACCATCTCGGCATCGTCGCGGCGATCCGCACCGTGTCCGACCCGGAGCAGCAGGCGCTGCTCTTCGCCGAGGTCCTGAAGGGCACCCGCTTCGGCAACGCCTTCTCCGAGCGCGGCAGCAAGCGCGCCGCCGAGTTCGAGACCCGCTTCACCGATCACGGCGACCACGTCATCGTGCGAGGGCAAAAGTTCTATTCCTCGGGCGCCCTGCTCGCCCATCTCGTGCCGATCGTCGCCCTCGATGGAGAGGGTCGCGCCTGGTACGCCATCGCCGAGCGCGACGCAGCCGGCCTGACCGTGATCGACGACTGGTCGGCCTTCGGCCAGCGCGGCACCGCCAGCGGCACCGTCCTCGTCGAGGACGTGCGGGTGGAGAAGAGCCATCTCGTGCCGGGCTACCGCGCCTACGAGGCACCGCGGGCGGACGGGGCGATCTTCCAGATCATCCAGGCGGCGGTCGATGCCGGGATCGGCCGCGAGGCGCTCGACGACACGATTCGCTTCGTGCGCGAGAAGGCCCGGCCCTGGATCGACAGCGGAGGGGAGCGGGCCGCGGACGACCCCTACACCATCCGCGCCATCGGCGACCTGACGATCCGCCAGCACGCGGCGGAAGCGCTGCTCGACCGGGCGGGCCTCGCCATCGACGCGGCGGTGGCGAACCCGACCGCCGAGAGCGTGGCGGCGGCCCAGCTCGCCACGGCCGAGGCCAAGGTGCTCACCACCGAAGCGGCGCTCGCGGCCTCGAACACTTTGTTCGAACTGTCGGGCACCCGCTCGACGCTGGCCGAGCACAACCTCGACCGACACTGGCGCAACGCCCGCACCCACACGCTTCACGATCCCGTACGCTGGAAAGTCGCGATCGTCGGCAACCATGCGCTCAACGGGGTGAACCCGCCGCTCCACGCCTGGAGCTGATAGATGACGGGGCGGCTTGCGCGAACCGCCCCGCCGTCCGATCCTGGAACCGGACGACGGACGGAGCCGGGACCATGGCGCGCCACATCCACCGGACCTGGCTTCCCACCATGGCCAAGCCGAAGCCGGCCCTGCCGGACGAGTGGGAGAAGCGGACGATCGTCACCGCCTGCGAGGCATTCATCCGCGACGTGCTCAAGCCCCGCTTCCTGCCGGAGATCCGGCCGAGCGAGTTCAATTACGTGATCGACCTCCGCGGCACCTGGGCCGGGGGACGCTACCGCTTCCTGATGCGCTACCGCGTCGGATCGGGAGAGAACGCCGGCGAGGAGTTCGACGCGCCCTTCGCCCGGATCGTCCGGACGGGACGCGACCGCTTCGACATCGACTGGATGCGCCATACCGGACAATGGTGGCCGCTCCACGAGGGCAAGACCCTGAAAGACGCCTTGCATATCCTGGAGACCGATGGCGTCCTGTTTCCCCACTGCTGAAGAGGCGCAGGGGGGAGCCATGAGCGAATACCAGTATTACGCCTTCCAGGCGGTGGACCGGCCGCTCTCCCAGGGCGACCGGGCGGCTTTGCGCGCGATCTCGACCCGGGCCGAGATCACCGCCACGACCTTCGAGAACCACTACGAGTGGGGCGACCTCAAGGGCGATCCCAAGGTCTTCATGGACCGCTGGTTCGACGTCCACGTCTACCTCGCGAACTGGGGCACGCGCCGCCTCATGCTGCGCCTGCCCAAGCGGCTGATCGACCGGGCCACCCTCGTGCGCTTCGTCGGCGAGTACGACGGCGCGACGCTGCGGGCCTCGGGCGACAACCTCGTCCTCGACATCGTGAGCGATCCCGAGGAACCCGGCGACGAGTGGACCGACGACGGCAGCGGCCGGCTCGGCGAACTGGCGCCCCTGCGGGCCGATCTCCTCGCGGGCGACCTGCGGGTGCTCTACCTCGTCTGGCTGATGGCGGCGCAGGCGGGCGCCCTCCCGGAGGATGCGGAGGAACCGCTGCCGGGGATCGGTCCGCTGACCGGCCCGCTCGCCGCCTTCGCGGAGTTCTTCGGGATCGACGCGGATCTCGTCGAGGCCGCCGCCGAGCGGAAGCCGGCCGGCCCCGAGGCTTCTCCCAAGGCGGCGCGAGCGGCGGTCGAGGCCCTGCCGGAGGCCGAAAAGACCGCCCTGCTCCTGCGCGTTCTGGACGGCGACGGGCTGGTCGGCACCGAACTGCGCCGGCTCGCCCGCCCCCCGGCCGGAGACGGCCCGGTGCCGCGCAGCCTCGGCACGCTGCGGGCGCGGGCGGAGGCGGTTCGCGCCGCGCGGGAGCGGGCGGAGGCGGAGCGGCGCGAGACCGAGCGGCGGCGAGAGGCGGAGAAAGCCGAGAAAGCCCGCCGCGCCCGCATCGCCGCGGTGGCGCGCCGGGGCGAGAGCGCGTGGCGGGAGGTCGAGGACGAGGCGGAACGGCGCAACGCCTCCGGCTACGACCGGGCGGCCCAGCTCCTCGCCGACCTGAGGACGCTCGCCGAGGAGGGCGGCACCTCGGACGCCTTCCACCGACGGCTTGCCGCGATCCGCGAACGCCACACCCGCAAGCCGCGCTTCATCGAGCGCCTCGACGCGCTGGGCTGAGGGATCTGCGCCATAGGGCGCGGCGCGGGAGCGTTTCGGCATCCCCGTCTCGCAGGGCGCGGTGGAACGCAGGAAAGCCCCGCGTCCGGGCCGCCCGCATGCCCTCGTTGTCGGCCTGGACCGGCGCGCATCTGGCGCCGGGTTGCTACGCCGCGATGAGGCGGCGTGCGAGGGCTTCGTCCTCGCGCTCGCCTCGGGACGCATCGAAAACAGGATCAAACGCGTTCGGGGCCGGCAGAGCCGGCCCCGAGTGTCGGCGAGGATTACTCCTCGTCGCCGCCCTTCTTCTTGTTGAAGGCGGCGCCGAGGATGTCGCCGAGCGAGGCACCCGAATCGGCCGAGCCGAACTGGGCCATCGCCTCGCGCTCCTCGGCCACTTCCAGAGCCTTGATCGAGACCTGCACGCGGCGGGCCTTGCGATCGAACTGGATGACGCGGGCGTCGAACTTCTCACCGGCGGCGAAGCGCTCCGGGCGCTGGTCGCCGCGGTCGCGGGCGAGCTCGGCGCGGCGGATGAAGGTCTGCATGTCGGTGTCGACGAGCTTCACCTCCAGGCCGGAATCCTTCACCTCGACGACTTCGCAGGTGACGATCTGACCCTTCTTGATCTCGCCGGCTTCCGCGAAGGGATCGCCGCCGAGCTGCTTCACGCCGAGCGAGATGCGCTCCTTCTCGACATCGACGTCGAGAACCTGGGCGCGCACCATGTCGCCCTTCTTGAACTCCTCGATCACCTGCTCGCCGGGACGGTTCCAGTCGAGATCCGACAGGTGGACCATGCCGTCGACATCGCCTTCGAGGCCGATGAACAGGCCGAACTCGGTCTTGTTCTTGACCTCGCCCTCGACCTCGGAGCCCACGGGGTGCTTCTCGGCGAAGGCCTCCCAGGGGTTCTGCAGGGTCTGCTTGAGGCCGAGCGAGATGCGGCGCTTGACCGAATCGACCTCCAGGATCTGCACCTCGACCTCCTGGGAGGTGGAGACGATCTTGCCCGGATGGACGTTCTTCTTGGTCCAGCTCATCTCGGAGACGTGGATCAGGCCCTCGATCCCCGGCTCCAGCTCCACGAAGGCGCCGTAGTCGGTGATGTTGGTGACGCGGCCCTTGAGCTTGGCGCCCTCGGGGTAGCGGGCGGCGATGCCCTCCCACGGATCGGCGAGAAGCTGCTTGATGCCGAGCGAGATGCGGTGCGTCTCGTGGTTGATCTTGATGATCTTGACCTTCACCGTCTGGCCGATGGTCACGACCTCCGACGGGTGGTTCACGCGGCGCCACGCCATGTCGGTGACGTGCAGCAGGCCGTCGATGCCGCCGAGATCGACGAAGGCGCCGTACTCGGTGATGTTCTTGACGACGCCGTCGATGACCTGACCTTCCTCGAGGTTGGCCACCAGCTCCGAGCGCTGCTCGGCGCGGCTCTCTTCGAGCACGGTGCGGCGCGACACGACGATGTTGCCGCGGCGGCGATCCATCTTGAGGATCTGGAACGGCTGGGGCGTACCGAGCAGCGGGGTGACGTCGCGCACCGGGCGGATGTCGACCTGCGAGCGCGGCAGGAACGCCACGGCGCCGTCGAGATCGACGGTGTAGCCGCCCTTGACCTGGTTGAAGATCGTGCCGGTCACGCGCTCGTTGGCCTCGAAGGCCTTTTCGAGCTTGACCCAGCTCTCCTCGCGGCGCGCCTTGTCGCGCGAGATGACGGCTTCGCCCAGCGCGTTCTCGATGCGGTCGACGTAGACCTCGACCTCGTCGCCGACCTTGAGCTCGCCCTCGCGGCCCGGGCCGGTGAATTCCTTGAGAGGGACGCGCCCCTCGGTCTTGGCGCCGATATCGATGACGGCGACATCCTTCTCGATGCCGACGACGGTGCCCTTGACGACCGAACCCTCGGTGATCTCATGCTGGAGGAAGGACTCCTCGAGCAGGGCCGCGAAATCCTCGCGGGCCGCGGTGCTTGCGTTCAGACCAGCAGACATTCTTTCTCCTGAATGGCCTCGCTCGGGAGGCCGGCGTCGACGGCTCGTGCTGCGGAACGCCCCCGTTCACCGCCGCCCGCCGGATGGACGATCCGGCCGGGCTCACCTCCTCTCGGAGGGCCGACGCATGCTCAAAGCGATGGTCGAGGGCCGATCTCCCCGGCGATGCGGCCGCCGGGCACGGAAGCCCGGATCCTGACGCCATCGTTGAGGAAATCGGTGCGAGCGATACCGGATCCGGGCGCCGGACGCAACGTGGGCGGTGAGGGATTCAGGGCCATCGCTCGAAGCCGCCTGAGCGGCTTCGCGGCGCGAAGAGCGCCGCGGCCGGTCGTGGGTTGCACGCCTCCGGCGCGCCCCTTCGGGTCCGGGTTCGCCTTCGGCGCACCGGAATGACGGCCGTCCGGTGCTGTGGCGGCGCCTCCGCATCCAGAGGTCGCATCCCGTCAACCCGGGTTCGCAGCCCTGGTGAGGATCGCGAGGACGGCGAAGTCCCGTCGCCACGACCTGTCCGGATGACGCTCGTCTTGGGGATCAACTCGTCTTGGGGATCAACCCGTGACTTCGGTTCGGCCGGGCTGCCCGCCGGTTCGAGTCAGGGCATAGAGCGTGATCGCCGCCGCGTTCGAGACGTTGAGGCTGCGGATCGCCCCGACCGCGTCGATGCGCACGAGCAGGTCGCAGCATTCGGTGGTGCGCTGCCGCAGGCCCTTGCCTTCCGCACCGAGCACGAGCACCGCCGGGCGGCGGGGGCCGACCGTATCGAGGGGCGTGCCGGCGTCCGAATCGAGACCGATCCGGGTGAAGCCGCACTCGCCGAGCGTGATCAGGGCCTCGGCGAGATTGCGCACGATCACCAGCGGCACGTGCTCCAGGCCGCCCGAGGCCGATTTCGCGAGCACGCCGGTGGCGTTGGGCGAGTGACGCGCGGTGGTGACGATGGCGGTGACGCCGAAGGCCGCCGCGGTTCGCACGATCGCGCCGACGTTGTGCGGGTCGGTGATCTGGTCGAGCGCCAGCAGCAGCGCGTCGTCGGGCATCGCGTCGAGGGCGGGCGCGGCGAGCGGCTCGGCCTCGGCGTAGAGGCCCTGATGCACCGCGTCGGGCCCGAGCAGCCTGTCGATATCGCTGGGACGGACGATCTCCGGCTCGATCGGCAACGCGGCGAGCTCCTCCTTCAGGCGGGCGAGCGCGTTCTCGGTGGCGAGCAGCCGATGGAAGCGACGGCCTGCATTCGCGAGAGCCTGCGAGACGGGGTGCCATCCGTAGAGCACGACATGGTCGTGTCCCTCCCGTGCCGCCGGACCGCCCCGCTGCTGTGTCCGCGGGCGGTGCCGGAACGCGTGCGGCTTGGATCCGTGCGACTTGGATCCGTGCGGCTTGGCCGGGCCGTCGCGCGGCGGGGTCATGGGCGTGTCTTTCGAGGCGGGAGGGGATGCGGCGGATCAGGCGCCCGAGAAACCGACCTGACCGCTCCGCGTCAAGCCGCCGATTGATGCGGCAAGGCCGTTGCCGTCCGTCCGCAACCCGATTATAGACCGGTCGCCGTCGGACAGCGCCCTTCGTCTATCGGTTAGGACGTCAGCCTTTCACGCTGAAAAGGCGGGTTCGATTCCCGCAGGGCGCGCCACACTGTTGTTGCCCCTAAATGCCTGACGGGGCCTCGCGGGTTTGCGTGATGTACTCGCGGGGTGATCGGTAGCCTAGCGCCTCGTGCGGGCGGACCTCATTGTAGTGGGTGAGCCCAGGCAGGCAGTTGCTCAAGAACGGTGCGTGCATCGGGCGTCGGGTTCAGGCGGACATAGTCGCGCTTGAGCGTGCGGACGAAGGCTTCGGCCATGCCGTTGGACTGCGGGCTGCTGACCGGTGTGGTACGCGGGACCAAGCCGATGTCGCGCGCAAAGCGCCTGGTGTCGCCGGCGACGTAGGGGCTGCCGTTGTCGCTGAGCCACTCGATCGGCTCGGCCAGGCGGTTCACGGGCCCGAAGCGGTGTTCGACGGTTGCGACCATCAAGTCGCGGACGTCCTCGGCGGTGATGCCGCCGGTGGTGGCGACGTGTCCCATCGCTTCCCTGTCACAGCAATCGAGCGCGAAGGCGACACGCACCTTCTCGCCGTTGTCGCAGTTGATCGCCAACGCGTCGGAGCACCAGCGGGTGTTGCGCCGATCAACCGCGACACGGCCGTCGCTGAAGCGAGACCCTGTCAGGTCATTTAGGGGCCATCTCATCGCTGGAGGCGACGAGCGGGGCGCCTTGTACGGCCGGGGGCGGAGCAGGCTCTTGCCCGCTCGCCTCGGGCGGCGCTAAACACGGTCGCGGACTCGGAAGCAGCGACCGAACCGAGGCCCATCAAGGACTTGTCCTCGATCGGACCGGTTCTCCTGCGTCGGCGGCGAACCACGTCGCAACAGCGGTTCGCCGCCGCGGGACCGACAGGTGGCCGGATCGAACAAGGCCACGCCTCGGCAAGGGTGTGGCCTGTGCGGACCCAACGAGACAACGGTCGCTCAGGGCGGCTTGGAGAGGAGTACATCGTCGGATGGCCGCAGACGTCGAGTTTCTCATCGACCGCCGCCGCCTGCGCCGCAAGCTGACCCTGTGGCGGGTGCTCGGCATCGGCGCCGTCATCGTCGCCGTGGGAGCGGTCGGCTACCGGGCGCGGGTCGGCGAGGGCCGCTTGTTTCCGGCCACCGAGAACCAGATCGCCCGCATCTCGATCGGCGGCTTCATCACCGGCAGCGAATCGACCCGCAAGCTGATCGAGCGCGTCGGCGAGTCGAAGGCGGTACAGGGTGTGGTGATCTCCATCTCCTCACCCGGGGGCACCACCACCGGCTCCGAGGAACTGTACCGGAACCTGCGTGCGCTGGCGGCGAAGAAGCCGATGGTCGCCTTCGTGGACGGAACCGCGGCCTCGGGCGCCTACATCACCGCGATCGCCGCCGACCACATCGTCGCGCGCGAGACGGCTCTCGTCGGTTCGATCGGCGTCTTGTTTCAGTATCCGGACGTGTCGGGGCTGCTCGACAAGGTCGGCGTGAAGGTCGAGTCGGTCAAATCCTCGCCGCTGAAGGCGGAGCCCTCGGGCTTCAGCCCGACCTCGCCGGAGGCTCGCGCCGCGCTCTCGGCGATCGTCCTCGACACCTATGGCTGGTTCAAGGGGCTGGTGGTCGAGCGCCGCGGCATGAACGACAGTCAGATTGCCGCCGTCGCCGACGGCCGCGTGTTCAGCGGCCGCCAGAGCGTGCCGCTGAAGCTCGTCGACGAACTCGGTGGCGAGCGTCAGGCGGTGGCGTGGCTGGAGGCGGAAAAGCAGGTTTCCAAGAACCTGCCCGTGAAGGACTGGAAGCCGAAATCCGAGGGTGGGCTCAAGCTCTGGTCGGCCCTGGGCCTCGGCGCGGACCTGCTCGGCCTCGAAGGGCTGGCGAGCCGCCTGCGCGCGGCCGGGGAGGAAACCGCCGGACTCGCCGGCGGCGGTCTCCTGGCCGTCTGGCGCCCGGCGCCCTGAGGTCCCGCGCCGCGTCCGCCCCGCATCCGGAAGAGAGCCGCATGATCAAGTCGGAACTCGTGCTCAAGATCGCCGAGCAGAACCCCCATCTCTACCAGCGCGATGTCGAGACCCTCGTCAACGCGATCCTCGACACCATCGCCGATGCCCTCGCCCAGGGGGATCGGGTGGAGTTGCGCGGCTTCGGCGCCTTCTCGGTGAAGCGTCGCGAGGCACGGCGCGGGCGCAATCCCCGTACCGGCGAATCCGTCGCGGTCTCGGAGAAGGCGATCCCCGTCTTCAAGACCGGCAAGGAGATGCGTCTGCGCCTCAACCAAGCCGGGATCGGCGACGAGCACGCGAGCGCCTGACCCGTCGCGGCGTCGGGTCGGCCGTGGCGGCGGTGCGCAGGCGCACTAAATTCCGACCCGAACCTTTCGCGACTGCCGCTCGGCAGCGCCGTGGCCGGGCCGGCCATAGGCCCGATCGTCCCGCCGGAGATCCGTTGCATGATCCGTTTCCTGAAGGCGCTGGTGCTGTTGCCGGTGGCCGTGGTGGTCGTCCTGCTGGCGGTCGCCAACCGTGAAGCCGTGACCCTCTCCTTCGATCCGTTCTCGCCCGAACCCGTGTTCAGCCTGGTCCTGCCGCTCTACGCCGTGGTGTTCGGCGCGGTGGCGCTCGGCATCCTCGTCGGCGGCATCGGAAGCTGGCTCGGCCAGAGCGGAACCCGCCAGCGGGCGCGCTACCACCGGCGCGAGGCCGACCGTCTCGCCAAGGAGGCGGCGGAGCTGAAGACGTTCGGCACGCCGGGTACCGAACCCGTCCATACCGGGGCCGGCACCCGCAACGCCCTGCCGGCACCGGCAGGAGCCCACTGAGGGCGAGGATATCCGTTCGGGCCATGCAGAGCGTGCGCGTCAAGATCTGCGGGCTCAGCAGCGAGGCGACGCTCGATGCGGCGCTCGATGCGGGCGCCGACCTCGTCGGCTTCGTCCACTTCCCGAAGAGCCCGCGTCACGTCACCCTGGAGCAGGGCGGCCGTCTCTCGCGCCGGGCGCGGGGGCGGGCGGAACGCGTCGTCCTGCTGGTCGATCCGGACGACGCCCTGCTCGCGGCCGCGATCGAGGCCCTGGATCCCGACCTGATCCAGCTTCACGGGCGGGAGACGCCGGAGCGGGTCGCGGAGGTTCGGGCTCGGACCGGCCGGCCGGCGATGAAGGCGATCGGGGTCGCCTCCGCCGATGATCTCGCGAGCCTGCCGGCCTATGCGGCGGTGGCCGACCGCCTTCTGCTCGATGCGAAGGCCGCCCCCGGCGCGACGCTCCCCGGCGGCAACGGACGGACCTTCGACTGGGGTCTCTTGAAGTCTGCCGAATTCCCCCTCGGCACGATGCTGTCGGGCGGACTCGACGCCGGCAACGTCGCGGCGGCGCTGGCATCCACCGGACTCACGGCCGTCGACGTCTCCTCGGGCGTCGAGCTTCACCCGGGCGAGAAGGACCCGGCGAAAATCGCCGCCTTCGTCGCCGCCGCCCACGGCCGGACCTGACCCGCCGCGGCTCCCGGGCCGCACCGCGGGCTTCTTTTGACGGCGATTGTCCGGGCATGCCGCATTGCGGCCGCTCCGCCATGGGTCTAGCACGCACCCTGACGACAGATCTTCGCGAAGGACCCGTCCCCGTGACGCCGAACCCCGCTCCCAATTCCTTCCGCACCGGGCCGGACGAGCGCGGCCGCTTCGGCATCTTCGGCGGCCGGTTCGTGGCCGAGACGCTGATGCCGCTGATCCTCGACCTGGAAAAGGCCTATGCCGAGGCCAAGGCCGATCCGTCCTTCAAGGCGGAGATGGAGTCCTACGGCACCCATTACATCGGCCGTCCGAGCCCGCTCTACTACGCCGAGCGGCTGACCGAGCACCTGCGCGGCCACGCACCGACGGGGCAGGGGGCCAAGATCTATTTCAAGCGCGAGGAATTGAACCACACCGGCTCGCACAAGGTGAACAATGTGCTCGGCCAGATCCTGCTCGCCCGCCGCATGGGCAAGCCGCGGATCATCGCCGAGACCGGCGCGGGCCAGCACGGCGTCGCCACGGCGACGCTCTGTGCGCGGTTCGGCCTGAAATGCGTGGTCTACATGGGCGCGGTCGATGTCGAGCGGCAGGCGCCGAACGTGTTCCGCATGAAGATGCTGGGCGCCGAGGTGATCCCGGTGCAATCGGGCACGCGCACCCTGAAGGACGCGATGAACGAGGCCCTGCGCGATTGGGTCACCAACGTCGCCGATACGTTCTACTGCATCGGCACCGTGGCCGGCCCGCACCCCTACCCGGCGATGGTGCGCGACTTCCAGTCGGTGATCGGCATCGAGACGAAGCGGCAGATGCAGGAGATGGAGGGCCGGCTGCCGGACTCGCTCGTCGCCTGCATCGGCGGCGGCTCGAACGCGATGGGCCTGTTCCACCCGTTCCTCGACGACCGCGAGGTCGAGATCTACGGGGTCGAGGCGGCCGGCCACGGCGTTCAGAGCGGCCTGCACGCGGCCTCGCTGACCGGCGGGCGCCCGGGCGTGCTGCACGGCAACCGCACCTACCTGCTGATGAACGAGGACGGCCAGATCGCCGACGCGCACTCGATCTCGGCCGGTCTGGACTATCCCGGCATCGGCCCCGAGCACGCATGGCTGCACGAGATGGGCCGCGTCACCTACCTCTCGGCGACCGATTCCGAGACGCTGGAGGCGTTCAGGCTCTGCTCGGTGCTGGAGGGCATCATCCCGGCCCTGGAGCCCGCCCATGCGCTCTCCAAGGTCCTGGAGCTCGCCCCGACCAAGCCCGCCGAGCACCTGATGGTCCTGAATCTCTCCGGTCGCGGCGACAAGGACATCCCGCAGGTCGCCCAGATTTTCGGCCAGACGCTCTGAGCCGGATAACCTGCGCGGCCCATCGAACAGGCCGTTGACACCCGCGCGCCCTTCTCCCTATATCCGCCCCACCGGACGGTGCCGAGCGGGCGCCCTTCGTGGCGGCGGGGTAGCTCAGTTGGTTAGAGCAGAGGAATCATAATCCTTGTGTCGGGGGTTCAAATCCCTCCCTCGCTACCAATCATTCCGGTATTTCAGCTCGATATATTGAACCGGCTTCCGCGCCATCCGTGACTTGGCTCATGTGGGCGGTCGCAGCGATCGTGCGATGCGCCCCTGGTTCCGATCCCTCGACTTTCGCGTTCAGTCCGTTCGATCGGCCCAGGGCGAAGAGCCCTATCGAGTCGTGTTCCCTGGCGTGGTGTCGCGTCGAGGAGCCACCACGATCATCGGCAGGGCCGGTGGTTTGATCAGGCTGCCAGGGTGGACAGGCTGACAGCGGAGCCGAGGCCGGCATCCCGCCCAAGCGCAGCCGCAAGAGCCCGCGCTCCCATGCTCGCAGCCATCCCCATCCGGTCCGAATATTCAATTCCTCACGGCGCCCTGCGAAGCTTGGCTCTGCTCATCGTTCAGCCGAACTGAATTCGCAGTCAGCCGGTCCGATCGACTTCAGGGCCGAGATCAAGGTCGACTCACCGCTTCTCCGATGCGATCGTCAACTCGCCTTGGATCTCGCAGTCCGATCCACCGAGCGTCGGCGGCATTCGGCGCACCGGCAAGCGCATACCGTCGAACCGGTAAGGCGGCGCCAGAACGTGGGGGGCCGCTTCCGTTCCTTCGCTCTGCGGGACGACAAGACCGGCATCCCTCGCCCGCTCCGAGGTGAGGGCCTCGTGCAATCCCAGCACTTCGCCGCACGGAATGCCGGCTGCCGCGAGCCGGGCGAGGAGGTCAGCCCGGCTCCATTTATCGAGTTCCGCCTCCAGAAGCGGCACGAACGCGGCGCGGTTTCTCGACCGGTCGAGGTTCGTCGCGAAGCGCGGATCGGCGCAGAGATCGGGCCGCTCCAGCACCTGCTCGCAGAAGCGGCGGTACTGTCCGTTGTTGCCAACCGTGAGCACGATCGATCCATCGCGTACCTGAAACACGCCGTAGGGCACGATCGACGGATGCGCGTTGCCGAAGCGGGCCGGATCGTGGCCGCGCACCAGCGCCTCCAACCCGTAGTACGAGGTCAGCGCCACACCGCAATCGAACAGGGCGAGTTCGACGAGGCGTCCGCGCCCCGTGCGCTCGCGCTGGAACAAGGCGGCGAGCACGGCCTGAGCCGCGTACTGGCCGGTGAACAGATCGACCGCCGCGAGACCGAACTTGAGAGGCGGACGCTCGGCCTCGCCATTGAGAGCCATCAGGCCGGCCTCGCCCTGCACCACGAGATCGTAGCCCGGCCGCGTGGCCTCCGACCCGTCCGAGGCGTAGCCCGAAATCGTGCAGTAGACGAGGCGCGGGTTCTCGGCGGAGAGGGCGGCGTAGCCGAGACCGAGCCGCTCGGCACCGCCGGTCTTGAAATTCTGCACCACGATGTCGCTCCGGCGCGCCAGGTCGCGAACCATGGCGAGCCCCTTCGGATCGGTGAGATCGACACGGATCGAGCGCTTGTTGCGATTCACGCTGTCGAAATACGAGGTGCTGGTGGCTCCCGTCCGCAGGCCCCAGTCGCGCGTGTCGTCGCCGCGTTCGGGATGCTCGACCTTGATCACGTCCGCACCGAGATCACCCAGAACCTGGCCGCACCATGGTCCCGCGAGCACCCGGGACAGGTCGAGCACACGGATGCCGGCGAGCGGCAGATCGTCGGGATCGAATTGCGTCAACTCTCTCTCCTCGTTCCAAGCCTCTCCGCCAAGCCTCTCCAATCCCGATCGTGACGAGAGAGGTCCGACGGATGAGCGCCGTTCCACCCGAAGGCGCGGGATGATGGTGCGCCGGAACCGGGCCTCAGGCGCCCATCATCCCTTCGAAGCCGCGCACGGCCTCGATGAGCTTCGGACGCGCCACGTCCATCAGGAAGGCCGCGTCGGTGATGACCGTCGGCGCGCCGCAACTGACCGACATCGGCGGCAGGCCGCCGCCGGGGAGAAAGCCGACGGCGATCGCCGAGGCCGAGGCCTGCCAGTCGCCGAAGGAGGTGCAGCACCCGATCTCGCGGTGCTCCACGACAGCCTTGTCGAGGCCCGCGCGCAACGCCGGCCAAGCCAGCGGATCGTAGGCCTGAAGCTCCGCGTACAGCGCGGAGCGCTCCCCGTCGGAGCAGACCGCCACGTAGGCCCGGCCCAGCGCCGAGCGGCCGAGCGAGATGCGCGAGCCCGTGTCGATGTTGAGCGAGATCGCGGCGGGTCCCCGGTGGCAGTCGATGTAGCGCATGCTCAGCCGGTCCCGGACGCCGAGGGCCACCGAGGCGTTCGTCGCCTGGGCGAGGGAGCGCAGGACCGGCCGGGCGATCTGGCGCACGTCGAGTCCGCCGAGGGCCATGGAACTCAGAGCGATGAGCTGCATGCCGAAGCGGTACTTGCCCGATTCCTCGACGTAGTGCAGGTAGCCGAGCTTCGTCAGAGTGTAGGTCAGGCGCGACACGGTGGAGCGCGGCAGGTTGCAGGCCTCGGCGATGTCGTGGTTGGCCAGCATCCGCCGTTCCCGTCCGAAACAGGCCAGCACCGCGAGGCCTCGGGCCAGGGCCGTGACGAAATGCCGGTCCTCTTTCGGGCCACCCGCGTCTTCGTCGGGATCGATCGAAGGTTCGCTCACCGGTTCGGTCCTCATCGGGAGAAGAAGGCCGCGAAGGCGGCCTGCGCGGCAGGCGCCCGGCGCAGGGCCTGGAAGGTTTCGGCCTCGCTCGCGAAGGCGCGGGCCAACGCCGCCTCGTGGACGGCCCGCAACAGGCGCTTGGTGGCTGCGACCGAGGCAGGCGGCAGCGCGACGAGGGCCCGCGCCCGCTCCAGCGCGGTGCGCAGGACCGTGCCCTCGGCGACCACCGCGTTGACGATCCCGGCCTCCAGCGCCGCCTCGGCCCCAAAGGGCTCGCCCAGCATCAGCAGTTCGGCAGCGCGTTTCTTGCCGGCGACCAGGGGCAGCAGGTAGCTCGACCCCCCTTCGGGACTGAGCCCGAGGCTCACGAAGGGGAGGCGGAACCGGGCGCGCGTCCCCGCATAGGCGAAGTCGCAATGCAGGAGCAGTGTCGTGCCGATGCCGACGGCATGGCCCTCGACCGCGGCGACCACCGGCTTCGGGCAGGCGGACAGCACCCGCAGGAAGGACAGGCCGGGACTCTCCTCACCCGTATCCGCCGTATCGCGGAAATCCGCGAGGTCGTTGCCGGCCGTGAAGCATCCGCCCGCGCCGGTCAGCACGACGACGCGCACGGTGTCGTCCACGCCCGCCTGTCCGACGGCGGCCCTGAGCGCTCCGTAGGTCGCCCGGTCGAGGGCGTTGCGCCGAGCCGGGCGGTCGATGGTGAGGAGGCGCACGCCGTCCGTCGGGTCGGTGATGCGCAGGGTCTCGCTCATGGGTCCGGGTTCCTTCAGGCCGCCAGCCGGGCACGGGCTTCGGCATAGTCCTGCGCGAGGCGCGCCACGACCTCGGCCGTGGGCGGCACGTCGCGGATCGTGCCGACGCCCTGGCCCGCGCCCCACACGTCGCGCCAAGGTTTCACACGATCGCTGGCGAAGCTCATCGCGCTCTTGTCGGCGGCCGGCAGCGCGTCGGGGTCGAGCCCCGCGGCGCGGATGCTCGGGGACAGGTAATTGCCCGGAACGCCGGTGAAGAAGGACGTGTACAGGATGTCCGCGGCGCGGCTTTGCGCGACCATGGCCTTGTAGGCCGAGGCAGCGTTTGCTTCGGCGGTGGCGATGAAGCGGGTGCCCATATAGGCGAGATCCGCGCCCATGACCTGCGCCGCGAGGATCGCGGAGCCCGTCGTGATGGCTCCCGACAGGATCAGCAGCCCGTCGTAGAAGCGGCGCACCTCGCCGACGAGCGCGAAGGGGCTGAGGGTGCCGGCATGTCCCCCGGCCCCGGCGCAGACGAGGATCAGCCCGTCGACACCCGCCTCCAGTGCCTTCCCGGCGTGCTTCACGGTGGTGACGTCGTGGAAGACGAGGCCGCCATAGGCGTGCACCGGCCGCACCACGGCGTCCGGTGCGCGCAGGCTGGTGATGACGATCGGCACCCGGTGGCGCACGCACGCGTCCACGTCCTGCGCCAGCCGGTCGTTCGAGGCATGGACGATCAGGTTCACGGCAAACGGCGCGATCCTGGCGGCGGGGTCCGCCGCGCGCGCCGCGGCGAGTTCGCCGGTGATCCGGGTCAGACAGGCGTCGAGCGTGGCGGCCGGCCGTGCGTTGAGCGCCGGGAAGGAGCCGACGATGCCGGCGCGGCACTGGGCGATCACCAGTTCCGGCCCCGAGACGATGAACATCGGCGCGGCGACCACCGGCAGGGCGAGGTTGTCGCGCAGGATCGGCGGGAGGCGGCTCACGCGTCCTGCGCCTCCCGCGCGAAGTAGAGATCGTGCAGGCGATCGAGATCGACGTCCGCCGCCGGGGCGGTGAGACGCACCTGTCCGCCGCGCAGGAGATGCACGTCGTCCGCGACCGAGAGGGCGACGCGGGTGTTCTGCTCCACCAGCAGGATCGTCGTCCCGGCTGCCTTGAGGCGCGCGATGATGTCGAACACCTCCATGACGATGACCGGCGCGAGGCCGAGACTCGGCTCGTCGATGAGCAGGATCCGCGGCTGCGACATCAATCCCCGGCCCATCGCGAGCATCTGCGCCTCGCCGCCCGAGAGCGAGCCCGCCGCCTGGCCCCGCCGCTCGCGCAGGCGCGGGAAGAGGCCGTAGACCCGGTCGAGGCCGGCGGCGAGGTCGCCGCGGCAGCGCTTCGGGTAGGCGCCGAGACAGAGATTTTCCTCCACGCTCATGTCGCGGAAGACGAGCCGGCCCTCGGGCACCATGACGATGCCCCGGTCCGCAAGCTCCCAGGTCTTGCCGGTGAGCCGCTCGCCCCTCAGGCGAATCTCGCCGTCGTGCGGGATCAGGCCGGTGAGCGTGCGCAGCAGGGTCGTCTTGCCCGCCCCGTTCGGGCCGACGATCGCCGTGAGGGCCCCCTCGCGGAAACGCAGCGAAAGATCCCACAGCACCGTGATGTGGCCGTAGCCGGCCCGGAGATTCCGAAGCTCAAGCATGGACGGCCCCCGTATAGCTCTCGACGACGCGGGGATCGCGGAAGACCTGCGCCGGCGTGCCGTCGGCGATGACCTCGCCGAAGTTCAGGACCACGGCCCGTGAGCAGAGTCCCGAAATCGTTTCGATGTCGTGCTCGACGATGACGATGGTCAGTCCGAAACGCCGATGCAGTTCCCTGAGTTTGGCCGTGAACTGACGCTTGGCCTGGCTCTCCAGCCCCGCCAGCACCTCGTCGAGGAGGAGGAGCTTCGGCTCGGTGGCGAGCGCCTTGGCGATCTCCAGCCGCTTCAGTTCCTGGAGCGCCAGCGCACTCTCGGCCGGGCGGTCCCCCTGTTGCTGCAATTCCAGCACGGACAGGATTTCCTCGATGCGCCCCGGATCGCGGCGGCCTGCGCCGAAGATCTGGGCGACCGCGAGGTTCTCCCGCACGGTCAGGTGCATCATCGGCTTCGGGATCTGGAAGGTGCGGCCGATGCCGAGCCGGGCGCGCCGGTGCAGCGGCAGCTTCGTCACGTCGCGGCCCTGGAACAGGATCCGCCCGCGCACCCGCGTCAGCCCCGAGATGCCGTTGAACAGGGTGGTCTTGCCGGCGCCGTTCGGACCGACCAGGCCCACGATCTCGCCCGGCTCGATCGCGAAGGACACGTCGCGCAAGGCGACCAGCCCGCCGAAGCGGACGGTGACGGCTTCAAGCTGCAGCATCGCGGTCTCCCTTCGCGCGGATCAGACCCAGAAGGCCGTTCGGCGCGGCCAGCACCATGACGACGAGGACGATGCCCAGGATGATCTGGTGGCCGACCGCGATCAGCCCCTTCGCCACCACCTGATCGAACAGATAGATGATCACCGCCCCGCCGATCGGGCCGATCACGGTTCGATAGCCGCCGAAGATCGCCGCGATGATCGGCATCAGGCTCCAGATGCCGGAGAAGGCGTATTCGGGCTCCAGGAAGCCGATGATGTGGGCGTTGAGCGCTCCGAACACGCCGGCGATGAAGGCCGAGAGCAGCAGCATCATCGACTTCAGGAGGATGCTGTTGACGCCCACGACCCGTGTCGCATCCTCGCTCTCGGCGATGGCGCGGAGCGCGAGGCCGACCGGGCTGCGCCGGACCGCGGCATAGGCCAGCGCGCAGAGCGTCACGATCGCAACGAGCAGGAGATAGCTGCCGGTGCGGCTCGCCAGGTCGAGGCCGAACACGCTGGGCAGGCCGGGAATGCCCTGGAGGCCCGCCCCACCGCCGGTGAGCCAGGAGGCTTCGGTCGCGAGGATGCGGAAGATCTGCGCGTAGGCGAGGATCGCGAGCGCGAAGTAGGGACCGGAGAGCCGCAGGGCCGGCAGCATGGCGAGCGAAGCCGCCGCGGCGATCAGGCCGCCCGCCGGCACGGTGAGCAGCACCGGAAGATCGAGCTTGCCCGAGAGGAGGGCCGAGGCGTAGCCGCCGACCCCGAAGAACGCGGCATGGCCGAACGAGACCATGCCGCCGAGGTTGCCGAGCAGCGCCCAGGCGAGCGCGATGCCGGCCAGGATCAGCGCCGAGATCAGGAGGCCGAGCATGTAGTTACTCGCGCCCGTCATCACCGGCAGGAGCGCCAGCACGAGCAGGCCCGCGGCGAGGGCCGCTTTCCCGGGGAGCGCGGCGCGAGAGGCGGCACCGCCGCGCGGCAGGGCCGTGGGTGTGAGAGGGGTCATGCGGGCACCTCAGCCGCGGCGGGCACGGGCGCCGAACAGGCCGTTCGGCAGCAGGAACAGGACGAGGAGGAACAGCACCATGCCGACGAGTTCCTGAAGCGCGGAACTCGCGAGCGTGACGGTGAGCGCCTCGGTGATGCCGAGCAGGATCGCGGCGAGAAACACGCCGGGAATCGAGCCCACGCCGGCCAGTACGGTGACGATGAAGGCCTTGACGGTCAGCGCGTGGCCGAGTGCCGGCTGCACCACGCTCATCGTGAAGAGGGCCACCCCGGCAAAGCTCGCCAGGGCGCCCGCCACGAGGAAGGCGGTGAGTTCCGTGCGCACGGGGCTGATGCCCATCAGCGTGGCGGCCGCCCGGTTCGACGAGACGGCGCGAACGGCCCGTCCATACCAGCTCTTCCTGAGCCACCACCACAGGGCGACCATCAGGACGAGGCTCAAGGCGAAGGCGATCAGCTCGCCGTTCATGGCGTAGATCGGCTCCAGCACCGTCGCGTCCTGCAGGACCGGAGAGGACGTGGTGCGCACGTCGCTCGCGAAGACGAGCAGGATCGCGTTCGTCAGGACGATGCCGACCCCGAAGGTGAGGATCAGCGAGTTCAGCTCGCGATGGTCGCGGATGCGGTCGATCATCAGGAAGACGGCGGTGCAGACGAGCGTCACGACGACGAGTGCCAGCGGGATCGCGAGGTAGGGATCGAGGCCGGCGCGGGCCTCGACGACGTAGGCGCAGTAGGCGGCGAGCAGGACCAACTCGCCGTGGGCGAGATTGATGATCCGCATGGCGCCGAAGGAAATGGCCAGGCCGAGGGCCACCAGGGCGTAGACGCCACCGACGAGGAGGCCCGAGAACAGGGCCTGCAGGAGGAGTTCGATCATGTCGGCCTCACCAGGGGCGTGCCGGAAGGACGAGGTCGCCGGTCGCCGCCGATCGCGGCGAGACCAGCACGATCTTGCCCGCCCGATGCTGACCCATCGCCACCGAGAAGCGCGGGTTGTCGCCGGTCGCATCGAACTGCACGGGGCCGAGCACGGTCTTCCGATCGGTCGTCCGCATCGCTTCGGTCAGGCCGCCCGTCCGGAGCGTGCCGGCCTCGGCGGCCTTCGCGATGGCCTCGGCCAGGATCGTGGTCTCGACGAAGCTGAGGGTCGAGTGGTAATCGACGTCCTTGTCGTAGGTCTTCCTGTAGGCCTCGGCGAAGCCCTTGCCCTCCTCGTCCTCGATCTCGACCGGGAAGGGCAGGAATGACGCCCCGACGACGTTGTTCATCAGGTCGGGGAATTCCTGATACAGCTTCGGCACGGCGAGCGCCCACGCACCGACGATGAGTTTGACCGAGGGTTTCAGGATCCTGGCGGCGCGGATGATGCCGACGTAGTCGTTCTCGTAGGCCGCCATCACCAGGGCATCGGGCCGATCCTGCAGCTTGACCTTGTTGATGATCGGCTTGAAATCGGTGATCGCCGGGTCGAACTCGTGCAGCGTGACCTTGACGCCTTCGGCCGACAGATCCCTCTGAAGGCCCTTGGCGAGCAGCGACGGCGATTCCTTGGTCGAGGCGACGATCGAGACGGAGGCCGGCTTGAGACTCTTCAGCAGGCCGACCATGCCGCGCTGGTATCCGGCGTTGTTGTTGATCCGAAAGAAAGTCTTCAGGCCCCGCTTCGTCAGCTCGTCGCTCGCCGCTCCGGCCGTGATGTAGGTCGTGTCGAGCCGGTTGGCGGCGTCGGAGGCCGGGCCGACGATGTTCGAGCCGTAGCCGCCGATCACCGCCACGGCCCCGTCCGCGACGAGCTTCTCCACCGCCGAGACCGCCTTGGCCGGCGTGCTCTCGTCGTCGATCACTCGGAGACGGAGTTTGTGCGTCCCGGAGCGCGCGTTGAACATCTGAACCGCCACGCGCATGCCCTCGTCGAAGGCTTGACCCGAGCGCGCGAGGGAACCGGTGAGCGGCATGTGGGCACCGACGAGGATGTCGTCGGCGCTGGCCCGGTTCCCGCACAGGGCGGCGAAAGCGATCGTCGCGACCGCGACGGCTCTGCGAAGCATGGCAATTCCTCCCGGCGCAGGTGCGACGACCCGCGCGGCCATCTTTCGTTCCACGCGCGAAATCTTCGGTTCCGCGTCGGTTCCGTCGAATCGCGAGGCGATCCGAAGCGGCTCGTGACTGACACGCCGACTTCGGCTTTGTCAAATCAATGCGAACAGTTATTCTGCATTGCAGAATTATTTATGAGCGGGGGATGGCCGATCTCTACGAAGCGTTCTTGACAAAGCGGCCACAAGTGCGTGAAACGCAACTGAAATATTGATATTGAATTCTGCAATGCAGAACAACATGGAGGATCGCATGACGCGCCAGGAGGCTTCCGGGCAGCCCATCCTCAGGCAAGCGGTGCGGGATGGCGTCGCCGTGCTGACGCTGGTGAGCCCGCCGGTGAACGCGCTCGGCGCCCCCCTGCGCGCGGCCCTCGACCGCGCCCTGATCGACGTCCTCGCCGACGCGGCGGTGCGCGCCGTGGTGCTCGCGGCCGAGGGCCGCGTCTTCGTCGGCGGAGCGGACATCTCCGAGTTCGGCAAGCCCCCGAGCCCACCGCTGCTGACGGATCTCGTCGTCCGGATCGAGGCCGCCTCCAAGCCCGTGGTGGCGGCGATTCAAGGGGCGGCGCTCGGGGGCGGCCTCGAACTGGCGCTCGCCTGCCACGGGCGGGTGGTGGGTCCCGCGGCGAAGCTCGGCCTGCCGGAGGTGAAGCTCGGCCTGATCCCGGGTGCGGGCGGCACGCAGCGCCTGCCCCGTCTGATCGGTCCCGAAGCCGCCTTCGCGATGATGCTCGGCGGCGAGCCGGTGGATGCGCGGACGGCGGTCGCGACGGGCCTCGCCGATGCGCTGGAGCCGGGCGATCTCGTGGGCGGCGCCCGCACGCTCGCCCTGCGGCTGGCGGGAGAGGAGCGGCTGCCGCGGATCCGCGACCGCGCCGAGCGGATGGACGAGCCGGCGCGCACGGGCTTCGAGGCGCGCGCCGCCGAGGCCCTGAAGCGGGCTCCCGGCCAGCCGAACGTGGCGGCTTTGGTCGAGGCCGTGCGCGCCGGGTTCGAGCAGCCCTTCGACGAGGCCGTGAAGACCGAGCGCGCCCGCTTCCTCGCCCTGGTGGACGATCCGCGGTCGAAGGCTCTTCGCTACGCCTTCTTCGCCGAGCGCGAGACCGCACGGGTGCCGGGCCTTGCCAAGGACACGCCGCGCCGCGCGATCGCCTCCGCGGCGGTGATCGGCGCCGGCACGATGGGCGGCGGCATCGCGCTGTGCTTTGCCAATGCGGGCATCCCCGTCACGGTGATCGAGACCGAACAGGATGCCCTCGACCGCGGCCTGGCGCGGATGCGCGCCACCTACGCGGCCTCCGTCAAGCGCGGCTCGCTGACGGAGGCCGCGATGGCGGAGCGGCTGGCCCGCATCGAGGGCCGGGTCGGGCTGGAGCATGCGGCCGGGGTCGATATCGTGGTCGAAGCGGCCTTCGAGGAGATGGGGGTCAAGGAGACGATCTTCTCGGCGCTCGCCCGGATCGCCAAGCCCGGCGCGATCCTGGCGACCAACACCTCCTATCTCGACGTGAACCGGATCGCCGCGGCCACCGACCGGCGCGGCGACGTGCTCGGCCTGCACTTCTTCAGCCCCGCCAACGTGATGCGCCTCGTCGAGGTGGTGCGGGCGGAGGACACCGCGCCGGACACGCTCGCCACCGCCAACGACCTCGCGCGGCGCCTGGGCAAGCTGCCGGTGACGGTCGGCGTCTGCTTCGGCTTCGTCGGCAACCGCATGCTCGCCCGCCGCAGCGCCGCGGGCGAGCGCCTGCTGCTCGCGGGCGCGCTGCCGCACGCGGTCGACGCGGCGGTGACGGCGTTCGGCTTCCGCATGGGCCCCTTCGCGATGGCGGACCTCGCCGGGCTCGACATCGGCTGGCGCACCCGCAAGGCCACCGGCGGCAAGGCCCCGATCGCCGACGCGCTCTGCGAGGCGGGCCGCCTCGGCCAGAAGACGGGGCGGGGCTTCCATCTCTACCCGGAGGGCGCCCGCACGGGTGTCCGCGACCCCGAGGTCGAGGCGCTGATCGCGACCGAGTCCGAGCGCCGGGGCATCGCACGGCGGGACTTCTCGGCCGAGGAGATCGTCGCCCGGCTGATGCTGCCGATGGTCAACGAGGGCGCGCGCATCCTGGAGGAGGGCATCGCGGCACGCCCCGGCGACATCGATACGATCTGGCTCAACGGCTACAACTGGCCGGCCTGGCGCGGCGGCCCGATGCACTGGGCGGACGGGCTCGGCCTGGCCAGGGTCGCCGCCGATCTGGGGCGCTTCGCAGAGGAGGCCGGGGACGAATCCTTGCGCCCCGCGCCGCTGCTCGCCCGCCTCGCCCGGGAGGGCAGGGGGTTTTCCGAGTGGGACGCCCGGTGAGCGCGTCGCTCTCCCTCCCCCCAGGGGGGAGAGGTATCCAGCATCAGCCCATGGAGAGCTTCCGATGACCGACGCCGTGATCGTCGCCACCGCCCGCACGCCCATCGGCAAGGCGCATCGCGGGACGCTGAACCTCATCGGCGGGGCGGACCTCGCCGCCCACGCCATCCGGCACGCCCTCGACCGGGCCGGCGTCGAGCCCGACGCCGTCGAGGAGGTCGTGATGGGCTGCGGCTACCCGGAAGCCGCCACCGGCGGCAACGTCGCCCGGCACGCGAGTCTCGTCGCCGGCATCCCCGTGCGGTCGGCCGGCGTCACGGTCTCGCGCTTCTGCGCCTCCGGCCTCCAGGCGATCGCGGACGCGGCCAAGCGCATCCGGCTCGACGGGGTGCCGGTCGCAGTCGCGGGCGGGGTCGAGTCGATCTCGCTGGTCCAGCCGCAGGTGCGGCGCGAACTCACCCGCAACGCTTGGCTCGAGCAGAACCTGCCGGCGATCTACATGCCGATGATCGAGACCGCCGACATCGTGGCGGAGCGCTATCGAATCTCGCGGGAGGCGCAGGACACGTTCGCGCTTGCCAGCCAGCGACGGACCGCGGCGGCGCAGGCGGCCGGACTGTTCGACGCCGAGATCGTGCCGATCGACGCGGTCCAGGCGGTCACCGACAAGGCGACGGGCGAGACCCGCGAGGTCGCGGTGCGTCTGGCGCGTGACGAGGGCAACCGGCCCGACACCACGCTGGAGGGCCTCGCCAAGCTGAAGCCCGTGCGCGGGGAGGGTGCCTTCATCACCGCCGGCAACGCCAGCCAGCTCTCGGACGGCGCCTCGGCTTCGGTGCTGATGTCGGCGGAGGAGGCCGCACGACGGGGCCTCAAGCCGCTCGGGATCGTGCGCGGCTTCGCCGCCGCCGGCTGCGGGCCGGAGGAGATGGGGATCGGCCCGATCTTCGCGGTGCCGCGCCTGCTCGAACGCAACGGGCTCACCGTGGACGATATCGGCCTGTGGGAACTCAACGAGGCCTTCGCCTCGCAATCGATCTACTGCCGCGACCGGATCGGGCTCGATCCCGAGAAGGTGAACGTCAACGGCGGCGCGATCAGCGTCGGCCATCCGTTCGGCATGTCGGGGGCCCGCCTCGTCGGGCACGCCCTGCTGGAGGGGCGGCGGCGCGGGGTGCGCTACGCGGTCGTCACCATGTGCGTGGCCGGCGGCCAGGGTTGTGCCGGCCTGTTCGAGATCGAGCGGGAGTGAGACCGATGGACCTGCGCTTCACGCCCGAGGAGACCGCCTTCCGCCAGGAGGTGCGCGCCTTCTTCCGCAGCGAGATCCCGGCCGGGATCCGCCGGAAGGTCTCGGAGGGGCGCTCGCTGGCGCGTGAGGATTACGTGTCCTCCCAGCGCATCCTGAACGCGAAGGGCTGGGCGGTGCCGCACTGGCCGAAAGAGTGGGGCGGGCAGGACTGGGACCCGATCCGCCGCACCATCTTCATGGATGAACTGATGCAGGCGGCGGTGCCGCTGCCGCTGCAATTCAACTGCTTCATGGTCGGCCCGGTGATCGCGGCCTTCGGCGACGAGGCGCAGAAGCGGCGCTTCCTGCCGCGCATCGCCAATCTCGACGATTGGTGGTGCCAGGGCTTCTCCGAGCCCGGCGCCGGCTCGGACCTCGCCTCGCTGAAGACGAAGGGCGTGCGGGACGGCGACCACTACGTGGTGGACGGCCAGAAGACGTGGACCACGCTCGGCCAATACGCCGACTGGATCTTCTGCCTCGTGCGCACCGATCCGGCGGCGAGGAAGCAGGCCGGCATCTCCTTCCTGCTCGTCGACATGAAGAGCCCCGGCATCGCGGTGCGCCCGATCGTCACGATCGACGGGCGCCACGAGGTCAACGAGGTCTTCTTCGACTCGGTGCGCGTGCCGGTCGAGAACCTCGTCGGCGAGGAGAACAAGGGCTGGGACTACGCAAAGTTCCTGCTCGCCAACGAGCGCACCGGCATCGCCCGCATCGGCCTCACCAAGGAGCGCGTCGCCCGGGTGAAGCGGCTGGCGCGGGAAACCCCGGCGGGCGCCGGCACGATGTGGGACGACGCCGACTTCCGCGCCCGGGTCGCGACGATCGAGATCGAGCTGAAGGCACTGGAGATCACCCAGATGCGGGTGGCGGCGGCGCAATCCAGGCGCGACGCCTCGAAGCCCGACCCGGCCTCCTCGATCCTCAAGATCAAGGGCTCGGAGCTGCAGCAGGCCGCGACCGAATTGCTGGTCGAGCTCGCCGGCCCCCTGAGCCTGCCGGCGCCCGTACCGGACGACGCGGACCCGCTCGGCTGGGAGGCTTTCGCTACGCCGGCCTACCTCAACACCCGCAAGGTCTCGATCTACGGCGGCTCGAACGAGATCCAGCGCAACGTGATCGCCAAGGCGATCCTGGGGCTCTGAAGGATTTTTCGCGATGGATTTCGATCTCACCGACGAGCAGAGCCTCTTGAAGGACTCGGTCCAGCGCTGGGCCTCCGACCGCTACGGCAGCCTGGAGCAGGTCGAGGCCGCGCGCCGCAAGCCGCTCGGCTTCGACGAGGGGGCCTGGGCCCAACTCGCCGAGCTGGGGCTGCTCGGCCTCCCCTTCGCCGAGGAGGATGGCGGTTTCGGCGGCGGCCCGATCGAGACCGTGATCGCCGTCGAAGCGCTCGGCCGGCACCTCGCACCCGAGCCCTATCTGGCCAGCGTGGTGCTGGGCGGCGGCGCCCTGCGCCTCGCCGGCAGCGCGGCGCAGCGGGAAGCGCTGGTGCCGGGCATCGCGGAGGGGAGTCACCGCCTCGCCCTCGCGCACGGCGAGCGGCAGGCCCGCTACGACCGCGCCGACGTGGCAACGACGGCGCGCCGGGAGGGCGGCGGCTATCGGCTCGACGGCGCCAAATGCGTGGTGCTGAACGCCGACGCGGCGCAGACCCTGGTGGTGAGCGCCCGCACGGCCGGCGGGCGGCGCGACGAGGCGGGAATCAGCCTGTTCCTCGTGCCCGCCGACGCGCCCGGCCTGACCCTGAAGGCCTACCCGACGCAGGACGGCGGCCGGGCGGCGGACCTCACCCTGGAGGGCGTCGCGCTCCCCGCCGACGCCCTGCTCGGCGAGGCGGATGCGGGCCTGCCGGTGATCGAGCGGGTGCTGGACGAGGGAATCGCGGCCCAGAGCGCCGAGGCGGTCGGCGTGATGGAGGCGCTGCATGCGCTCACCGTCGACTACCTCAAGACCCGCAAGCAGTTCGGCACCCCGATCGGCAGCTTCCAAGTGCTGCAGCACCGGGCGGTCGACATGCTGGTGGCGCTGGAACAGGCTCGCTCCATGGCCCTCTACGCCGCCACGATGGGAGCTTGCGCGGACGCGACCGAGCGCGGGCCGGCGGTCTCGGCCGCAAAGGTGCAGGTCAACCGCTCGGCCCGCTTCGTCGGCCAGGAGGCGGTGCAGCTCCACGGCGGCATCGGCCTGACGCTCGAATATCTCGGCGCCCACCTGTTCCGGCGTCTCACCGCGATCGAATATCTGTTCGGCGACACCGCGCACCACCTGCGCCGGGTGAGCGACGCGGGCGGCCTGCCCGGCGCCGCCTGAGACGAGGAATCTCAAGAAGGACATGCGCATGAACGCCCCGACCCGCCCGCCCGGCTCCGCCGGCTTCGTCTGGGACGACCCCTTCCTGCTCGACGACCAGCTCGCCGGGGACGAGCGCGCGATCCGCGATGTGGCCCAGGCCTTCGCCGAGGAGACGCTGCGGCCCGGCATCGTGGAGGCCTATGCCGAGGAGAAGACCGATCCGGACCTGTTCCGGCAGATGGGCGCGCTCGGCCTGCTCGGCGTCACGCTGCCGGAGGAATACGGCTGCGCGGGCGCGAGCTACGTCGCCTACGGACTGGTGGCGCGGGCCGTCGAGGCGGTCGATTCCGGCTACCGCTCGATGATGAGCGTGCAATCCTCGCTCGTCATGTACCCGATCCACGCCTACGGCACCGAGGAGCAGCGCAAAAAGTTCCTGCCCAGGCTCGCGAGCGGCGAGTGGATCGGCTGCTTCGGCCTGACCGAGCCCGATGCGGGCTCCGACCCCGCCGGCATGAAGACGCGGGCGGAGAAGATCGACGGCGGCTACCGGATCTCGGGCGCCAAGATGTGGATCTCGAACGCGCCCTTCGCCGACGTCTTCGTGGTCTGGGCGAAGTCCGACGCGCATGACGGCGCGATCCGCGGCTTCGTGCTGGAGAAGGGCATGAAGGGGCTGTCCGCCCCGGCCCTGAAGGGCAAGCTGTCCCTGCGCGCCTCGCTCACCGGCGAGATCGTGATGGAGGGTGTCGAGGTCGGCGAGGACGCGCTCCTGCCCAACGTCTCCGGGCTCAAGGGACCGTTCGGCTGCCTCAACCGGGCGCGCTACGGCATCTCCTGGGGCGCGATGGGCGCGGCCGAGGATTGCTGGCACCGGGCGCGCTCCTATACCCTGGAGCGCAAACAGTTCGGCCGCCCGCTGGCCCAGACCCAGCTCGTGCAGAAGAAGCTCGCCGACATGCAGACCGAGATCGCGCTGGGGCTCCAGGCGTCCTTGCGGGTCGGCCGCCTGATGGATGCGGGCCGGATGGCGCCCGAGATGATCAGCCTGATCAAGCGCAACAATTGCGGCAAGGCGCTCGACATCGCCCGGACCGCCCGCGACATGCACGGCGGCAACGGCATCATGGGCGAGTACCACGTGATGCGCCACGCCCAGAACCTCGAGACGGTCAACACCTACGAGGGCACCCACGACGTGCACGCGCTGATCCTCGGGCGCGCCCAGACGGGACTTCAGGCCTTTTTTTGAAGGGTTTTTCTCGTGCCGTGATGCTTGGATCGATGGTGGACCGGAAGGAGGGGTCGGCGCGCACGTCGCGCCGATGAAGCGCTCGAGCTTCGGCCTGCGGTCCGTGACGTTGCTCAGCCGAGTGCCGGAGGTGGCACGGACCGCGGCCATGGTCTGCCGGGCGCGCGGCAGGTCGGGCAGGGCCCATGCTCGCGCTGACCACGCGGCCCGCCTGAGCCGTTGCAGGGTTCTTCGTCACTTTGCGTGGCGGCTCAGGCGGCGCCGAGGACGCGCTTCCGCAGCATCTCGAAGCCAGCCCGATCGTACATCTGACGCTTGATCGTCTTTCAGGCGGCTGATCTGGCCCTCCGCCGGGCCGGTCGACCACGGCAGAGCGATGGCGTTTTCGATGCCGTCGGCGAACCGCTTCAGCGCGCTCGATCGCGCCGCGGTCATTCGATCCTTCCTCAGAACGCGTAGCGTACGCGGCAATAGGGCATCCGCTCGGCGAGCAGGGCCTTGAAGCGGGCGAGCCATTGGCCCTTCCAGCCGGTGCGGTAGCGCAGGTTGTCGCCGCCGCCCTCCGAGCGCTTGGTCTCCTGGATGTCCGGGCGCCAGAGCAGCGCCTCGGCCTTGGGGTGCCAGCCGAGATTGACCGCGTGCAGACCGGCATTGTGGGTCAGCATGATGATCTCGCATTTGAGCTGGTTCTTGGCCGCATCCGAGATCGTACCGTCGATCTGCGCGAACAACTCCGCCCAGTCGGCCTCCCAGCCCTCGTAGAGGATGACGGGAGAAAAATTGACGTGGACCTCGTAGCCCGCGGCCAGGAAGTCGTCGATCGCGGCGATGCGCTCGGGGATCGGCGCGGTGCGCACGTCGACGACGCGGGCGACGCGGGCGGGCATCAGCGAGAAGCGGATGCGGGTGCGCCCCTGCGGGTCGTAGGCCAGCAGATCGCGGTTCACCGCCTTGGTCGCGAACGAGCCCTTGGCGTTGGGCAGCCCGCGGAACAGCGCGACGAGATCGCGGACGTTGTCGCAGATCATCGCATCCACCGAGAGATCGCCGTTCTCGCCGAGATCGTAGACCCAGGCTGCCGCGTCGATCTGGTCGGGCTCGGGCAGCGGGCCCTGCTTGGCCGCGTGGCGGGCGATCGCCGCGCCCACCGCCTCGACATTGACGAACAGCGAGATCGGGTTGGAGAAGCCCTTGCGGCGCGGCACGTAGCAATAGGCGCAGGCCATGGCGCAGCCGTTCGAGGTCGAGGGCGCGATGAAGTGGGCGGAGCGGCCGTTGGGTCGCATCGCCAGCCCCTTCTTCACCCCGAGCACCAGGGTCGAGCGCTTGATCCGCACCCAGTCCTCGACCGAACCCGCATTGCCGTGCAGTTCCGGGATGTTCCAATGCGACGGCACCACGATCCGCTCGGCGTTCGGGTAGCGGGCCAGGATCGCGCGCCCGCGCGGAAAATCGGCGACCGCCGGTTCGTGGAAGATGCGGTCGATGTCGATGAGGTCGCGCCGGGCCATGGCCTGGCATCTAGTGCGGCTGCGACGGTCCGGTGGCGCCTGCGGCGACAAGCCGTCGGCCCACGATGTTATCGGGCGCTGCGGCAGCCTCCGTCATCGCGAGCGGCTGCGAAGCGATCCGGCGGCGCGGCCTTTCCGGAGAAGGCGCGCCCTGGATGGCCTCGGCTTCGCCTCGCCACGACGGAGAGGGGGTCAGAGCCGCGCCAGCAGTTCCACCTTCTTCCCCGCGAACTCCGCGTCGGTCAGCACGCCCTTCCTGTGAAGTTCGGCCAAGCGTTCGAGAATCGAGAGGATGTCGGACGAGTCGCCGCCCGATCCGGTCGAACCGTGTCGAAGAGCCGTGGGTTCGGACGGAGCGGACGGCCTTGCTTCCGCCTCACGCTCCGCCGGCTCGAGATCGTCCAGCGAAAAGCTCCCCTGCGGCCCGCTGAACCGGAGCGAGGCCGTGGCGCCCTGCTGCTGCGAGGCGCCGGTGACGATGCGCTCGCCGGTGTCGTAGAGGGCGAAACACCCGTCGGTCTCGACCGCGAGCCGCCGCTTCTCCGGGAAGAAGGCGTAGCGCGTCGCGTTCTGCGCCCCCGCGCTCGACGGAAGCCCGAGTTCCTCGGGCCACCAATGGCCGGAGGCCCCTTCCTCACGGAAGCCGGAGAGAGGCAGCGACGCGGCGAGTTCGGTGCACAGGGCATCGACCCGAGCCTTCAGCGCGTGGTCGTTCATCGATCCGACCATCACCATGCCGCCGCGCGACCATTGCCCGAAGCCGCCGAGATCGGGGTGGTCGAACTGAGCCATGTTGCCCTGGCCCGCCTGGAGGGCGCGCAGCAGGTGGCGCACCGCCTCCAGGCCGACACCGTGGCGGTCCGCCAGGGCCTGGAGCCCGGCCGGGCGACGCTCGGGTTCCTCGATCATGCACGTCTCCGGCTCGAACGCTTCGATGTCGGCGGGCGGCGTTGCAACGCGCGTCCCCGCCGCGAGTTGGGTCCAAGGCCTAGCACATCTGCGTCGGCGCGCCCGCGCCGGGCAAAAATTTGCTGCGGCGCGTCGGACGGAACGGAGCTTAGCCGTCCCGTGCACGTTCAGAGTCCGGCCGGACCCGCGGGGGCCGCCACCAGCGAGAATGGGACGACGATGGCCGATACCGACAGGACCGGGATGCCGAAGCCGCGCACGTCGCGCACGCGAATCCGCGAAGGCTCGCCGCATCCCCGCGGGGCGACCTGGGACGGGCGCGGCGTCAACTTCGCGCTGTTCTCGGCCCACGCCACCAAGGTCGAGCTGTGCCTGTTCGACGATGCGGGCGAGCGGGAGATCGAGCGCATCGAGCTGCCCGAGTACACCGACGAGGTCTGGCACGGCTATCTGCCGGACGCGCGCCCCGGCACGATCTACGGCTACCGCGTCCACGGCCCCTACGAGCCCGAGGCCGGCCACCGCTTCAACCCGAACAAGCTCCTGATCGATCCCTACGCCAAGGGGCTCGTCGGCACGATCCAGTGGAACCCGGCCCTGTTCGGCTACCGGATGGAGACCGGCGACGACCTCACCTTCGACGAGCGCGACTCCGCCCCCTATACCCGCCGCTCCCGCGTGATCGACCCGGCCTTCACCTGGGGCCGCGATGCCAAGCCCCGCGTGCCGTGGGAGCGCACCATCGTCTACGAGACCCACGTGAAGGGTTTCACCAAGCTGCACCCGTCGGTGCCGGAGAAGCTGCGCGGCACCTATGCCGGCATGGGCCACCCGGCCGTGCTCGACTACGTCAAGAGCCTCGGCGTCACCTCGGTCGAGCTGCTGCCGGTGCATTCCTTCGTGCAGGACGATTACCTGCAGCAGAAGGACCTGATCAATTACTGGGGCTACAACACGATCTCGTTCTTCACCCCGGCACGGCGCTACGCCGCGGTGCCGGACTTCGCCTTCTCCGAGTTCAAGGAGATGGTGGCGCGCATGCACGGCGCCGGCCTCGAAGTGATCCTCGACGTGGTCTACAACCACACCGCGGAGGGCAACGAGAAGGGCCCGACGCTCTCGTTCAAGGGCGTCGACAACGCCTCCTACTACCGGCTGCTGCCGAACCAGCCGCGCTACTACATCAACGACACCGGCACCGGGAACACCTTCAACCTGTCGCATCCGCGGGTGCTGCAGCTCGTCACCGACTCGCTTCGCTACTGGGCGACGGAGATGCGGGTCGACGGCTTCCGGTTCGATCTCGCCACCATCCTCGGCCGCGAGCCCTACGGCTTCGACGAGGGCGGCGGCTTCCTCGACACCTGCCGCCAGGACCCCGTCCTCAACGACGTGAAGCTCATCGCCGAGCCGTGGGATTGCGGCCCCGGCGGCTATCAGGTCGGCGGCTTCCCGCCGGGCTGGGCCGAGTGGAACGACCGGTTCCGCGACGACGTGCGCGGCTACTGGAAGGGCGACGAGGGACTCCTGCCGGCGCTCGCCTCGCGCATCACCGGCTCGGCCGACAAGTTCAACAAGCGCGGGCGCCGTCCCTGGGCCTCGGTGAACTTCATCACCGCCCATGACGGCTTCACGCTCAACGACACGGTGTCGTACAACGAGAAGCACAACGAGGCGAACGGCGAGGGCAACCGCGACGGGCACGGCCACAACCTGTCCTACAATTACGGCGTCGAGGGCCCGACCGACGATCCCGAGATCCGCTCGGTTCGCTTGCGCCAGATGCGCAAC
The DNA here is from genome assembly GCA_036946625.1 of Methylorubrum populi. Lineage (NCBI taxonomy): Bacteria > Pseudomonadati > Pseudomonadota > Alphaproteobacteria > Hyphomicrobiales > Methylobacteriaceae > Methylorubrum > Methylorubrum populi. Next base: position 1,093,490 of record JAQIIU010000003.1, read on the forward strand.
ATGCTGGCGACCCTGTTCCTGTCGAAGGGCACGCCGATGCTCTTGGCCGGCGACGAGTTCGCCCGCACGCAGAAGGGCAACAACAACGCCTATTGCCAGGACAACGAGGTCTCCTGGGTCGACTGGGGCGCCATCGGCGAGGAGGAGCGGGATCTCGCCGAGTTCGCGCAGCGCCTGATCCTGCTGCGCAACGCCCTGCCGATGCTCTCGCGCGGCCGCTTCGTCACGGGGGCCTACGACGAGGAGTTCGGCGTCAAGGACGTGACGTGGCTCACGCCGACCGGCACCGAGATGAGCCCGGAGAACTGGAACGACGGCCATTCCCGGACGCTGGCCGTGCTGCTCGACGGGCGCGCCCAGGCGAGCGGCATCCACAAGCGCGGCGGCGACGCCACCCTGCTCCTGTTCTACAACGCCTATCACGACGTGGTGGATTTCACCTTCCCGGAGGCGCCGGGCGGCACCGCCTGGACCCGGCTCCTCGACACCAACCTGCCGGACAGCCAGGAAGTGGCGAGCTTCGCCGTCGGCGAGAGCTACGCGGTCACCGGCCGCTCGATGCTGATGTTCGTCCTGAAGCCCGTCGAGAGCGGGGACGAGGCGCACAGCGACATGGAGCGCTCCTACCAGTACGTGATGCAGGCCTTCGAGCGGGCGAACGTCGAAAGCGTGAGCTTCGGCATCGACGCGGAGGCCTGACGGTGCGGGCGAGGGACCGCTCTCCGCGGGCGGTCCCTCCCGACTGTGCCGCGCGGCTCCGGGGCCGATTTCCTTCCCGCGGCTTCGTCCTACTCTCTGCATCGAGGATGCGGCGGCGACGCCGGCGGCCTCGTCGAGAAACGCCACGCCGCGGGTTCGCATGACCGACATCCCCGAGAAACGACCCCACGGCAGCCATCCCAGCGCCGAGGCGGGCGCGGCCGGCCACGAGTTCGAGTCCGGCAGCGACATCTTCTTCGCCGCCGTGTCGATGACGCGCATGCCGATGGTGGTGGTCGACCCGAACCGGGACGAGCACCCGATCGTGTTCGTGAACCAGGCCTTTCTGGAGATGACCGGCTACGTCCGGGAGGAGGTGATCGGCCGCAACTGCCGCTTCCTGCAAGGGCCGGAGACCGATCCGGCGACGCGGGCGCAGGTGCGCGCGGCGATCGAGCGGCGCCGGGACATCGCCACCGAGATCCTCAACTACCGCAAGGACGGCTCGATCTTCTGGAACGCGCTGTTCGTGAGCCCGGTCTACAACGCGGCCGGCGATCTCCTCTACTTCTTCGGCTCGCAGCTCGACATCACCCGCCGCCGTCTCGCCGAGGATTCGCTGCATCAGGCACAGAAGATGGAGGCGCTCGGCCAGCTCACCGGCGGCATCGCCCACGATTTCAACAACCTGCTCCAGGTGATCCTCGGCTACGCCGACTCGCTCGCGACCAACCTGGAGCGGCCCGACGCCGACCGGGGCCGCATGACCCGCGCCGTCGGCAACATCCGCGAAGCGGCCGAGCGCGCCTCGACGCTGACGCAGCAACTGCTCTCGTTCGCCCGCAAGCAGCGCCTCGACGGCCGCACCCTCAACCTCAACGATCTCGTGGGCGAGATGAAGGAGCTGGCGGAACGCACGCTCGGCGAGGCGGTGACGATCGAGACCGATCTCGCCCCCGATCTCCTCGTCTGCCGGATCGATCGGACCCAGGCCGAGGTCGCCCTGCTCAACGTGCTGATCAACGCCCGCGACGCCATGCCGGAGGGCGGGCGCGTCACCATCACCACGCGCAACGAGGAATCCGGCCGCCCCGACGGTTCGCGCCTCGTCAGCGTCGCGGTGACCGATACGGGGGCCGGCATTCCCTCCGACGTGCTGGCGCGGGTGATGGACCCGTTCTTCACCACCAAGGAGGAAGGCAAGGGCACCGGCCTCGGCCTCTCCATGGTCTACGGCTTCGCCAAGCAATCGGGCGGCTCGGCGCAGATCGGGTCGGTGGTGGGGGAAGGGACCACCGTGCGCCTGTCCTTCCCGGCGACCGGCGCGGCGGACCCGGCGGCGAGCGGGCCCCCGACGGCGGCCGAGGAGCGGCCGGGCACCGAGACGATCCTGATCGTCGACGACCGCGCCGACGTGGCCGAACTCGCCCGGGCGATCCTGCGCGACTACGGCTACGGCACGCTGATGGCCCGCCACGGCCGGGAGGCCCTGGAGATCTTAGGTGACCACCCGGAGATCGACCTGCTGTTCTCCGACCTGATCATGCCCGGCGGCATGGACGGCCTCTCGCTCGCCCGCGAGGCGCGCCGCCGCCGTCCCGGCCTGAAGATCCTGCTCACCACCGGCTACGCCGAGGCGAGCCTGGAGCGAACCGGAAGCGAGCGTCCGGAGTTCGATATCCTGAACAAGCCGTACCGCCGCGCCGAGCTGATCCGGCGGATGCGGGCGGCCCTCGACGCGGCGGGCAGGCCCTGAGACCTGACCGGCGCAATGGATCGGGAGAGCATCATGGCCCGCGGCGACAAGTCGAAATACACGGACAAGCAGATCCGCAAGGCGGAGCACATCGCCGAATCCTACGAATCCCCCGGCGTGCCCGAACGGGAAGCGGAATCCCGCGCCTGGGCCACCGTCAACAAGGACGACGGCGGCGGCAAGAAGCCCGGCGGCTCGGGCCGCGGCCATGCGAGCGACCATCCCGCCGCGCACAAGGGCGGCCGGACCGGCGGCACGGCCTCCGCCGCCCGCACCAAGGAGCAGCGCTCGGCCTCGGCCAGGAAGGCGGCCGAGACGCGCAGGCGCAACGCGGCGAAGAAGGCGGGTTGACGTTTCCCGCCCCTCCTCCTCTGCGGGAGAGGGGCCGGCTCGGGTCTGTCCGGAGACCGCGCATCCCCTCATCCGCCCCCTTCGGGAGCCACCCTCTCCCGCGGAGGGGAGAGGGATCTTTCCAGCCTCACACGGCCATCGCCGTCTTCAGGTTCTCGTCGACCTTGTCGAGGAAGCCGTCGGTGGTGAGCCACTTCTGGTCCGGGCCGACGAGGAGGGCGAGGTCCTTCGTCATGTGGCCGGACTCGACCGTGTCGACGCAGACCTTCTCCAGCGTCGCGGCGAACGTCGCCAGATCGGCGTTGTCGTCGAGCTTGGCCCGGTGCGACAGGCCGCGGGTCCAGGCGAAGATCGAGGCGATCGAGTTGGTGGAGGTCGCCTTGCCCTTCTGGTGCTCGCGGTAGTGGCGCGTCACCGTGCCGTGGGCGGCCTCGGCCTCGACGGTCTGGCCGTCCGGCGTCATCAGCACCGAGGTCATCAGGCCGAGCGAGCCGAAGCCCTGCGCGGCCGTATCCGACTGCACGTCGCCGTCGTAGTTCTTGCAGGCCCAGACGTAGCCGCCCGACCACTTGAGGCAGGAGGCCACCATGTCGTCGATCAGGCGGTGCTCGTAGACGAGGCCGAGCGACTGGAACTTCGACTTGAACTCCTCGTCATAGACCTTCTGGAACAGATCCTTGAAGCGCCCGTCATAGACCTTGAGGATGGTGTTCTTGGTCGAGAGGTAGACCGGGTACTTGCGCGCGAGGCCGTAGTTGAACGAGGCCCGGGCGAAATCGATGATCGACTGGTCGAGGTTGTACATCGACATCGCGACACCGGCGTCCGGGAACTTGAACACCTCCTTCTCGATGACGGTGCCGTCTTCGCCCTCGAACTTGATGGTCAGGCGGCCCTTGCCCGGCACCTTGAAGTCGGTGGCGCGGTACTGGTCGCCGTAGGCGTGGCGGCCGATCACGAAGGGCTGGGTCCAGCCGGGCACGAGGCGCGGCACGTTCGAGCAGATGATCGGCTCGCGGAAGATGACGCCGCCGAGGATGTTGCGGATGGTGCCGTTGGGCGAGCGCCACATCTCCTTGAGCTTGAACTCTTCGACGCGGGCCTCGTCCGGCGTGATGGTGGCGCATTTCACGCCGACGCCGTGGCGCTTGATCGCCTCGGCCGCATCGACCGTCACTTGGTCGTTCGTCGCGTCGCGGTGCTCGACGCCGAGGTCGTAATAGTCGAGGTCGAGATCGAGGTAGGGGTGGATGAGCTTGTTCTTGATCTCCGCCCAGATGATCCGGGTCATCTCGTCGCCGTCGAGCTCGACGACCGGATTGGCCACCTTGATCTTCGCCATGTCGGTCCCTCGCTTGTCCGGTGCCGCGCGGCCGGCCGGCTGCCCCCCGCGCATCTCTCCGGAACCTTGGTCGCCGCCCCTATAACGCAGCGCAGCAACGCGACAAAGCCGGGGCCGGACGGCCCGTTTCGGATGCGCGATTCTGTTACCGCCCGCTCGACGGCCCTCTGCGCGGCGGCAGGCGGCGAAGGCGAATCCCGAGCCAGACCAGGATCGCCAGGGCGATCAGGTTGAGCGCGAGCGTGAAATCCTCCCGCGGCGCGAGGGTGAGGGCGTAGCCGCCCTTGCGCGCGGCGTCGAACTGCCAGCCCACCAGCACGCCGCCCTCCGCGGGGACGCGCAGGAACGCCTCGGCCAGAAGCCAGCCGCTCGCCGAGACGCGGACGGTCAGGCTCGCGCTCACGAACCAGATCACCTGCGCGAGCTGCACCGGCACGGAGAGGGTGTAGCCCAGGCGCCGGTCCTGCCAGAGCGCCACGCCCGCGACCACGCTCGCCGCGAGCACCAGACCGATGAACAGGACGCCGGGCAGCAGCGTGAGCGGCAGCGCGGGGGCCGTCCGCATCAGGTCTTGCAGGAAGGCCCAGAGGCCCACGAGGCCGCCCTGGATCTCGATCAGCGCCACGAGGGTGCGCAGGCCGTCGCCTTTCACGGATTCCGTCATGGGCGGCGGGCATAGACGAGGCGGCGCGGCCCGGCCACCCTGATCCCCGGCTCTTCGACCGAAGCGAATGTCGGTCCCGCGACGGCGCGCAGGTCGGCGCGGCGCGATCCGGCCTGGACAAACGCGGCCGGCACTGCGACCACCCGCGCATCAACGAGCCAGGAAGGAGACACCATGAGCGACCGCATCGTCCTGCGCGCCGGCGAGGCCCTCGTCGCGGGCGGCCCGCCCAACACCGCCTCCGAGCCGGAGGTCATCATCGGCGAGCTCGACGGCCCGGTCGGCACCGCGCTCGCCACGCTCACCGGCGATCAGGTCGTCGGCCACAGCCGCGTCTTCGCGCTGCTCAACACCGACATCATGGTCCGCCCGGTGACGCTGTGCGTCTCCAAGGTGAGCGTGACCGAGAACAAGTACACCTCGATCCTGATGGGTACGGTGCAGTACGCCATCGCCAACGGCGTGCTCGACGCGGTGCGGGCCGGCTACATCCCGCGGGAGAAGGCCAACGATCTCGGCATCATCTGCTCGGTCTGGCTCAGCCCCGGCGTGATCCAGGCCGAGAGCGTCGACCACAAGGCGCTGTTCGAGATCCAGCGCAAGGGCATGACCGAAGCGATCCGCAAGGCCATGACCCACGAGCCCTCGATCGACTGGCTGCTCGAGAACCAGGACAAGATCACCCACAAATACTACCAGATGGGCCTCGACGGTAAGATCTGAGTTTTTTGGGGGTCCGCGCCGCCGGCTTTGCCGGCGGCGCGCTCCGATGCGTTCGAATGTCGGGAAAGATGAACACCCCCGTCGTCATCCTGGTCGAGCCGCAACTCGCCGAGAACATCGGCATGGCCGCCCGCGCCATGGCGAATTTCGGCCTGTCCGAGCTTCGCCTCGTGGCCCCGAAGAACGGCTGGCCGAAGAAGGGCGTGCGGGAGGCGGCCTCCGGCGCGACGCACGTGCTCGACGGGGCAAAGGTCTACGCCACCCTGCCGGAGGCGATCGCCGACCTGCACCACCTGCTCGCCACCACCGCCCGCGAGCGCGGGCAGATGAAGCGGGTGTTCGCTCCCGAGGAGGCGATGACGGCCACCGCCGGGCGGATCGGGCGCGGCGAGCGGGTCGGGCTGATGTTCGGGCGCGAGCGGGTCGGACTCAGCAACGACGAGGTGTCGCTCGCCGACGCCATCGTCACCTTCCCGGTCACGGAAGAATTTCCCTCGCTCAACCTCGCCCAGGCCGTGCTGCTGATGGGCTACGAGTGGCGCCGCGCCGCCGGGCTCGCGACCTTGCCCTTCTCCGGCGAACTGCTCTCGCCGCCGGCCACCCGCGCGGCGCTGCTGGCGCTGTTCGCGAGCCTGGAGGCGACGCTGGCGCAAGCCGGCTTCTACCCGCCGGAGAAGCAGGAGATCATCGCCCGCAACATGCGCGACATGCTCCACCGCATGGCGATGACCGAGCAGGACGTGCGCACGTTTCGCGGCGCGTTGCGGGCGCTCGACCGGCGCGCGAAGACGGACGAGCCGTAAGGCCGACGGCTTCTCGCCTTGCGTCCCGCCGTCATCGCGGCGCCAGGCCGACGCAGCCCTGGGTCCAGTCCATCAGCCGGCGCAGGCGCGCCCGATTCAGGAGAAGCCGTTCATCAGCCCGTGGAATCCGATGTCGCCGCCGCCTCGTCGGCGGAGGCGGGCACCGACGAGGGTGAGGCGCCCGCGCCGCGTCATGGAACGTCAGCCGATCCGGGCCAGCGCCTGCTCGATATCGGCGATCAGATCCTCGGGATCCTCCAGGCCGATCGAGAGGCGCACCGTCTCGGGACCGACGCAGGCGGCCGCGCGCTCCTCGGGGCGGAGCTGCCGGTGCGTGGTGGTCGCGGGGTGGATCGCCAGCGACTTGATCTCGCCGATGTTCACGAGGTGCGAGATCAGCTCCAGGTTCGCGATGAACCGAAGGGCTGCCGGTTCGCCGCCCTTCAAGGCGAAGGTGAAGATCGAGCCCGGCCCCTGCGGCACGTAGCGGTTGGCGAGCGCCTCGCCGGGCTGGCCGGGCAGGGCCGGATAGCTCACCCATTCGACCGCGGGATGGTCCTTGAGGAAGGCGGCGACCGCCCTCGCGTTCGAGCAGTGGCGCTCCATCCGCAGCGGCAGGGTCTCGATGCCGGTCAGCGTCAGGAAGGCGTTCATCGGCGACAGGCCGGGGCCGAGGTCGCGCAGGCCGAACAGGCGGCAGGCCACGGCGAAGCCGATCTCGGGAAAGCGCTCGCTGACGATCAGGTCGTCATAGTCCGGCCAGGGGTCGTTGATGAGGTTGTAGCGCGAGCCATGGGCCCGCCAGTCGAAGGTGCCGGCATCGCAGATCATGCCGCCGATCACCTGCCCCGAACCGCCCAGGAATTTCGAGGTGGAGTGGACGACGATGTCGGCGCCGTACGCGATCGGGCGGATCAGGGCGGGGGAGGCCAGGGTGTTGTCGATCACGAGCGGCAGCCCGTGGCGCTTCGCGACCGCGGAGATGCCCTCGATGTCCATGACCGTGGCGCAGGGATTGACGATCGACTCGCAGATGATCGCCTTGGTCTGCGGCGTGATCGCCGCCTCGAAGGCCTCCGGCGTCAGGTCGGCGGCGAATTGCGGCGTCAGGTCGTAGCGGCCTTCGAGGCGGCGCATCAGGCCGAGCGAGCCGCCGAACAGTCGTGGCGAGGCGACGTAGGCGTCGCCCGTCCGCATCAGCGTCATCATCACGAGCAGCACCGCCGACTGCCCGGAGGAGACGGCCACCGCCGCCTTGGCGCCCTCCAGCGCGGCGATCCGGCGCTCCAGCGCGGCGACCGTCGGGTTCGAGCCGCGCGAGTAGGAGAAGCCGGTCTTTCGCATCGCGAAGATGTCGGCCGCCTGCTCGGTGGAATCGAAGACGAAGCCGTTGGTGAAATAGATCGGCTGCGCCCGCGCGCCGGTGGCGGGATCGGGTGCGGCGCCCGCATGGACCGCCTGCGTGGCGAGGCGATGGGTTTTTGGCTCGGCGGTCATGGCGGGACCCGGACTGATCGGTCTGAACTCGCGCGTCGCTTGAGGGCGCGTCCTGCACCGCCTTCTGCCGCGAAACGCGCCGCGGCGAAACCCGCGATCCGCCGCTTCGAGGCGCGGCAGCGATGCGTGCGGCGGCGTCGAAGCCTCAGGCCGCGCGCTTGAGGCACGCCTTGAGGGTGCGCACCAGCAAGGTCGGCGCGTAGGGCTTGGGGATGAAGCGGGCGCCCTCCGGCATGTCGCCGGGGCCCGGCGTGCCCATGCCCGACACGATCAGCACCGGGATTTCCGGCCAGCGGTGGGCGACGAGGCGGGCCAGGGCGAACCCGTCCATCGAGCCCATCGGCATGTCGACGTCGGTCATCAGGATGCCGACATCGGGCCGGCCCTCCAGCACGTCGAGGGCCTTGTCGGCATGGGGGGCTTCGAGGACGTCGAACCCGGCTTCCGCCAGCGTATCGGAGGCCTCCATCAGCAGCAGACCGTCATCTTCGACGAGGAGGACGACGGGCGTCTCTGAGGGGTTCTCTGTCATGAAGCTGCAAACGATCTCGGGCCGACGCTGGTTGCGGCCTAATTCGCACCTGCAACGAGGTCAAGGAAGTGCCGGCCGTTAATTGTGCGCGGCGGCAAGAAACGGCTTGACGTCAGGCGCTCACCCGCGCAGGCGCCGAACGGACCGGCAGCCCGGCCAAGGCCTCCGGCCGCGGGCCGCCGGTCGCCCAATCGAGCAGCTCGACCGTGTGCAGGATCGGGATGTCGGTGCCCTTCCCGATCTGGGTGGCGCAGCCGATGTTGCCGGTGGCGATCAGGTCCGGCCGGAGCCGCTCGACATTCGCCACCTTGCGGTCGCGCAGGCGGGCGGCGATCTCCGGCTGGAGGATGTTGTAGGTGCCGGCCGAGCCGCAGCAGATGTGCCCCTCCGGCACGTCCTTCACCGTGAAGCCCGCCTTCTTCAGCAGGGTCTTCGGCTCGGTGCGGATCGCCTGCCCGTGCTGCATCGAGCAGGCGGAGTGGTAGGCGACGACGAGGTCGGTGTCCTCCACCGGCGGCAGCAGGCCGATCTCGGCCATGTACTCGGTCACGTCCCGGGCTATGGCCGACACCCGCGCCGCCTTCGCGGCGTAGGCCGGGTCGTCGCGGAACATGAAGCCGTAATCCTTGATCGTCGTGCCGCAGCCCGAGGCGGTGACGACGATGGCGTCGAGGCCCGGCCCGTCCATCTCGGCGATCCAGGCGTCGATGGTGCGCCGGGCGTGGCCGTGGGCGGAGTCCGCCTTGCCCATGTGGTGGGTGAGCGCCCCGCAGCAGCCCTCGCCCTTGGGCTGGACCACCTCGACCCCGTGGCGGTTGAGCAGGCGGATCGCCGCCTCGTTGAAGTCCGGCCGCAGCACGCTCTGGGCGCAGCCGCGCAGCAGCGCGACCCGGCCGCGGCTCTTGGCCGGGCCCTTGTCCTCGCCGGTCTGGAACAGGTCGCTGATCTCCTGCGCCGCGGTGTCGGCGGGGAAGGTGCCGGGCCGGTCGGTCGGGTTGCGGTTCGGCAACTGCGCGGGGGCGAGGTCGAGCATCGCCGCGAGCCGGTTGCCGACCCGCGGCAGCCGGGCGACGAGCGGGCGCAGCGGCGCGCCGACCTTGGCCGCGAGCAGGGCCAGCCGGAACCGGTTCGGGTAGGGCAGGACAAGGGCGAGCACCGCCCGCAAGAGCCGGTCGGAGAGCGGGCGCCGGTAGGTCTTCTCGATATGGGTGCGGGCGTGGTCGACGAGGTGCATGTAATGCACTCCCGACGGGCAGGTCGTCATGCAGGAGAGGCAGGAGAGGCAGCGGTCGACATGCTTGACCACCTCGCGGCTCGCCGCCTTGCCGCCCTCCAGCATGTCCTTGATCAGGTAGATGCGTCCGCGCGGTGAATCGAGTTCGTCGCCGAGCAGGAGGTAGGTCGGGCAGGTCGCGGTGCAGAACCCGCAATGCACGCAGGTGCGCAGGATCTTTTCCGAGGCCGCCATGGCGGGGTCGGCGAGCTGCGCGGGAGCGAAATTGGTCTGCACGACACGCCTCGACGCGTTTTCTTGCTTGTTCGATTTTCTTAGAACCGTTCGCGCGGGCAGGGCAATCGGGAACGATTCCAAGCTGTTGTTTTGTCGCGCCGCGGACCGCCGGGAGAGGGCGCTGCCCTCAGCGCCCCCGCGACACGGTCAGGACGCGGGCGATCAGCCAGATCGGCACCACCACCGCCGCACCCGCGAGGATCCAGCGGCCGAAATCGTGGAAGGTGTCGAGCCCGAGGTCGATCAGCGAGCGGCCGAGATCGTAGAGCTGCCGGAACAGCAGGCCCGGCGTCAGGCCGAACATCGCCATCACCGCGCCGACCAGCACGGACAGGAACAGTAGCTTCACGAACACCGCGGCGGGCGAGCCGCCGAGGAAGCGGTCGAGGCCGGAACGACGGCGCGGCCCGCCGTCGCGCGGATCGGCCGGGTCGACGCCGTGGTCGGGCGGAGCGCGGCGCCGCGCGTCGTGATCGCCGATCATTCGGTCGGTGTCCTCGCCTGTTCCTCGACGCGCCGTGGCCGCCCCGCCACGGCGTTGCCTGCCGGCCACACTCATGCGAAACCGCCTGCACGCGGCGGCATTCGGCCCGTTCGGGGTCGCAGCCAGATGGCATCCCCGCACGTTCCACTCAAGATGGCGGGCCGCATCGAACCGCGCCCCGCGTGCCGCTCCCACACCCCGCGACCTGAGAAGGGCCATGATCGACCACGCTCTGTTCGACCCGGCGACCATCGATGCCGAGACGAAGGCGCTCAATGCCGAGATCGTGGCCGCGCACGCCGCGCAAGCCGATCCCTGGTCGCTGCCGATCGAGCAGGTGCGGGCCCGCCGCCGCGCCGGCACGCAGGCCTCGCCGGCCATGCCGCGCAGCCCGCGCGCCGAGACCCTGACCATCGAGGGGCCGGGCGGGCCGCTGCCCCTGCGGGTGATCCGGCCCCAGGGCAAGGCGCGGGGCGCCTACCTGCACATCCACCGCGGCGGCTGGGTCTGGGGCGCGGCCGACGAGCAGGACCCGTGGCTGGAGCGCATCGCCGATGCCTGCGGCTTCGTCTGCCTCTCGGTGGAGTACCGGCTGGCGCCGGAGCATCCCTATCCGGCCGCCCTCGAAGATTGCGAGGCCGCCGCGCTCTGGCTCGCCGGACCCGGCAAGGCGGAGCTCGGGGTGCACGCCCTGACCATCGGCGGCGAATCCGTCGGCGCCCATCTCGCGGTGATGACGCTTTTGCGCCTGCGCGACCGGCACGGCCTGCCCCGGGCCTTCCGCGGCGCCAATCTCAACGCCGGCTTCTACGATCTCGGCCTGACCCCGAGCGTGCGGCTCTGGGGCGAGGAACGGCTCGTCATCAACACCACCGACCTCAGGCGCTTCGCCGACGGCTACGTGCGCGAAGGCATCGACCGGCGCCGCCCCGACGTCTCGCCGCTCTACGCCGACCTGCGCGGCCTGCCGCCCGCCCTGTTCACCGTCGGCACCGCCGACCCGCTGTTGGACGACACGCTCTACATGTCGGCCCGGTGGGCGGCGGCCGACAACGGCGGCCACACCGCGGTCTATGCCGGCGGCTGCCACATCTTCGTGCGCTATCCCGGCGCGCTGACGGAGCAGGCCCTGGAGCTGATCGACCGCTTCCTGATGGCGCTGGCGTGACGCGGTGACGCTTGCGGGATCGAAGCCCCACCCGAGAGGCTGTCCGACCCAGGAATCCCATCCACTATCCACTCCCTCATCCCGAGGTGCGAAGCGAAGCGGGGCCTCGAAGGATCTTCCAGCCGGCCGCGTGCTTCCTGGACGACCCTTCGAGGCCGCTTCGCGGCACCTCAGGGTGAGGCACTGGGTGATACCGTTTCCGATTGATCGCTTCGGGTTTGGCCCCCCTCCGTCATCGCGAGCGGCCGCGAAGCGATCCAGGGCGCGACAGGTCCGGAAAGGACGCGCCCTGGATGGCCACGGCTTCGCCTCGCAAGGACGCAGGACAGGCCGAACTCATCAACCGGATATCGTATGAGATGTCCGCATACCAACAGGCTCAAAGCCGGGTGCCAGCCCCTCCTGACCTCCCGCCGCGTTTCTCCGCGTGGTTCGCCTCCCGCGGCTGGTCGCCCCGCCCGCATCAGCTCGAACTGCTGGCGACCGTCCGGGCCGGGCGCTCGGCGCTGCTCGTCGCGCCCACGGGCGCGGGCAAGACGCTGGCCGGCTTCCTGCCGAGCCTGGTCGAGCTGAGCGAACGGACGGGCAAGGCGAAGGGTTTGCACACCCTCTACGTCTCGCCGCTGAAGGCGCTCGCCGTCGACATCGCCCGCAACCTCGGTGCGCCGATCGCCGGGATGGACCTGGCGGTGACGGTCGAGACCCGCACCGGCGACACGCCCGCGCACAAGCGCGCCCGCCAGATCCAGCGCCCGCCCGACATCCTGCTCACCACCCCCGAACAGCTCTCGCTGCTGCTGGCCCACCGCGAGGCGGAAGGCTTCTTCGCCGGCCTGCGCACCATCGTGCTCGACGAACTGCACGCCCTCGTCACCTCGAAGCGCGGCGATCTCCTCTCCCTCGCGCTCGCCCGGGTGCGGCGGCTGGCGCCGCAGGTCCGCGCCATCGGCCTCTCGGCGACGGTGCGCGAGCCGGACGAGTTGAGGAAATACCTCGTCCCACAAAACCCTCCCCCCTCCGCGGGGGGAGGGAAGCCGGCACCGCCCATGGCCGATCTCGTCGTGGTCGAGGGCGGCGCCAAGCCCGACCTGCGCATGCTCGACGTGAACCGGACGCTCCCGCTCTCGGGCCACACCGCCTGGCACTCCATGCCGGCGATCTACGACCTGATCCGGGGGCACCGCACGGTGCTCGTCTTCGTCAACACTCGGCTCCAGGCCGAGTACACCTTCCAGGAGCTGTGGCGGCTCAACGACGACACCCTGCCGATCGCCCTGCACCACGGCTCCCTCGACGCCACGCAGCGCCGCCGGGTCGAGGCGGCGATGGCGGCGGGGCAATTGCGCGCCATCGTCTGCACCGCGACGCTCGATCTCGGCATCGACTGGGGCGACGTCGATCTCGTGGTCAATCTCGGCGCGCCGAAGGGCGCGAGCCGGATCATGCAGCGGATCGGCCGGGCCAACCACCGCATGGACGAGCCGTCGAAGGCCTATCTCGTGCCCGGCAACCGCTTCGAGATGCTGGAATGCCGCGCCGCCCTCGACGCGGTGGAGGAGGCCGCCCAGGACACCCCCGACGCCCGCCTCGGCGCCCCCGACGTGCTGGCCCAGCACGTGCTCGGCATGGCCTGCGCCGACGCCTTCGACCCGCTCGACCTCTACGACGAGGTGACCTCGGCCGCGCCCTACGCGAGCCTCTCCTGGGAGGATTTCGAGGCGGTGGTCGATTACGCCGCCACCGGCGGCTACGCGCTGCGCGCTTACGAGCGCTTCGCCAAGATTCTTCGCGGGACGGATGGGAAATGGAGGGTGCGCGACGCGCGGGTGGCGCAGCAGTACCGCATGAACGCCGGCACCATCGTCGAATCGACCCACATCAGGGTGCGCATGGCCCGCAGCCTGCGCGCCAAGCCCGGCACCGTGCTGCCGAAGGGCGGGCGGACGCTCGGCGAGATCGAGGAGGACTTTGCGGAAACGCTCACCCTCGGCGACACCTTCCTGTTCGCGGGCGAGGTGCTGCGCTTCGAGGGGCTCGCGGAAGACGAATGTCTCGTCACGCGCGCCGGCCCCGGCACCGATCCGGCGATCCCCTCCTATGCCGGCTCGAAGTTCCCGCTCTCGACCTTCCTCGCCGGGCGGGTGCGGGCGATCATCGCCGACCCGTTCGCGTGGGACCGGCTGCCGGCACAGCTCTCGAACTACCTCGCCCAGCAGCGCCGGCACTCCGTCCTGCCCAGCGAGCGCGACCTTCTGGTCGAAACCTTTCCGCGGGCCGGGCGGCACTATCTCACGGCGTTCCCGTTCGAGGGGCGGCTGGCGCACCAGACGCTCGGCATGCTGCTGACCCGCCGCCTGGAGCGCGCCCGGCTGCGCCCGCTCGGTTTCGCCGCCAACGATTACGGCATCGCCATCTGGTGCACGAAGGACGTGAGCGAACGCGCCGCCCTCTCGCCGGGCTTCATGGAGGCCCTGTTCGACGAGGACATGCTCGGCGACGACCTCGAAGCGTGGCTCGAGGAATCCGCGATGATGAAGCGCACCTTCCGGCAATGCGCGGTGATCGCCGGGCTGATCGAGCGGCGCTTTCCCGGCCAGAAGAAGACCGGCCGACAGGTCACGATCTCGACGGACCTGATCTACGACGTGCTGCGCCGCCACCAGCCCGACCACCTCTTGCTGCGCGCCGCGCGCCAGGATGCGGCAACCGGACTCCTCGACGTGACCCGCCTCGGCATGATGCTGAGACGCATCCGGGGGCGAATCACCCACAGGGCGCTCGACCGCGTCTCGCCGCTCTCCGTGTCCGTCATGCTCGAAATCGGGCGCGAGCGGGTCTACGGGGAGGGGGCCGACGAGATCCTGGCCGAGGCCGAAGCCGAGCTTCTGCAAGAAGCCTTGGGCTGATGGGGCGTGCCGCCTCCTCCGCGACACTGAGGATGCGACCTTGGCACTCGGCCAGAGACTCGAGAAGACCGTGAAGGGCACCGACCTCGCGCTCGCCGGCGAGGCGCTGAGCCTCGACCGCACCGGCGCCCTGTGGCTGCCCCGGCACCGCACCCTGGTGGTGTCGGACCTTCACCTGGAGAAGGGCTCGTCCTTCGCCGCCCGCACCAGCCAGTTCCTGCCGCCCTACGACACCCGCGAGACCCTGGCCTGCCTGCACGAGGCGGTCCAGCGCCTCGACCCGGCCCGCGTCGTCGCGCTGGGCGATTCCTTCCACGACGCCCGCGGGCCCGAGCGGATGGAGCCCGGCGACCGCGCCATGATCGCTGCGCTGCAGGAGGGCCGCGACTGGATCTGGATCGCCGGCAACCACGACGCGGCGGTGAGCGAGGGCATCGGCGGGCGCTGCTGCGAGACACTTGCCGTCGGCGGCCTGACGCTGCGCCACGAACCGCTTGCCGGCGCCGGAGAGGGCGAGATCGCCGGCCATCTCCACCCCTGCGGCAAGGTCACCATGCGCGGCCGCTCCGTGCGCCGCCGCTGCTTCGTCGGCGACGGACACCGCCTCGTCATGCCGGCCTTCGGCGCCTACACGGGCGGGCTCAACGTGCGGGACGCCGCCTTCGAACCGCTCTTCCCGCAGGGGTTCACGGCCTACCTGCTCGGCGACGGGCGCGTGTTCGCGATCGGCCGGACGATGCTGGGGCGGGACTGAGACTTTCTCGACCGGCTTCCATCATCGCGAGGCGAAAGCCTCATCCGGCTTGCGTCGCGCTCCTGGATCGCGTCGCCTGACGGCTCGCAATGACGGTGCGGGCCACCCTCTCCGTCATTGCGAGCGGAGCGAAGCAATCCAGGGCGCCGCCCTTTTCGGAAAGGCCGCGACCCTGCCTCGGCCCGCGATGACGCCCATGCGTCACGCCGCCGCCAGCAGCGCCAGCCCGGCAACGCCCGACAGCGCCAGCCGCAGGCGGCCCATCCAGTTCGGGACCATGCCGCGGCGGGCGAGATCCTGATCGACGACGCCCCACAGCAGCACCAGGGCGCCGAGGATGCGCAGATCCCACGGGGCCGGGGCGGCCAGCGCCGCCCAGGCCAGCAGCGAGGGCACGATGGCGAGGCCGTAATCGCGCCAGCCCGCCCCGCGCGCCGCCGCGACGCCCCAGCGGATGCCGCCGAGGAAGGAAGCGATCACCGCACCGTAGGCCGAGAGGATCGTGCGCGGCGACAGGCCGATCGTGCCGAGCCCGACATCGGTGCCGCTGACCGACAGGGCGGCGAAGCCCACGAACGGAATCAGCCCCGCGATGCCGAGGAGGATCGCGCTCGCGGGAACCGTGGTCAGCCGCCCCATACCGTCTCCCCGGCTGCTCGATTCGATCGCACCGGATCGAAGCGTCTCTCGTCCGAACGTCCGCGGCCGGATGGCCGGTGACCGGATCTCGTGAACAAGTCCAGACGCGCAGATCCGGTCCCATCCCGCAACCGGGACCATTTGTTGCAGTGCGGGGCGTCGTCGGCGCCGCGGGCGGCAATCGATGCCGGACGGCCGCGCCGCCGGACCGACGGGGCGTGAAGCGCGACATCGAGGCGTCGAGCCGCGACGAAGCTTCCAGCCGCGACGGAACGCCGCCGGCCCGCGGGAGTTACTGCTCCGCTTTCGTTTCGGAGTGAACCGCCATGACGCTTCTCAAGTGGGCCGCCATCGCCTTCGTCATCTCGCTCGTCGCGGGCGCCCTCGGCTTCACCGGGATCGCGTCGGGCGCGAGTTCGATCGCCCGCATCCTGTTCGGCCTGTTCCTCGTGCTCGCCATCGTCATCGTGGTGATCGCGCTCGCCGTCGGTCAGGCGGTGTTCTGAGCCCGTGAGGCTCGACGGGCGCATCGCCCTCGTCACCGGCGCCTCCTCCGGGATCGGCGCCGAGACGGCCCTCGGCCTCGCGCGCCTCGGGGCGCGGGTCGGCCTCGTCGGGCGCGATGCCGAGCGCACGGCACGCGCCGCCGAACGCGTCCGCCGGGAGACCGGCGGCGCGGCGGACACGTTCCTCGCCGACCTGTCGAGCCAGGCCGGGATCCGCCGGCTCGCGGCGGAGGTGAGGGCGGCCTATCCCGCCCTCGACATCCTCGTGAACAATGCCGGCGCGATCTTTTCGCAGCGCCACGTCACGGTCGACGGGATCGAGCGCACCTGGGCCCTCGACCATCTCGCCTACGTGCTGCTGACGCACGAACTGATCGGCGCGCTGCATGCCGCGCCCCGCGCCCGCATCGTCAACCTCGCCTCGGCCGCCCATACCCGCGGGCGCATCGATGTCGAGGATCTCGGCGGCGAGCGGCGCTATTCGGCGATGAAGGCCTACGCCCAGGCCAAGCTCGGCAACGTGCTGTTCACCTGCGCGCTCGCCCGACGCCTCGCCGGCAGCGGCGTGACGGTCAACGCGGTCCATCCCGGCGTGGTGGCGAGCGATTTCGCCAGGAACACGAACGGCCTCCTCGGCTTCGCCTGGGGCCTGATCCGCCCCTTCCTCATCTCGACCGAGGCGGGCGCCAGGACCTCGCTCCACGTCGCCACCGCGCCCGAACTCGACGGCATGACCGGGCGCTACTTCGCCAAGTGCCGCGAGACACCGTCCTCCGCCCTCAGCCGGGACGAGGCGTTGCAGGAGCGCGTCTGGACGCTGAGCCGGCGTCAGGTCGGGATCGAGGGGTAGGACGATTCGCGGACGGAAGCGCCCTTGGACGGTCCCGCCCTGAAAGGTCGGAGCCGTGCCCGACCCTCCGGATCGGGCACGGCTCCAAGTCTTCGTCCCTCACGCGACCGCCGAGAGCGAACCGGCCTTCCCGACGGCGAGGGGCGGCCCAAGGTCGTGACGCGACAGGATTAAACGGACGCGCCGCACGGTCGAGGCGACTGCCTCACTCCGCATCCTTCTTCGCGTTGTTCTCCTTGCTCTTCTGCATGTGCGCGCGCCGGTTCTCTTCGAACTCGTCGACGCTCGACTGATTCTTCTTCGTCGCGCTCGCGGCTTCGGCCTTGCTTCCCTTGGAGCTCTCGGCCTGCGCACACATCGGCAGGGTCGCGGCCCCAGCCAGGACGGCGGCCGCGAGCAGAAGCTTGTGAACTTGCAACATTATTCATTCATCCCTGATTGGCTCAAAGATAATGCAGGTTTCTCGGGTCCCCGCAACGAAGGCCCGCGGCTTTCCATCGATTTATAAAAATATTATAATTTTATATTGTTCGATACACGCCCGCCATCGCCCGCTCAAGTATAGAGCGCAGGGCGAACGCAATCGCGGGCTGTTCGCCCCCGGCGGCAAAACGGCACGCGGGCCTCAGAAATGGCTGAACGAGGCGCGCGTGAACGCCGTTTCCCGCCCTTGAGCATCGCGAAAGCGGGGCGGTGCGTCTCCGGCCTCCACGACGCCGATCTCGGCAGCGGGGATCCCGGCGGCCCGGGCCTCGGCCAGGAGCGCGGCGACGCGTCCGGGCGGCACCGCGCAGAGGATCTCGTAATCGTCCCCGCCGGTCAGGGCCGTGGCGAGGCGGCTCTCGTCGCGGTCCACCGCCGCCCGCGCGGCCGGCGAGAGCGGCACCGCCCGCACGTCGACCCGCGCGGTCAGGCCGGTGCCGGCCAGCATCTTGGCGAGATCGCCGACCAGCCCGTCCGACACGTCCATGGCGGCGCGGGCATGGCGACGCAGGGCCGGGACCAGGGCCAGACGCGGGCGCGGATGCAGGTAGCGGTCGAGGAGGACGTCGCGCTGCGCCGGTTCGAGCCCGGCATCGGGCGCGAGCCGCAGGGCGAGGCCGAGCGCCGCGTCGCCGATGCTGCCGCTGACGCAGAGCCGGTCGCCGGCCCTGGCCGCCTGCCGCCGCAGCATCGCACCGGCCGGCACCTCGCCGAAGGCGGTGACGCCGATCAGCGCCGGGCCGCCGGAGCGCACGGTGTCGCCGCCGAGCAGGGGGCAGCCGTGGCTGCGGCTCGCATGCCCGAGACCCTCGGCGAAGGCGGCGAGCCACGTTTCCGTCCAATCGTCCGGCAGCGCCAGCGTCAGCAGGAAGCCGCGCGGGCCGGCCCCTTTGGCGGCCAGATCGGACAGGTTGACGCCGAGCGCCTTGACGGCGATCGAGCCCGGCGGGTCGTCGGGGAAGTAGTGCACGCCGGCGACGATCGCGTCGGCGGTCACCACGAGGTCGTGGCCGGGCGTCGGCGTCAGGCTGGCGGCGTCGTCGCGCAGGCCCTCGGCACCGGGGCCGCTGAGCGGCGCGAAGTAGCGCGCGATCAGCGCCTCCTCGCCCGCACGTGCCATTCGCCTCAGCCCTTCTTCGGCGCGGCCGGGATGCCGAACTCGGTGGAGCGCACCTCGCGGCCGACCCGGTCGAGCACGGCGTTGACCATGCCCGGCTCGTCGCCGCCGTAGAAGCTGTAGGCGACGTCGACATATTGCGAGATCGCGGCCCGGGCCGGCACGTCGCGGCGGAACATCAATTCGTAGGCGCCCGCCCGCAGGATCGCCCGCAGCACCACCTCCAGGCGGCGCAGCGGCCAGCCCTTGGCGAGCGCCGCGTCGAGCTTCGGGTCGATGGCGCGCTGCTCCTCCACGGCGCCGCGCAGCACGTCGCGGAAGAAGGCGGTCTCGGCCGGCGGATGACTGATGCCGTCGACCTCCTGGCCGATCCAGAAGGCCTCGAACTCGGCCAGCGCGTCGATCACGCCCTTGTCCGCGACCTCCATCTCGTAGAGCGCCTGCACCACGGCGAGGCGGGCGCCGGTGCGGGTGTTCGGTTTCGGCGGGGCGGGCGCTTTGGCGGGCGTTTCGGCAGATCGTTCGGCCGGTGTTTCGGCGGGCTGGTTCATCGGGCGGGTTCCAGATTGGCGGCGCGCTTGATGGCGAGGAGGCTGAGCGCCGCCTCCGCCGCGCCGCCGCCCTTGTTCATGTCGGAGACCCGGGCGCGGGCCAGCGCCTGCTCCATGGTCTCGACGGTGAGGATGCCGTTGCCGAGCGGCAGGTGCTCGGCGACGGAGAGGTCCATCAACGCGCGGGCGCTCTCGCCGGCGACGATGTCGTAGTGTCCGGTCTCGCCGCGGATCACGCAGCCGAGGGCCACCGCCGCGTCGTAGGGGCCGCCGGCCTTGCGGCCGGCCTCCATCAGGATGGCGATGGCGGCGGGGATCTCGAGGGCGCCCGGCACGGTGAAGACCCGCGCCTCGGCGCCGACCGCCTCGATCGCCGCGCGGGCGCCGGCGAGCAGTTCGTCGGCGATGTCGTCGTAGTAGCGCGCCTCCACCACCAGCACGCGGGTGCCGGCGAGGCTTTCCAGGATGCTGCTCGGAGCGTCCGCGTCGCGGGTGCGGGATACCATGCCTGTGCCGTTCCCTCGACGGGTTCGCGTTCAAGATAGGGGCGGGCCGGAGGGTTAGCCCAAGTGCCGCGCGCTCCACAAGCGGCAGGGCGGATCCCGCGGACGTGGCGCGGCGGCGCGGACGCGAGTCGGCGCATCCAGCGGACGCCATCCGGAAAGTTTGAGCGAAATGCCGGAGGAGCGGATCATCGAGTCTCGTCGAAGCACAGGCAGGCGGGAAACACGGCGGCAACAATTAACCCGCCGGAAGCGGCGCGACCGATAGACTGCTCATCGCAGTATCCCGGCGATCGAACCGCGATCCCGGGGACGAACGAGGGCGGCAGGCATGGCGATGGCACGGGTTCGGGAGGCCGGGACGACGGCGGCTTCATCCGAGGCATCGACGACTGCGCCGGTGCCGCTGGTGATCGATCTCGACGGCACGCTGCTGCGCACGGACCTGCTGCTGGAGGGCGTCGTCGCGCTGCTGCGGCACAACCTGCTGACCCTGTTCGCGCTGCTGCTCTGGCTGCCGCGGGGCCGCGCCCATTTCAAGCGCCGCGTCGCGGAACACGCGCCCCTCGACCTCGCGACGCTTCCGGTCAACGAGGCGTTGCTCGCCCATATCGAGGCGCAGAAGGCGGCAGGCCGCGAGATCGTGCTCGCCACCGCCGCCGACGAGCTGATGGGCCTGCGCGCCCTGCGGCGCTTCCCCGTCTTCGATCGCGTCGTGGCGAGCGACGGCGTGCGCAACCTCAAGGGCGAGGCCAAGGCCGCCCAGCTTCGGACGCTCTACCCGCAGGGCTTCGACTACGCGGGCGATGCCGCGGCCGATCTCGCCGTCTGGGCGGCGGCACGCCGGGTGATCGTGGTGGAGGCCTCGGGCGCCGTCCGGCGCGCGGCCCGGGCGCTCGGCAAGCCGGTCGAGGAGTTTCCGGCGGCCGCGCGCCCGAAGGCGCTGCTCGAGGCCCTGCGCCTGCACCAATGGGCCAAGAACGCCCTGGTCTTCCTGCCGCTGGTCCTCGGCGGCCGGGCGGGGGAAGCGGCCGCCTGGGGAAGCGCGCTGATGGCCTTCCTGGCGCTCGGGCTCGTCGCCTCGGCGAGCTACCTCCTGAACGACCTGCTCGACCTCGCCCACGACCGCGCCCACTGGTCGAAGCGCGAACGCCCGCTCGCCAGCGGCCGCCTGCCGCTCGCCGCGGGTCTGGCCGCCCTCGGCCTCGGCCTCGCGGGCGGCCTCGCGGTGGCGGCCCGGGCCGGGCCGGCGGTGCTCGTCGGCGTGCTGGCCTACCTCGCCCTGACCCTGACCTACTCGGCGTGGCTGAAGCGGGTGCCGATGCTCGACGCGCTGACGCTGGGGAGCCTGTTCACCCTGCGCATCGCGGTCGGCGTCGCGGCGGTCGCGGTGGCGTGGTCGCCCTGGCTCATGACCTTCTCGATGTTCCTGTTCACCTCCCTGTCCTTCGCCAAGCGGCACACGGAGCTGCGCGGCGCGGCCCGGCGCGGCCGGTCCGGCGCCATCGCCGGGCGCGGCTACGAGCCGGCGGACGAGGCGGTGGTGCTTGCCTTCGGCATCGCCTCGGGGCTGGCCAGCGTCGTCATCTTCATCCTGTATCTGGCCAACGAGGCGTTCCGGCACGCGGTGCTCGCCGCGCCGCTGGCGCTGTGGTGCTTCCCCCTGATCCTTGTCCTGTTCATGGGCCGGGTCTGGCTGCTGGCGGGCCGCGACGCGCTCCACGACGATCCGGTCGCCTTCGCGCTCAAGGATCGCCCGAGCCTCGTGCTGGCGGGGATCGCCGGCCTCGCCTTCGCCGTCGCCGCCTTCGGCCTGCCGCGAGGATTGCTGTCTTGAGGGCAGGTGAGAGGGCAAGCGGCGTGCCGGGCCACGAGGCCGTCCGCTTCCTGATCGCCGGCGGCTCGGCCGCAGCGATCAACTGGCTCGCGCGGATCCTGCTCTCGCCCGTCCTTCCCTTCGGCGCGGCGCTGCTCGCCGCCTACGCCGTCGGCATGGCCGCGGGGTTCTGGCTCTACCGCCGCTTCGTGTTCCGGGAGGCGTCGAAAGGATCGGTGCGCGGGCAACTCACGCTGTTCCTCGCCGTCAACGCCGTCGGCGCGGGCGTGGTGCTCGCGGTCAGCACGCTGGCGATCGCCGGCCTGGACGCCCTGCGGCCGGGCCTGACGCCGTCCGCGATCGAGGCGCTCGCGCACGGCCTCGGCATCGCCGTCGGCGCCGTGGCGAACTATCTCGGCCACCGGCTCCTCACCTTCGGCTCGCCCCTGCGCGGGACACCTCGGAGGGTGCCTCAGAGCCTGTAGACGGAGACCAGCACCGCCACGGCGAGGTTGACGACCACGCCCCAGGTGACGAGGAGCGGCAGGGCGGCGAAGGCGGGCGGGCGCTCGCCCCGCACCATCAGCACGATCAGGATCGGCAGCCAGTCGAGGACGTAGCGCTGGGTGGCGATCTGCTCGGCACCGTTGGAGTGATAGAACAGGGTGATGCCGGCGATGACCGCGATCACCGCCGCGCCCGCCGCGAACACACGGTCGAGCCGCGCGTAGGCCGCCAGCAGCAGCCAGGGGCTGGCGACGAGAATCGCCGTGCCGGCCTTGTCGAAGCCGGTAAGCGTGGTCAGTTGCGCCCCGCCGAACTCGAAATGGATGCCCTGCAGGAACAGGTAGAGCGCGTTGAACGGCAGGTAGTCGCGCGAGAACAGGCCGCTCCCGGTGATGCGCCGCCAGATGAAGCTCTCCTGGCCGGGATTGTGGATGAAGGCGTAGCCGGTCTCGAACGGGCTGCCGAACCGCGCGGCGTTGTAGGCGCAGTAGACGGCGATGGCCGCCGCGACCGGCAGGCCGGCCAGCAGCGCGGACTTCGCGACGGAAGCCGGGTTGGCAAGCAGCGGGCGTCCGCGGGGCAGCGCCAGAACCAGCAGGAAGAGAGGATAGAAGATCGCCATCTGCCGGCACAGGAAGGCGAGTCCGACGAACAGCCCGGCGAGCGGCAGCGAGACCCGGCCGATCACCGCCCACAGGCTCAGGCTCATCATCAGGAAGCCGACGGTCTGCGAGAAGAACCAGACGCCGTCCGAGCGCAGGGTGACCTGATAGAGCGGGCTGGCGAAGGCGAGCGCCGCGAGCAGCCACAGCGCCTCCGTCCGGCCAAGGTCGAGGGCGCGGAAGATCCTGTCCCAGACGAGCAGGCTCAGGCCCGACAGGCACAGGCCCAGCAGCACGAAGCCCTTGAAACCGGGAAAGCCGAACAGGGCCACGAACGGCGTCAGCAGGAGTGCGGGCAGGGGCGGGAAGATGATGTAGGTGCGCCCGTCGAACAGCGCGCAGTCGATCTCCGGACACGTTTCGACCCAGAGCCGGCCGTGCAGGAAGGCGTCGGCCAGGGCACCGTGGGCGTTGATGCCGGCATCGCGCAGGGCACCGCGCCCGAGCAGGAGGGCGAACAGGAGGAACCCTGCGAGCGCCGTCAGCGCCGCGAGCACCCTGTCGCGCCGCCTGGAGAGCGTTTCCGTCATGACATCCGCCGCGTCGACGAGGCCCGTCTCGAATCGCCGCGTCAGATTCGGACGGAACGGTTAATTGTCCCTGACGGACAACCCGTTTGCCCCCATCGGCACGACAGATGGGGGCAGGCTCTCACGTGTTCCGGCATCGGGCTTCGGGAAAGACAGGAATGCCTCTGCCGACCTCGTTCGGAGGCGTGGGAGAGGCGGGACATCTCCGGCTCGCCTCCTTCCGGCACCGTCGCGGTGCTGGATTGCTTCGCCTGACGGCTCGCAATGACGGTGTGGGTGACCCTCTCCCTCATTGCGAGGCTTCAACCTAAGCAATCCAGCGCGCGAGCCCCTCCGGAAAGGTCGCGGACTTGGAACGCCTCGCCCCCGCGGCAGACCGTCCGGCGAGAGCATCGTCCCGAAAGGTGGCTGCCGGCTTGTCTGAAAAGACGATGCTCTGGAAACCGTCAGCGCTGCAACAGCCCCCGCGTCTCGGCAAGGCGCGCGGCGTAGCGGGCCAGGAGATCGACTTCCAGGTTGATTCGGTCGCCCGCCCGGCGGTCCTCCCAGGTCGTGACCGAGAGGCTGTGCGGGATCAGCAGCACCGAGAAATCGGCGCCCGAGACCGCGTTGACGGTGAGCGAGGTGCCGTCGAGGCAGATCGAGCCCTTCGCGGCGACGAAGCCGGCGAGCGCCGCCGGGGCCCGCAGGGTGAAGCGCTCGCTCGCGCCCCAGGGGTTGTCCTCGCCGGTCACGGTCTCGCGCTCCAGGATCTCGGCGATGCCGTCGACATGGCCGGTGACGAGATGGCCGCCGAGTTCGTCGCCGAGCTTGAGCGAGCGTTCGAGGTTGACCCGCGTGCCCTCGCGCCACGCGCCCACGGTGGTGCGCTCCAGCGTCTCGGCGGCGGCGTCCACCGCGAAGCGGCAGCCCGTCCCGTGCGGCTCCACCGCGACCGCGGTGAGGCAGGGGCCGGAACAGGCGATCGAGGCGCCGAGCGCGATGCCGGCGGGATCGTAGGCGCTCTCGATCACGATCCGGCGCAGGCGGTCCGAGCCCTCCGTCGAGACGACCCGGCCGACATCGGTGACGAGCCCGGTGAACATGTCAGATCCTCTCGTAGGTGACCGCCGTGTCGGGGCCGAGCACGCGGGCCTCGATCTCGGCGAAGGAGCCGTCCGCCAGACGGCGGGCGAGATTGGCCCCGAGCGCCGGCAGGCCGCCGGCCGCGCCCAGCACCGCGGAGCCGGTGACGAGCGTGCAGGCATCGACGAGATCCTGCGCGGCGAGCGCGTCGGCCAGCGCCGGCCCGCCCTCGCTGCAGATCCGGGTGAGGCCGCGCCCGGCGAGCGTCGCGAGGGCGGCGGAGAGATCGATGCGGCCCTGCGCGTCGGTCGGCACGAACACGATCTCGACGCCGAAGGAGGCGAGCATCCGCCGGGCATGGGCCGGAGCGCCGCGCCCGGTCAGCACCAGGGTCGGCAGGTCGCGGGCACCGCGCACGAGGTGGCCGGCGGGGTTGAGGCGCAAGGTCGAGTCGAGGACGATCCGCACCGGCGAGCGCTCGGCGAGCCCCGGCAGCCGCACGGTGAGCGAGGGATCGTCCGCCCGCGCGGTGCCGATCCCGACCATGATCGCGTCGGCATGGGCCCGCCACAGATGCACCGCCCCGTCGGCGACCGGCCCGGTGATCTTCAGCCGCTCGCCGGTCGAGGGCGCGGCGAAGCCGTCGCGGGTGCGGGCGAGCTTGAGATGCAGGCTCGGGCGCCCGCGCGTGACGCGGGAGACATGGCCGCGGTGGTCCCGGGCGGCCTCCTCGCGCAGCAGGCCCGTCTCCACCGCGATGCCGGCGGCGCGAAGCTGCGCATGGCCGCGGCCGGAGACGCGGGGATCGGGATCCTCGATCGCGGTGACCACGCGGGCGACGCCCGAGGCGATCGTCGCCTCGGTGCAGGGCGGCGTGCGGCCGTGATGCGAGCAGGGCTCCAGGGTGACGTAGAGCGTGGCGCCGACGGCCGCCTCGCCGGCCATGTCCAGCGCAAGCGGCTCCGCGTGCGGGCGCCCGCCGATGGCGGTCACCGCCTGACCGACGATGCGGCCGTCGGCGGCCACCACCACGGCGCCGACGCTCGGATTGGGCCAGGTGCGGCCGAGATGGCGCCGCCCGAGCGCGAGGGCGAGGCGCATGGCGCGCCGGTCGCGCGCCCGCTGGGAGGAAGCGTCCACGATCGCGCCCGTCACGCCCGCGGCCGGGCCGGCCGGCGCCGACGCGGCGCGGCGGCCTCCTCCTCGGGCGGCGCGGGCGCAGGCACTCGGTCCTCGGGCAGCAGCGCCTCACCCTCCAGCCGTCCGCCGAGGGTGCCGAGCAGATCCTGGAAGTCCTGGGCCTCGCGGAAATTCTTGTAGACCGAGGCGAAACGGACATAGGCCACGTCGTCGAGGCCCTTGAGACCTTCCATCACCGCCTCGCCGATCGCCTCGCTGGTGACCTCGCCCTCGCCGCCGCTCTCCAGGCGCCGGGTGATGCCGCTGACCAGCCGCTCCACCCGCTCGGGATCGACCGTGCGCTTGCGCAGCGCCACGTCGATCGAGCGCTGGAGCTTGTCACGGTCGAACGGCACGCGCTTGCCCGAGCGCTTGAGCACGACGAGTTCGCGTAGTTGCACCCGCTCGAAGGTGGTGAAGCGCCCGCCGCAATCCGGGCAGACGCGGCGGCGGCGGATCGCGGAGGAATCCTCGCTCGGCCGCGAATCCTTCACCTGCGTGTCGGGTCCCCCGCAGAACGGACACCGCATCGCGCGCTCACCTCGTCATCCCATCGGCCCCGCGGCCGTGACGCCTCTGTGCCCCAGCCGCGGCTCAATTGCCAGGAGGGTCGGAGGGTTCGCCGGAGCCGGGCCGGACGAGGTCGTCCGGCACCGCTTCGGCCACCGTCATACGACATCCGGTCGATGACTTCGGCCTCTCCTGCGTCATCGCGAGGCGAAGCCGTGGCGAACCAGGGCGCGACCTTTCCGGACAGGTCGCGCCCTGGATCGCTTCGCGGCCGCTCGCGAGGACGGCGCGGGGCCAAACCCGAAGCGATCAAGTGGAAACGGTATCGGGGGCATCGGCAGGCGAAGGCTGTAATCCGTGTGCGGGGAGAGACGCGGGAACCGCCCTCCCGAACGATGCCGCGGACGATCGGACGATCGCCCGTTCGAGCTTCGTCATCATTCCAAGAATGGAACGCGGAAGTACACGGCCGTGCACGGAAAACCTGACATGGATGGACTTCAGGGCCGATCGCACGCGCAAAAACGGCCGCGGATCCTGAAGATCCGCGGCCGCGCCGGCCCTCGACAGCGAGGGGCGTCCCGGAAGGCCTACCCGTAGATCGGGAAGCGGTCGGTCAGGACGTGGACCTTCTCCTTCACCGCCGCCTCGACCGCCGCGTCGCCGCCCTCGCCCTTGTCGGCGAGACCGTCGAGCACCTCGACGATGAACGAGCCGACCTGCTTGAACTCGGCGACGCCGAAGCCGCGGGTGGTGCTGGCCGGGGTGCCGAGGCGGATGCCGGAGGTGACCGTCGGCTTCTGCGGATCGAACGGCACGCCGTTCTTGTTGCAGGTGATGTCGGCCCGCGACAGCGCCGCCTCGGCGGCCTTGCCGGTGAGGTCCTTCCGCTGGAGGTCGACCAGCATCAGGTGGTTGTCGGTGCCGCCCGAGGTGATGTCGTAGCCGCCCGAGACGATGGTGTCGGCCAGCGCCCGGGCGTTGTCGATCACCTGACGGGCGTAGATCTTGAACTCGGGCTTGAGCGCCTCGCCGAACGCCACCGCCTTGGCGGCGATGACGTGCATCAGCGGACCGCCCTGGAGACCGGGGAAGATCGCCGAGTTGAACTTCTTGGCCAGCGCCTCGTCGTTCGTCAGGATCATGCCGCCGCGGGGCCCGCGCAGGGTCTTGTGGGTCGTCGTGGTGGCGACATGCGCGTGCGGGAAAGGCGACGGGTGCAGGCCCGCCGCGACGAGGCCGGCGAAGTGGGCCATGTCGACGAAGAAGAAGGCGCCGACGGAATCGGCGATCTCACGGAACTTCGCGAAGTCCCAGTGGCGCGGATAGCCCGAGCCGCCGGCGATGATCACCTTCGGCCTGTGCTCCTGCGCGAGGCGCTCGACCTGCTCCATGTCGATGCGCTGGTCCTCGCGGCGCACGGTGTAGGAGACCGGCTTGAACCACTTGCCCGACACGTTCGGCGGCGCGCCGTGGGTGAGGTGGCCGCCCGCGGCGAGGTCGAGGCCGAGGAAGGTGTCGCCGGGCTGCATCAGGGCCATGAACACGCCCTGGTTCGCCTGGGAGCCGGAATTCGGCTGCACGTTGGCGAAGCCGCAACCGAACAGGCGCTTGGCGCGGTCGATGGCGAGTTCCTCGGCGATGTCCACGAACTGGCAGCCGCCGTAGTAGCGCCGGCCCGGATAGCCCTCCGCGTACTTGTTGGTCAGCACCGAGCCCTGCGCTTCGAGCACGGCGCGCGAGACGATGTTCTCGGAGGCGATCAGCTCGATCTCGTGCTTCTGACGGCTGAGTTCCTGCGAGATGGCCTTGGCGATCTCGGGATCGGTCTCGGCCAGACGAGACGAGAAGAAGGTGTCGAGGGCGGTGGTGTCGGTCGCAGTTCCGGCGCTCATGAGCGTGGCCTCTTTGTCGTTGTTTACGGGTGACCCCACCCGTTCTCCCGTCGGCGTTCACGGGGGTATATTTTCAGGCACTCTTCGTACACGGCGGAGACGAACAGGCCAAGCACAGGTGATTTTTCGCCGGTCTTGAAAATTTTTCATCGGAACGGTCCAAGCCGCCGCACAGCAAGACCGGCGGGGGTCGCGAGCGGACACGAAAACACCCGGCGCGGGGGCCGGGTGTCGGTCGCTCGTGAGGCGGGTCGGTATCGCCCGGAGGCGGCTCAAGCCTGGAGGCGGCTCTTCACGTCGCCGAGGCTGGCGCGGACGAGATCCTGGGCCGCATTGCCCTGGAGGCGCTCGCGCAGGAGCGTCTCGGAGACCTTGACCGCCGCGTCGGCGGCGGCGGCCCGAACCTGGGCGGCGGCCTGCGCCTCGGCCTGGGCGATCTTGGCCTCGGCCGCCTTGGTGCGGCGGGCGACGAACGCGTCGAGGCGGGCATGGCCCTCGGCGGCGATCCGCTCGGCATCCTCGCGGGCGCCGGCGACGATCGCTTCGGCCTCGCGCTCGGCCTCCGTGCGGCGGCGCTGGTAGTCCGCGAGCACGGCCGCGGCCTCCTCGCGCAGGCGGCGGGCCTCGTCGAGCTCGTGGCGCACGCGCTTGGCGCGGCGGTCGAGCCCGCCGGTCATCATCGAGAAGCCGCCGACCCGCCAGACGATGGCCAGGAACGCCACGAAGGCGACGGCGACCCAGAATTCGGCGGTCAGCAGCATGTCGGTCTCAAGCTCTCGGTCGGCCGGCGGCCCGGGCGGGGTCGGTTCAAACGGGCGGGGCCGGCGCGCACGCCGGCCCACGGTATCAGTGGACGGCGGGCGTCGCGTCGAGGGCGCGGTCCAGGCTCGCCCGGTCGGGCGCCTGGCCGGTCAGCCGCTCGACGATGGCCGAGGCCGTCTCGCCGGCGATGGCGCGGACGTTGCCCATGGCCTCCGCCGTGCGGCCGCGGATGATCGCCTCGGAGGCGGCGAGCCGCTGGTTCAGCTCGGCTTCCAGGCTCTTGCGCTTGGCATCGGCCTCGGCCGAGAGGGCGTTGCGGGTGTCCTGGGCGATGCCTTGCGCCTTGGCCTGGGCCGCGCGCAGGGACTTCTCGTAGGCCTCGCCGGCGGCGTCGGCCTCGGCCTTCATCCGCTGCGCCTCGCCGAGGTCGGCGGAGAGTCGGTTGGAGCGTTCACCGAGGATCGCCTCGATGCGCGGCAGCGCGACCTTGGACATCAGGGAGTAGAGCAGGCCGAAGGCGAGAGCGAGCCAGATCAACTGCGAGAGGAAGGTCTGGCTCTCGAAGGGCGGGAACACGCTGCCGTGGCCGCCGGGGGTATGCTCGGTATGGGTATGGGGGCTTCCCGGCGGAACGATCGTCGTGTCCGCGTTCGGCGAGGGGGTCGTGAGGGGATTCTGCTCGGCCATGGCCCTGTCCGGTAACGTCGGAAGGCCGGCTCCGAGGGCGGAGCGGCCGGATCAACGAGCGGGGGAGCGCGAGGCGGACCCCATGGGATGAACCCTTGGGCCGGCCCGCACGCCCCCGAAAAACGCGTCAGAGTGCCTCACAAAACGCCCGGTCACCGGTCGTTTCCCTTCGGGCGCGTCGGCGCAGCGGGCGTTTCGTGAGAGACACTCAGACGGCGAAGAGGAGCAGCAGGGCCACGAGCAGCGAGAAGATGCCGAGCGCCTCGGTGAGCGCGAAGCCCAGGAGGAGGTTGGTGCGCTGGCTGTCGGCGGCCGACGGGTTGCGCAGGGCGCCCGAGTAGAACTGGCCGAACAGGTTGCCGAGGCCGATGCTGGCGCCCGCCATGCCGAGGCAGGCGAGGCCGGCGCCGATGTACTTCGCAGCGACGGGATCCATGAAACACTCCTGAAGTTCGAACGGGGTTCGTCGAGGGCGGAAGGGTCCGGCCGGAAAGGATCAGTGGCCGGGGTGGAGGGCGTCGGCGAGATAGACCGCCGTCAGCGTCGCGAAGACGTAGGCTTGGAGGGCCGCGACGAGGAACTCGAGGGCCGTCAGCGCGACGGTGAGCGCGAGCGGCAGGGGCGAGAGCACGCCCCAGGCGCCGGCGACGAGGAGCTGCACCACGAAGAAGGCGAAGATCTTCAGGGCGATGTGGCCGGCCAGGATGTTGGCGAAGAGACGGACCGAGAGGCTGATCGGCCGCGACAGGAACGACACGATCTCGATCGGCACCATGATGAGCAGCAGCGGCTTGGGCACGCCCGACGGCACGAACACGCCGAGAAAGTGGGTGCCGTGCCTGGCCACGCCGTAGATCACCACGGTCAGGATCACCACCAGCGCGAGGCCGAAGGTGACGATGAGGTGGCTGGTGACCGCGAAGGCGTAAGGGATCATCCCGAGCAGGTTCAGGATGAGCACGAACATGAACAGCGAGAACACGAGCGGCAGGAAGCGCTTGCCGTCGGCGCCGGTCGCCTGGTGCACCGTGTCGGCGATGAACTCGTAGAGCGTCTCGGCCAGCGCCTGGAGCCGGCCCGGGACGACGGAGCGGCCGGAGGTCGCGACGATGGTCAGCAACGCGATGATGCCCACCGCGGCGAACATGTAGAGAGCCGATTGCGTGAACGCGAGCTGTTGGTTGCCGATGTGACCCAGCGAGACGAGCGGCTGCAGCTCGAACTGGTGGATCGGGTCGATACTGACCGCCATGTGCCCGCTTCCGCCCCTCTTGTGTGCCGCGCGGGGGAGCCCGGCGGCTCCCGTCCGTCGCGCGTCGCCCTTACACGATGCCGGGCGAGTCTCAAGACCCCTGAAGTCCCTTGGAGACCCTTGCCGGCGATCTTTCTCAGTTTTTGCGGCCGCCGAAGCCGCTGACCCGCATGACGTTGTAGATGCCCGTCACGAAGCCCAGCATCAGCAGCACGATCATCCCCCACGGCTTGGTGCCGAAGAGATGGTCGGCGATGTATCCGAGGATACCGCCGGCGATCACGCCCGCGATGAACTCGGTCGAGAGCCGCATGGCCTGGCCGAGCGGGGCTGGCCCGCCGGATGCGCCGGTGCGCGCAGGCCCGTCGGGAGCGGCTTTCGGCCGCTTGCCCTCGAGCTGCGTCTCGAGACGTTTGAGCCTCGCGGAGAGATCGCCGTCGGCGGGAGCCTTTTCCGGCCCGCCCCCCGTCCCGGCCGGGTCACCGCTCACGGGCGACCCCACACGTCGTCGGGAGCGGAGGGAAGCGGCCCAGCCCCTCGGCGCGGCGCACCATAGTTTCGCCAACCTTGGGTGTCAAGGCAGCCTTGATATGCACCAAGTCTTTGATACGACAGCATAATTCTTTGCCTTTCCACCGCCTTTCCGGCGACCGGTCAGGCCCCCAGCATCGGCTTGATGATCTTCTCCATCTCCTCGATCGAGAGGGCGCCGGCGCGCTTCTCGCCGTTGATGAAGAAGGTCGGCGTCGATTCGACCTTGAGCGTCTCCAGGCCGCGGGTCTTCACCGCGTTGATGGCGGCGTAGGTCTTCTGGTCCTTCAGACAGGCCTCGAACTTCTCCTTCGAGAAGCCGGCCTGGCGCAGCAACTGCTCCATGGCGTCGACCGGCGATTGCGGCTTGCGCACGAAGGCCCAGTTCGGCTGCTGGTCGAACAGCAGATCGGTGATCGGATAGTACTTCGCATCCCCGTCGCAGCGCGCCAGCATGAAGGCGGCGGTGGCGAGCGGGTCGAGGGGGAACTCGCGCAGGGTGAAGCGCACCTTGCCGGTGTCGACGTAGCGCTCCTTCAGCACCGGCCAGGTCGTGGCGTGGAAATGCGCGCAGTGCGAGCAGGTCATCGAGGCGTATTCGATGATCGTGACCCTGGCGTCCGCCGGCCCGAGCCACACGTCGCCGAGGGGGCCGGGCTGCATCAGGGCGGCCGTGTCGGCCGACTGCGCCAGGGCTTCGAGGGTCAGGCGGGGCAGCAGGGCGGCGGTGCCGATGGCAAGGCCGGTCAGTGTCAGGGCGTCGCGCCGGGTGATCATGGCAGGGGCGGGCTCCGTTCGCGGGCCGCGCTCGGCCCGATACCGCGCAGGATGGGACGGAACCGCTCCGTCCGGCCGAGGGACGCGTCGCCGCACGGCCTTTCGCGAGCCGCTTATCACGGCGCGAAGCGGCCCGCACGCCCCCGATGTCCCCTTTAGCTAGAGCATCGTCCTGGATATCGGATCCAGGACGATGCTCTAGATTCTTGTTTTCGCATCGTCTTTTTCCGAAAGCCGGAGGCCACCTTTCGGGACGATGCACTACCGCCGCGCCACCACCGCGATGCCGAGCCGGTCGAGGGCCTCGCGCAGGTGGTCCTCGTCGATGCGCGAGACTGCGAGCGCCACCTCGCCGCGCCGGGCCGGGTCGAGGGCCTTTTGCGGAGCGCGGCGGGCCGCCCGGTGCAGGCGGTCCTGGCGCAGGGCGATCCTGCCGATGCAGGCCCAGCCGTAATGCGCGTTGACGCGCTGGATCACCACCGGCGCGAGGTGCTGGAGTTCGAGGGCGAAGGCGCCCTCCACCCGCACCACCAGGGTGCCGGGCTCGGGCCGCCCCTCCGCGTCGCGGCGGGCGCGGCGCGGCCATTCGAGCTTGACCGGCTGGCAGGCCCCGGCGAGCCGCGCACCGACGATGTCCGGCCACGCGGCCAGGATGTCGGACGAGGCGAAGCCCTGCGCGGCAAAGGCCGGGCCGATGCAGCCCTCGATCAGTTCGCTCAGCGGTTTGACGCGCGCCATCGGCACCCCGGAACACCGGGACCGCGCGGCGGCGCCGTCCCTCTCGACAGGCTAACCGAAATACGGCCCGCGCGGGAGTCGGGACCGGGGTCCGGCGGACCGAGGGCACGGCCGCGTCGCTTTTCGGCAAGGCGCTTTTTGGCAAGACGCTTTTTGGCAAGACGCTTTTCGGCAAGACGCTTTTCGGCAAGACGCTTTTCGGCAAGACGCTTTTTCCGTCCCCGCGCTCCCGCTATGGACAGGCCATGCCCGCCGCCTCGGCCGCCGACCTCCTCGCTTGGTACGACCGCCACCGCCGGGTGCTGCCCTGGCGGGCCCTGCCGGGCGTGCGGCCCGACCCCTACCGGGTCTGGCTCTCCGAAGTGATGCTGCAGCAGACCACGGTGACGGCGGTCAAACCGTACTTCGAAAAGTTCCTGGCGCTGTTTCCCAGCGTGAGGGCGCTCGCCGCCGCGCCGGAGGAGGCGGTGATGTCGGCCTGGGCCGGGCTCGGTTACTACTCGCGCGCGCGCAACCTGCACGCCTGCGCCAAGGCGGTCGCCGCCGCGGGCGCCTTCCCCGACACCGAGGAGGGCCTGCGCAAGCTCCCCGGGATCGGCGCCTACACCGCGGGCGCCATCGCCGCCATCGCCTTCGACCGGCCGGCGGCGGCGGTCGACGGCAATGTCGAGCGGGTGATGAGCCGCCTGCACGCCGTCGAGACGCCGCTGCCCGCCGCCCGCCCGCAGATCCGCCTGTTCACGCAGGCGCTGGTGCCGAACCGGCGGCCCGGCGACTTCGCGCAGGCGCTGATGGATCTCGGCGCGACGCTGTGCACGCCCAAGCGCCCGGCCTGCGCGCTGTGCCCCTGGATGCTCCCCTGCCGCGCCCGGACCGAGGGCTTGCAGGAGACCTATCCGCGCAAGGTGAGGAAGGAGAAGGGCATCCTGCGAAAGGGCGCCGCCTTCGTGGCGCTGCGTGCCGGCGACGAGGCGGTCCTCCTGCGCACGCGGCCGGCGGACGGTCTGCTCGGCGCCATGGCCGAGCCGCCGACCAGCGCGTGGCTGCCCGATTACGATCCGGCCAAGGGCCTGCTCGACGCGCCGCTCGACGCCCGCTGGAAGCGCCTGCCCGGCGTGGTGAAGCACGGCTTCACCCATTTTCCGCTCGAACTGACGGTTTTTTTCGCCCGCGTCGCGGCGGAAACAAAGCCGCCGGAGGGGATGCGCTTCACCCCGCGCCACGCGCTCGACGCCGAGCCGCTGCCCGGAGCGATGAAGAAGGTGCTCGCCCACGCGCTCGCGGGCCCGGTGCCGCTCGCCGCACCGGCGCCGAAGCCGCCTCCCGAGCCCGATCTCGCCACGATCCCCGAGCCCGAGCCGCCGCCGCGACGCAAGCCGATCCCGAAGCCCGCCTCGTCGCGGCCCTCGGATCTGGCGCGGATCGTGAAGAAGGCGCCGAAACCGGTGCGGACACGGTGAACGGATGCAGGGCGCTGCCCTGCACCCGCGAAAGGACTTGTCCTTTCGAAACCAAGACGATCGCTACGCTCCGGCTTGGCCCCGCATCCGAGTACGGAAGTCGTCGATGCAGACGAGGCGCCCCTGGCGCTCGGCGTGCCAGAAGGTCCAGCCGTTGCAGGCGGGCAGGCCCTGAACCAGGGCGCCGACCTTGTGGATCGAGCCCATCGCCGGCCCGACGCAGAGCTGGCCGTCCGGCCGCACCGTCGCCCGGAAGCGGCGGCGCTCGTCGGTCAGGGTCTCGCCCGCACGGACATGGCCCGCCTCGATCACGCTCAGGAACGGGATGCGCGGCTCGGCCCGCTTCGGCGTGGCGAGCGCCAACGAGGCCGAGGACAGGGTTTCGATGCTCTCGATCCGGGCCCGCGCCGCCGCGGCATAGGTCGGGTCGCGCTCGCAGCCGATGAACCGGCGCCCGAGCCGCTTGGCCACCGCGCCGGTCGTGCCCGTTCCGAAGAACGGATCGAGCACCACGTCGCCGGGATTGGTCGCCGCCAGCAGCGTGCGGGCGAGCAGGGCCTCCGGCTTCTGGGTCGGGTGGACCTTGCGGCCCGCCCCGTCCTTCAGCCGCTCCTCGCCCGTGCAGAGCGGGATGAACCAGTCCGAGCGCATCTGAAGGTCTTCGTTGCCGGCCTTCAGGGCGTCGTAGTGGAAGGTGTACTTGGCCTGCGGCGAGCGCGAGGCCCAGATCAGGGTCTCGTGCGCGTTGGTGAAGCGCTTGCCGCGGAAGTTCGGCATCGGGTTGGCCTTGCGCCAGACGATGTCGTTCAGAATCCAGTAACCGAGATCCTGCAACGCGCTGCCGACCCGGAAGATGTTGTGGTACGAGCCGATCACCCACAGGGTGGCGTTCGGCTTCATCACGCGGCGCGCGGCCTTCAGCCAGGCGCGGGTGAAGTCGTCGTAGGCTTCGAGGCTGGAGAACTTGTCCCAGTCGTCGTCGACGGCGTCGACCACGCTCTGGTCGGGACGGGTCAGCCCCGCCTCGCCGAGTTGGAGATTGTAGGGCGGGTCGGCGAAGACGCAGTCGACGCTGTCCGCCGGCAGGCGATCCATGGCGGCGATGCAGTCGCCGATCAGAATCTCGTCGAGGGGAAGGGTGCTGGGGAGACGCTGGACGGAGGGTGCGAGACCCATCCGCGGCGCCGACGCGATCCGCCCGGTACGCGAGACCTGATTCCGGGCGGTGGCGCCGACGACCGCGGTACGCGGGGAAGCCATGGCAAACACCGGTTACGCGACTGACACCGGGACCATGCCGCGATCACGGTAAAGGTCGGGTTTGCCCTCGCGACACGGTTGCGTCTCGATATGGGTCGGCAGTTTTTGCCGCGTTCCCGCATGCAATGGACGCAAGGCTGAACCGTCACTCCGGCAGCCTTCGGCGAAGCTTCGTCAAGCTCCCCGCGCGCCCCGCCACAGCGCCACGAATGCTTGTGCGGCAAGTTTTGATGATTTCGCGATCCGGCCGGCGCAAATTCAGAGAAGTAATCAATTCTTGCGCCGACAGGGAGGCCAGGAACCGCGACCGATAGTCTTAACAGCCGCCTAACGCGAGGCGAAAAATCCTCGTCTTATTTTGGCCGGGATCGGGCTCATTTTCCGCGGCGCTCAACGCATCGCAAAAACAACAAGGGAATGCGATCCTCGATGAAGGCTACCAACCGGGCCGTCGCCCTCTGCCTCGCCACCGTCATCGGCACCGCCGTCGCGCTGCCCGCCCAGGCCCAGAGCGGCCGGGCCTCCTGGTACGGAAGCGGCCGCAAGACGGCGAACGGCGAGCGGTTCAACCCCAACGGATACACCGCCGCCCACCGCAGCCTCCCCTTCGGCACCCGCGTGCGCGTGACCAACCGGGCCAACGGCCGCTCGGTCGTGGTGCGCATCAACGACCGCGGTCCGTTCGTCGGCGGCCGGGTGATCGATCTCGCCCGCGGCTCCGCCCGCGCCATCGGCATGTCCGGCACGAGCTACGTCTCGCTCAACGTGGTGCGCTGACGGCGAGGGAAACCGCCGCTCCCCCTGGCGTTGCCGGGGAACCGCCTCCTTCCCATAATCGTCTCAACCGCAGACGCGCGGGCCCGGAACGCAGTCCGTTCCGGGTTTTCCGCCTTGGGGAGAGGGGTCGAGATGGCGAAGCCGATGGTGGTCGAGATTCCGCACGAACTCGGCCGCGACGAGGCAAGGCGGCGCATCGACGAGGGGACCGCCCGGGTGCGGGACGCCCTGGGCAAGAGCGGCATCGCCATCAACACCCTGAACTGGACCGGCGACCGCCTCGACTACTCGGTCACCGCCCTGACCCAGACCGTGGACGGCCAGATCGATGTCGGCCCCGACGTGGTGCGGGTCGAGGTGCGGATGCCGCTGCTGCTGTCGATGTTCGCGCAGACGATCCAGAAGATCGTCGGCAAGGAGGGCAACAAGCTCCTCTTGCCCAAGAAGTGAGTTGCCCAAGAAGTGAGGGGAACCCGCCCGGCGACGCCTCCGTTGGCCAGGGACGGCGGCGCGCCGCCCGCCGGCCAGCGAGGCTTCGTCATCATGGCCAACCCCGGACCGATCCCGGAAACGCCCGTGCCGGGCCCTGAAACGCCGGAGCCCAACGCGCCGCAGGTGCCCGACCCCGGGCCCGAGATTCCGGGCGGGACACCGAGCGAGGCGCCCGGCGGCGTGCCGACCGAAATCCCGGTCGAGAGCCCCGGCCTGCCGGATTCGACGCCGACCGGCCCGGCCAACCCGACCGCCTGAGGGCTCGCGCGGGCGGCCCGCCTCGATTGTTCCGGGCTGCGGCGGCTGCCATAAGCCCGCCATGGCCGCTCCCCCGCTCCTCACCCTCCAGGACGTCGCGCTCACCTTCGGCGGAACGCCGCTGATCGAGCGGGCCGACCTGACCATCGCGCCGGGCGAGCGCGCCTGCCTCGTCGGCCGCAACGGCTCGGGCAAGTCGACCCTGATGCGCATCGCCGCCGGCCTGGCCGAGCCGGACCGCGCCGTGCGCTTCGTCCAACCCGGCACCACGATCCGCTACCTCGCGCAGGAACCGGATTTTTCGGGGTACGAGACGACGCTCGCCTTCGCGGAAGCCGGCCTCGCCCCGGGCGACGACGCGCACCGTGCCCGCTCCCTGCTGGAAAGCCTGGGGCTGACCGGCGAGGAGGATCCGCGGCGGCTGTCGGGCGGCGAGGCGCGCCGGGCCGCGCTCGCCCAGGCGCTGGCGCCGGAGCCCGACATCCTGCTGCTCGACGAGCCCACCAACCATCTCGACCTGCCCGCCATCGAGTGGCTGGAGACGGAGCTGAAGCGCACCCGCTCGGCCCTCGTCCTGATCAGCCACGACCGCCGCTTCCTCTCGGCCCTGTCGCGGGCGACCGTCTGGCTCGACCGCGGCGTCACGCGCCGGATCGAGCAGGGATTCTCGAGCTTCGAGGCGTGGCGCGACGCCTTCTTCGAGGAGGAGGAACGGGAGAAGCACAAGCTCGACCGCAAGATCGCCGACGAGGAGCACTGGCTGCGCTACGGCGTCACCGCCCGGCGCAAGCGCAACGTGCGGCGGCTCTCGGACCTGCAGAACCTGCGCAGACAGAGCCGCGAGCATCGCCGCCCGGTGGGGCAGGCGGTGCTGACCGCCTCCGAGGGCGAGGCCTCGGGCACGCTGATCGCCGAGGCCAGGCACGTCGCGAAGTCCTACGGCGAGCGCCGCATCGTCCACGACCTGTCCCTGCGCGTCCTGCGCGGCGACCGGCTCGGCATCGTCGGCCCGAACGGAGCGGGCAAGACCACGCTCATCAACCTGCTGACGGGGGCGCTGGCCCCCGATTCGGGCGAGATGCGCCTCGGCACCCATCTCAACATGGTCCATCTCGATCAGGCCCGGGCGGTGCTGGAGCCCTCCGCCACCGTCACCGAGGTGCTCACCGGCGGGCGCGGCGACAGCGTCACCGTCGGCGGGCGCAGCCGCCACGTCATCGGCTACCTCAAGGACTTCCTGTTCGCGCCCGAACAGGCCCGCACGCCGGTGAGCGTGCTCTCGGGCGGCGAGCGCAACCGGCTGCTGATCGCCCGGGCGCTGGCCCGGCCCTCGAACCTGCTCGTGCTCGACGAGCCCACCAACGACCTCGACCTCGAAACCCTCGACCTCCTCCAGGAGATGCTGGGCGACTACGCCGGCACCCTGATCCTGGTCAGTCACGACCGCGACTTCCTCGACCGGGTGGTCGGCACCGTGCTGGTGAGCGAGGGGGAGGGGCGCTGGGTCGAGTATGCCGGCGGCTACACCGACATGCTGTCCCAGCGCGGGCGCGGGGTGGAGGCGCGCAGCGATTCGAAGGACGGCAGGGCCGCCCGCGAGCGATCCGGGCCGCGGGAGAAAGCACCCCGAACCGATCCGGCGCCGGGTCGGACGAAGCTCGGCTTCAAGGAGCGGCACGAGCTGAAGACGCTGCCCGGCCGCATGGCCGAGCTGGAGGCCGGCATCGCCAAGCTGCGCGAGGTGCTGTCCGACCCCGGCCTCTACGGCCGCGATCCGGGCCGGTTCCAGAAGGCCACCGCCATGCTCGGGGCGGCCGAGACCGAACTCGCCGCCGCCGAGGAACGCTGGCTGACGCTGGAGATGCAGCGGGAGTCGCAAGGGGCCTGACCGCACCCGCCCGCCTGCGGCGGCGATGGAAACAAGCATTTCATAACCCACCGCCGACGGGGAAACTTTTGTTTGTCGGCAGGGATTAAGTTGCGAGCCTGCAACAGATGCCAGGGAAGCCGTTTTGTGACGCTTCCAAGACAGCCATGTCTGTTGCCCGTACGGCCAGGCTCGACCATGGTGCCGCTGCGGACGGGGCAATCCCGCCGCGGCTTGGCCGAAACCCTTGCGGGAAGGTCCAAGCGCTGAGGGATACAAGGACGGGTTTGGCGCGCACGGGACGGTGGGCGCTCTGCCAAGACAAGTCCGATCCCTAGGGTCTCGAAACTTCTGGAGGGTTCATCATGAAGCTCGTCAAGAGCCTTCTCCTTGGATCGGCAGCGGGGCTGACCATCGTGGGTGGGGCTCAGGCCGCCGACCTGCCGGTGAAGAAGGCCGTTCCGATCGAGTACGTCCGCGTCTGCACCGCCTACGGCGCCGGCTTCTTCTACATCCCCGGCACCGACACCTGCCTGCGCGTCTCCGGCCGCGCCCGTGCCGAGTACGGCTACATCGGCAGCGACAACCGCAGCGTCGTCGGCGGCGGCGATCTCTCCGGCTTCCTGGGCCTCGCCCGCTTCAACTTCGATGCCCGCACCCAGACCGGCTACGGCACCCTGCGCGCCTTCCTGCGCCTCGACGCCGCGAGCCGGACCGGCAACACCAAGCTCTCCTCCGGCACGAACCTGCGCGGCGGCTACGCCTTCTCCGGCACCGGCCAGGACGCCTTCGGCCGCATCCAGAACTTCATCAACGTCGACAAGGCGTTCGTGCAGTTCGCCGGCCTGACCGCCGGTCGCGCCTCCTCGTTCTTCGACTTCTACGCCCACGACTTCGAGATCATCGCCTCGTCGCTCGGCTCCGACATGCCGTCCACCAACCTGCTCGCCTATACCCAGAAGTTCGGCGAGGGCTGGTCGGCGACGCTGTCGATGGAAGACCCGAACTACCGCAAGAACCCGCTCTACTCCGACGCCGTGCCGTCGGCGGCCACCGGCGCCGGCGCCGGCGCCCTGTCGCAGGTCCTCATCACGGCCCCGACCCCGATCATCCTCGGCACCGCCGCCAACGGCAACGCCACCGCGGTCGCCTTCATCGACGCCGTGCAGCGCTCGCGCCTGCCCGATTTCGTCGGCTCGCTGCGCTACGACGCGGCCTGGGGCTCGGCCCAGCTCTCCGCCGCGGTGCACGAGATCAACACCGGCAACTTCATCGGCGGCTCGGGCATCTCCACCGGCGGCGCCCTGACGAACGGCACCGTCGCGACCCTTCTCGCGGCCCGCGGCATCGATGCCGGCGCACAGACCGACTACGGCTGGGCGGTCCAGGGCGGCCTGAAGTTCAACCTGCCCTTCATCGCCCCGGGCGACGGCCTGTACCTGCAGGGCGCCTACGGCGAGGGTGCCTCGTTCTACACCGGCATCAACCGCTTCACCGCCGGCTACCTCAGCAACGCCTCGGTCTACGCCGGCAACCCGTTCAACCAGTACCTCTCCGACGCCATCGTCAACCCGCTGACCGGCCAGCTCGAACTGTCCCGCAGCTTCACCGCGGTCGCGTCCTACCTCCACTACTGGTCGCCGGAATGGCGTTCGGCCTTCTACGCCAGCTACGGCGAGATGTGGTTCTCCCAGGGCGCCCGGCAGGCCATCAGCCAGGCTTCCGGCCTGATCGGAACGGGTTCGGCCGTCGCGCCGCCCTCGTACATCACCAACGCGATCGGCTATAACCTCAGCCCGTCCCTGCGGGACACCTACCAGGTCGTCACCGGCGCGAGCCTGATCTGGTCGCCGGTCAAGGATCTCGATATCGGCGTCGAGGGCCAATACATCAAAACGGGCATGAAGAGCGGCCGCGTCGCCGACAGCGACAAGGGCGTGTTCGTCAACAACGTGCCGACCCGCACCGTCACCAGCGACGACGTGTTCCAGGCGCGCTTCCGCGTCCAGCGCGACTTCTAAGGCAGGAAGACAGCGAGCGGAGAGCTCGCCGCCTCCGACGACGAACCTCCAGACTCCGGCTTCGCGGCCGGGGTTTTTTGTTGACTCACATCGGGTGACCGACCAGCCTGAGCCGTGGCCCGCGACCGCGGGCCACGGCAGAAGACCGCGCGGCCTTCAAAGCGCCCCGATGCGCCTGTTTGCTGGCGACGCTTGCCGGCCGCCGAGCGAGGTCGAGCCCATGTCCTCTCCCTCTCCGTCCGCGCCGGTGCGGCACCGGTCCGCCCGCGCGCGCCTGAGCCGCATCGGCTGGGTCGCCGGGCTTCCCGCGCTCGCCCTGATCGCCGCGGCGGCCCATCTCGGCACGGGGCGCGTGAGCGAGGGCCTGCGGCGGCAGGCGACGGCGATCGCCGCCGGGACCGGGGAGGGGCAGCCCGAACCCTGGCTGCGGGTCACGGTCGAGGGCCGTGACCTGACCGCGGCGGGCGAGGCGCCGGAGGCGGCCCAGCGCGAGGCGGTGCTCGACCGGCTCTCCCGGATCGCGGGCCTCCGCCGCCTGACCGACCGCACCGGCGTGATCGAGGAGGTCTCTCCCTTCGTCTGGTCGGTGGAGCGCCCCGCCGCCGAACGGATCGAGGCCAACGGCAGCCGTCCCGCCGAGGTCGGCGCCTTCGAACTGGCGCAGCGCCTGAAACCCGCCCTGCCGCGCGACGCGACCCTGAGCGACCGGGCCAGAGCCGCGCGGGGCGCCCCGCGCGACTTTCCCGACGCGGCGGCCTTCGCGGTCGAGCGGCTTCAGGATCTCACCACCGGCGCCGTCGCCACCCTCAACGACACCGTGATCTCGATCCGGGGCGAGGCGGCGAGTCTGGCCGCCTACGACGCCCTGCGCACGGCTCTGGCGAGCCCGCCCCAGGGCTACACCCTCGGCACGGTCGACATCCTGCCGCCGGTCGTCGGCGATGTCCGCCTCGGTGTCTCCCGCCGGCCGGACGGCAGCCTGGAACTCGACGGCTACGTCGCCTCGGAGAATGCCCGCGAAGAGATCCGCGCCGTCGCCGCGGAGGCCGCGGAGGGGGCTGCCGTCGACGACCGGATGCGCGATGCCCGCGGCCTGCCCCGAGGCGTCGACGGGACCGCGATCGCCCGTTTCGTCCTGCGGCTCGCGGGGCTGCTGCACGAGGGTCGCGTCGCCTTCGACCGCGGGTCCGTGTCGGTCGAGGGCAACGCCCTCGATGCCGGGGCGGTCGGCGAGGCCGAGGCACTGATGCGCGAGGCGCGCCCCGCCGGCGTCGCCGCGGGTCCGGTGGCCCTCACGGCCCAGCCGATCGTGCCTTACGTCGTGCGCATCCGCCGCGGCGGCGACAGCGTGACCGTGAGCGGCCATCTGCCGGACCAGGCGACCCGCGAGGCGCTGCTGGCCCGGCTCGACCCGCGCTTCTTCGGCGAAGCGATCCGCGACCGCACGCGGCTCGCCGACGGGGCGCCGGCCGATCTGGGCGCGGCCCTGGCGGCGGCCGTCGATCCGCTCTCGACCCTGGCGAGCGGAGAGGTGACGGTCACCGGGGCCAGCCTGCGCCTCACCGGCACCAGCCTGTATCCCGAGAGCGCGGCCCGGCTGAACCGTACGCTGCCGCGGGCGATGCCCGCCGGCTGGACCGCCACCGCCGCCGTCACCGCGGACGAGCCGGCCGCGACGGCCGCTTCGGGCGAGTGCGGACAACGGCTCTCCGCGCGCACCGCCGGCCACCCGCTTCGCTTCGCGCCGGGCAGCACGGCGCTGTCGCCCGAATTCTACCCGGTCCTCGACGCCGTGGCGGCCCTGGCCCGGGCCTGCCCGGGCGAGCGCATCGTGGTCGTGGGCCATCTCGACCCTCCGGGCGCCAAGCCGAACGCTCCCGCCGATTCGATCGCCGAGGAGGCATCGAAGGAGGCGGGGGCCAAACCCGCAGCCAAGGCGGAGACGAAGAAGGACGCGAAATCCGCCAAGGGCCGCAAGGGCAAGGAACAGGCCGCCAAGGAAATCGCCAAGGAAGCCGCCAAGCCCGAGAAGAGCGAGACCGAAAAGGCGGAGGCCGGCGCCGAGCTGGCGCGGGCCCGGGCGCTCGCCGTGGTCGACTACCTCCAGAAGGCCGGCGTGCCGCTGGACCGCGCCGCCGTGCCGACGGACGCCGCACCGCTCTCCGACCGGCAGGGCATCGGCCTCGGCCTGCGCTCGTGATCCCGCTCGTCGCCTCGCTCTGGCCGGAACTGGCGGCGGCCCTGGCGCTCGGCCTCGCGGTCGGCGCGCTCACCGGTCTGCCGCGCGGTCCGATCGCGCTGGCCGCCACCGGGCTGATGCTCGTCGGCCTCGCCGCGCTGGCCGGTCTCGCGGCCCTGCGCGCTCTGGCCGGCGAGGCGGGCCTGTGGATCGAGACCGGGGCGCTGCTCCTCGGCGCCTATCTGGCCGGCTGCGCCCTGGGCGGGCTCGGGCGCGTCGCCACCGGCCGCGCATCCTGACGACCCCGCCGCCTCCGAAGCGAGTCCCCAGATCCGCTGCCGCCGCCCGACGCCGCGCAGGGCGAACTCCCCCACCGCGACCAGCG
Source organism: Methylorubrum populi (assembly GCA_036946625.1). NCBI lineage: Bacteria > Pseudomonadati > Pseudomonadota > Alphaproteobacteria > Hyphomicrobiales > Methylobacteriaceae > Methylorubrum > Methylorubrum populi. The sequence goes on from JAQIIU010000003.1 coordinate 1,136,938, forward strand.
GCGCCCGGCAGCGCCGGGCGAAGGCGTCCGAGAGGAGCAGCGGGCGCTCCAACGCGTCGCAGAGCCGCTCGATCCGGCTCGCCTCGTTGACCGCCCGGCCGATCACCGTGAAGTCGAGTCGCCGGTCGGTGCCGACATTGCCGGACACCACGCGCCCGTAATGCAGCACGATGTCCGCCTCCAGCGCCGGCAGGCCGTCGCGGCGGCGCGACGCGTTCAGGGCGGCGTTGCGCGCGAGCGCCTCGCGGGCCGCGTCGAGCGCACCGGCGCAGGACGGGCAGGCGAGGATGTCGGGCTCGGCCACGGGGAAGACCGCCAGGAACCCGTCGCCGAGGAACTTCGAGATCTCGCCGCCGTAGCGCTGCACCGGCTCTCCCAGGGCATCGAAATGCTCGTCGAGCCAACCCACAACCTCGAGCGGGTCGTCGCCGTCGGCCACCGCGGTGAAGCCGCGCAGGTCCGCGAGCAGGATTGCCGCATGCACCACCGTGCTCTGCCCGCGCCGCATCTCGCCCGCGAGCACCCGCGCGCCGGTGGCGGGTCCGAGATAGGTGCCGAGCATCTCGCGCATCGTGTGCGACAGGCTGAGCTTGGCGGTGACCAGCGCCATCACCGGCACCAGCCCGGCCAGCACCGCCCGCTCCGCCTCGGTGAAGCCGCCGGCCCGGTCGGTGGCGAACGAGATGCCGACGCCCGCCATCGCCGTTCCGGGGGCGAAGGCGACGGCGTGAAGCAGGTAATCGGTAGCGCCCGCCTGCCGCAGCTCGGCCAGCAGCGGCAGGTCCGGGCAGGTCTCCGGCCGGTCGAGCCGCCAGCGCACGGCGGTGAGGTCGTTCGCCCTCAGCCAGCCGACCGGGCTGCGGGTGAAGGTGCCCTCGCCCTCGGGGCCGTGCACGGTCGTGAACAGCGCCAGACCCTGGCCGCGCCGCCACGCGAGGCTGACCCCGCGGAACAGCGGGTCGATCACCGGCACCGAGAGGCTGGCGCGCCAGAGCGGAAGTCCGGCCGCGGCCAGGGCCTCGCAGAACTCCGCGATGATGGCCTCGCCATCGTCCGACTCGACCGCCCGCGCGACGAGGCGCGCTTCGACGGCGCGCAGGGTGGAGACGGCGATCGGGTCCGTGGGGGCCATGACGCGCATGAGTCTATGTCGACACGCCCCACGCTCCAAAAGCCGCCGGCCGGGCTCTGCTGTGGGCAAGCCTGGCGCCGCCGCCCTGCCCGGCGGAGCCGCCGCCACCACGCGGATCGATGATCCAAAACTTTGTTTTCGCATCGTCCCGAAAGCCGGAAACCGCCTTTCGGGACGATGCCCTACGGCGTGACCGGCTGCGCCTCGGCGCTGACCGCGGTTCGGACGCCGCGGGCGAGGTCGCGCTCGATCGTCAGCGCGCTCTTGCCGTCGAGACGGTTGCGGTAGACCTGCAGGTTCTCCATCACCCGCTGCACGTAGTTGCGCGTCTCGGTGAAGGGGATGCGCTCGACCCAGTCGATCGGATCGACATCGGGCCGGCGCGGGTCGCCGTAGGCATCGACCCATTTCTTCACGTTGCCGCCGCCGGCGTTGTAGGAGGCGAAGGCGAGGATGTAGGAGCCCTTCCAGTCCTCCATCAGTTCGCCGAGATGGGCCTGTCCCAGCCGGGCGTTGTAGGCGGGATCGCTCGTCAGGCGATCGGTGTCGTAGGCCGCCGAGACGCGCTTGGCCGTGCGCTGGGCGGTGGCCGGCATCATCTGCATCAGGCCCCGCGCCCCGACGCCGGACTGGGCCCGGGGATCGAACTGGCTCTCCTGCCGGGCGATGGCGAAGACCATGGCCCGCTCGACCTGCGGCACCGCCGTGAAGGTCTCGTAATCGGGGATGCCGAGGGTCGGGTAGGCGTGGGCGTCGAGCGGCAGGCCCCGCTGCGTGGCGAGCTTGCCGATGGCGACCAGGGCCCGCGCGTCGCGCGCCTGCGCGGCGGTCTCGCCGAGGGCGTCGACCTGCGCCTCGTCGGCGAGCGAGCGGGCGGCGTCGATGTAGAGCGGCAGCGCCAGCTCCTTCAGCGAGGCGGCGGCCAAGAGCTTCAGGCCGCGCACGAACAGCCGATCGTCGAAGGCGGCGCGGGCGGTCGGGCTCAGCGCCGCGGGCGCGCGCAGGGCGAGGCTGTGCCGGCCGAGCCGGACGCGGGCGAGCTGCCCGTAATAGGCGATCGGCTGGAGCGCGGCGCGCTCGTAGAAGGTCTTCGCCTCGGCGGTCTTGCCCTCGGCTTCCGCCGCGCGGCCCTGCCAGTAGGCGGCGCGCGCCAGCGAGATCGGCGTCTCGGCCACCGAGGCGGCCTGCGCGAAATGCCGTTCGGCCGCGGCCGGATCGGACAGGAAGCGCAGGGCGATCCAGCCGGCATGGAACTCGGCCTCGATCCGCTTCTCCGCCGTGCGGGCGGAATGGCCGGCGGCCACCGCGTAGGCGGTCTTGGAGTCGCCCGCATCCATCAGCTTGCGCGCGACGATGCGGCGCTCGACCCACCACGTGTCGCCGTCGGCGAGCACGTCCGGGTTGGTGGGCGCGGACAAGAGCACCTTGGCCGCCTCCGCCGCCTTGTCGGCGCGGCGGAAATACTGGGCGCGCGAGAGCAGGTAGGAGGAATCGTTGCGCAACGACGGCGGCACGGCGGCGAGCGCGGCCGCCGCGCCGGCCTTGCCCTGGACCGCCCGGCGGGCGCGCACGAGGCTGGCATAGGAGCCGCCGGCATAATCCGCCGCGCGCGCCGCGGTCCCCCAATCCTCCTTCAGGAGGGCGCGCTCCATCCGGTAGCGATGGTCGATCACCGTGAGGACGCCGGGGAAGGCGTCGGCGACCCTGGCCTCCAGGTTGCGCCCGAAACTCTCCTCGCGCCACAGGTCGTGCACGAGGTCGGCGGCGTCCGCGTCGAGCCCGTCCGCGCGCAGGGCGAGCGCCAGGGCGAACTTGCCCGGCGCGCTCGCCGGCTTGGCGCCGGCGAAATAGGCGCGCACCACCGCCGGGCTCTTCCTCTCGGAAAGCAGCCGCTCCTCGGCGCGGCGGCGCAGGAGCGGGCCCGCCGGCCAATCGGGATGGGAGCGCGAGAAGGCGACGACGCGCTCGAAGCCGATGCCGGCGCCGGCGCGGATCGCCACCCATTCGAGCAGCGCCCGCGCCGCCGGATCGGAGAACCCCTCGGCCAGCCGGTCGCCGTCGGAGACCTTGCCCTTGCGGTAGAGGTCGATCGCCTCGCGCAAGGGCCCGAGAGGGGTCTCGCCGGAGGCGATGGGCCGGGCGGGGTCGGGCACCTCGGGGGAGGGAGCGGCGGGGGAGACGGCCGCGTCCGGCAGCGGGAAGGCGACCGGTCCGTCCGATTCGGTGGTGGCGTAGGCCGAGGCGGCGGCCGGCAGCGGCTTGTCGGAGGCCGCCTCGCCCGCGCTCGGATCGAGGCGCAGCGCGTCCGCGGCGACGGGATCGGAGGCGGGCCCCTGCCCGTCGCCGACCCCACGGGCGGTGGCGTCGCTCGCCGGGACGGCGGGCGCCGAGGCCGGCTGGGGGTTGCGGATCTCGATGGCGCCGCCGCGCTGCGGCAGCACAGCGCCGGACAGCACGAGCCCGAGGAGCAGGGAGCGGGCGGGGAACGCCATGGTCATCAGACACCCCGACACGGAGGCCAAGCCTTAAGCTGGGCTCCGGTCCGTTAAGATGGCATTAACTGCGCAAGCGAAGCGTTTGCGCGCGGGCTGGGGAGGGCCTATGTCTCGCCCGACCCGCGCGCGGCTCGCGCCGCAGGGATGTGCCAGACGACAGGCAAGAAGAACGGCCGGGAACGCCAGGATGACCGATACCCACGCCCGCCTTCGCGGCTCGATGACCGCGCTCGCGACTCCCTTCCGCGACGGCGCGTTCGACGAGGCGGCCTTCCGGAAATTCGTGAACTGGCAGATCGGGCAGGGCACCCATGCCCTGGTGCCGACCGGCACCACCGGCGAGAGCCCGACGCTGAGCCATGCCGAGCACGACCGCGTGGTCGAAACCTGCATCGCCGAGGCCGCCGGGCGCGTGCCGGTGATCGCCGGCGCCGGTTCGAACTCGACGGCGGAGGCCGTGCAGCGGGCGCGTCATGCGGAAGCCGCGGGCGCGGACGCGGTGCTCATCGTCACGCCCTACTACAACAAGCCGACCCAGGAGGGGATGTACGCCCACTTCAAGGCGGTCAACGACGCGGTCGGCATCCCGATCATCATCTACAACATCCCCGGCCGCTCCGTGGTCGACATGAGCGTCGACACCATGAAGCGATTGTTCGAGTTGAAGAACATCGCCGGCGTGAAGGACGCCACGGCCAGGATCGACCGCGTCAGCCTCCAGCGGCAGGCCTTGGGAGAAGATTTCATCCAGCTTTCTGGCGAAGATGCGACGGCGCTCGGCTTCAATGCCCATGGCGGGCACGGCTGCATCTCGGTGGTGTCGAACGTCGCGCCCCGGCTCTGCGCCGATCTTCAGGAGGCGACCCTGTCGGGCGACTACGCCAAGGCGCTGGCGATCCAGGACCGGCTGATGCCGCTGCACGTGCAGATGTTCTACGAATCGAACCCGGTGCCGGCGAAGTACGCGCTCTCGCGCCTCGGGCTGATGTCGGAGGAAGTGCGCCTGCCGCTGGTCCCGGCCACGGAAGGCTGCCGCCGGGCGGTCGATGCCGCGCTCGCCCATGCCGGCCTGATCTGATTCCGGCCCGAAGCCTCGCCGGAGACGGCGACGGTCCCCATATCGGTGGGCCGCCGCCGCCCGACCGCGAACCCGAAGACCAATGGCACCGAAACCCGAACCCGGCCGGCGCGTCGTCGCCGACAACCGCTCCGCCCGCTTCCACTACGCCATCGAGGACACGCTCGAGGCCGGCATCGCGCTGACCGGCACCGAGGTGAAGTCGCTGCGCGGCGGCAAGGCGACGATCGGCGAATCCTATGCCGGCCCGTCCGGCAACGACCTGATGCTGTTCAACGCCTATATCCCGGAATATCTGGAGGCGAACCGCTTCAACCACGACACCAAGCGGCCCCGCCGCCTGCTGCTGCACCGCCGCCAGATCAACAAGCTGATCGGCGCGACCCAGCGCCAGGGCTACACGGTGATCCCGCTGAAGATCTATTTCAACGACAAGGGCCGGGCGAAGGTGGAACTCGGCCTCGGCAAGGGCAAGCAGCTCCACGACAAGCGCGAGAGCGTCAAGCAACGCGACTGGCAGCGCGACAAGGCCCGGCTGATGCGGGACAAGGGCTGAGATCGGTTCTTTCGGATTCGGTCGAATGGCCTGGGTCGCGCCCGCCGTCATCGCGAGCGAATGCGAAGCGATCCAGCGGCGCGACCCGTCCGGATGGTCCGGAGCGCTGGATTGCTTCGGCTGAAACCTCGCCATGACGGTGAGGGATCTTCTCCCGTCATCGCAATCCGGGCGGCGATGCCCTGTTCAGCCTTCCGCCTCTTCCTCGGACGGGCCGGGGCGGATGCCGTAGCGGCTCTCCAGGCCCGGATTGGCGCGGGAGCCGCGCTCGGCGAAATCCCGGCGGGGGCCGTCGCCGGCGGCGCGCGCGGGACGCTCGCCCGGGTCGCGGCCGATCCGGCTGGCGAGATGGGCGAGATCGACGAACTCGTCGGCCTGACGCCGCAGGTCGTCGGCGATCATCGCCGGCTGGGTCTGGATCGTCGAGACCACGGAGACGCGCACGCCGCGTCGCTGGATCGCCTCCACCAGCGAGCGGAAATCGCCGTCGCCGGAGAACAGCACCATGTGGTCGATGTGAGGAGCGAGTTCGAGCGCGTCGATGGCGAGCTCGATATCCATGTTGCCCTTGATCTTGCGGCGGCCGGCGGAGTCGGTGAACTCCTTCACCGGCTTGGTCACGACCCGGTAGCCGTTATAGTCGAGCCAGTCGATCAGCGGACGGATCGAGGAATATTCCTGATCCTCGATCATGGCGGTATAGTAAAATGCCCGAATGAGATTGTCGCGGCTCTGAAAATCCTTGAGCAACCGCTTGTAGTCGATATCGAACCCGAGCGCCTTGGTCGTCGCGTACAGGTTTGCACCGTCGATAAAAATCGCAGTGCGCTGCTTGTCACTCATCGATCGATCCGTGTGCTGGAGCTGAAAGACACTGTTTTTGAAAATTCAAGGACGAATGCAGTTCATGGAAACGCAGATCCGATGCGCCGACGATGTTCGGCACTCCCGAACTCTCAGTTGATGACAGCCGCCGATCAAACGGCCACGGACTCGTTTCAGATGCAGAGGCGGCCCGGCCATCGGGGGATCGTGCCGAGACCTTCAGGGCGTGAACCGGCCCGAGCCGGGGACCGTGGTGCCGGAGCCTACAAGCTCTGTCAAGAACCAGAGAGAGTTAAGCCTGCCACTCCATTGATCGGCCAATGTGATCTGCCACAACTACAAAAACATTGTTCGGGACGATCCCCGTCCCACAGGTTGCGATGCCTAAGCAGGGACAGCCCGAATAGCGTTCATATGGACTTGAGGTTATTGGTAGGGCAAAGACTACGTTGGATTTTTGCATTTGGATTCTTGCATCAAATCTTCACCGACCGTCACGATCGGCGCCGATCCGGGCCGCCGCGAGGGGGCCCCGAGGCTCGTTCAAGGCTTCGGCATCGCGCGGCTGCCCGGCTTGACCGGGGGAATGGCGGCGAGTTCCGGGGGGAGGGCGTCCGGTGAATAGGTCGGAATGTCGAGGGTGACGAGGGACAGGAGCGGCAGACCGATCTCGCCGCGCCCACCCGAGCGATCGATCAGGCAGGCCGCGCCGACCACCTCGCCGGCCTCGCCCTTGAGGGAGGCGAGACATTCCCGGGCCGAGAGTCCGGTCGTCACGATGTCCTCGACGATGACGGCGCGGGTTCCGCCGGGGATCGAGAAGCCGCGGCGCAGGGTGAAGGGGCCGCCGGGGTCGCGCTCGACGAAGATCGCCCGGGCGCCGAGATGGCGGGCGGTCTCGTAGCCGGGGATGATGCCGCCGATGGCCGGCGAGACCACGATGTCGATCCGGCCGAAGCGCCCGGTGATCACCTCGGCCAGCGCCCGGCACAGCCGCTCGGTGCGCACCGGATCGGAGAAGATCGTCATCTTCTGCAGGAAGGTGGGCGAGCGCAGCCCGGAACTGAGGATGAAGTGCCCCTGCATCAGGGCGCCCGCCGCGCGAAACTCTTCGAGGACATCTTCCGGCGTCATGACCATTTGCTCGCCAACCCGTGTTCCGCCGCTTGTCGCAGCGGCGGGTGCGCGGCGCAAGCGGAGCGCGCCCGTCCATGTCCGATGGAATCGCGACGGCGGACGGCTCAGTTGCGGACGTGCAGAACGTCCCGCGCCCGGTGACGGCGGGCACCGTAAGCGGGTGCCGGATCGTACGGATCGTAGGCGGGCGCGTCGTAGGCGTCGTCGGCGCCGGCGAAGGGGAAGAGCGAGCCGAGCAGCACGCCCTCGGTCCCGCCGCGCTGGATCATCGTGCGCATGCCCGGCTGCAGCTTGCTGTCATCCAGATCGTCGGGGAGGGCAGGAGTGAGGGGCAGGCCCTCGGGGCCGCCACGCTGGATCATCGTCCGCATGCCGGGTTGCAGGTTCTGGGCGCGGGCCTCGACGGCGAGCACGACGAAGGCGAGGATGGCGGTGGTGACCAGGGAACGCTTCATGCTGATCGCTCCGGGAAAGCAGACCACGGGCGCGGCATTCCGTAGACCGGCCCGATCATGGAATGCCGCGCCCGCGCATCGGTTCCGGCCAGCGTACACGACCGGTCGATGCTACCCGTTCACCCGCTCGACGCGGCTCACCGAGCGCTTGCCGCGCAGGTCCGCGACGATGGCGGTGAGGTGCTTCAGGTCCGGCACCGACAGGTCGATGGCGATGTCGGTGAAGTCCTGCGTGCGGCGCTTCATCGAGACGTTGTCGATGTTGCCGTCGTGCTCGGCGATGACCTGGGCGATCTGCGCCAGCGTGCCGGGCTCGTTGATCGATTCGAGCGCGATCTTGGCCGGGAAGCGCTCCTGCGAGCCCTCCACGTCCCAGCGCACGTCGAGCCAGCGCTCGGGCTCGTTGTCGAAGGCGGCGAGGGCCGCCGACTGGATCGGGTAGATCGTCACGCCGACGCCGGGGGTGAGGATGCCGACGATGCGGTCGCCCGGCAGGGCACCGCCGTTCGGTGCGAAGCTCACCGGCAGGTCGCCCGCGAGCCCCCGGATCGGGATGCCGCCCGGCGTGGAGGCGCCTTCGGCCTCGCCCGAGAAGGTCAGCCGCATGGTCTGGTCCTTGGAGCGGCTGAGACGGCCGGCCGCCCCGTTGGCCGCAGGCCCGCCGCTGGCGCCGGCGCGGCGCTCGTCCTTGAAGTCGGGATAGACCGCCTTCACCACGTCGCCGGAAAACATCTCTCCGCGCCCGACGGCCGCGAAGACGTCCTCGGCCGAGGCGCGGGCGAGCCGGGGCAGGGCGCCGCGCAGCTTCTCCTCGGAAAAACTCTTCCCCGCCCGCTCGAAGGCCCGATCGAGGATCTGGCGGCCGAGCCCGGCATATTGCCGCCGCACCGCGGTGCGGGTCGCCCGCCGGATCGCCGCCCGCGCCTTGCCGGTGACGACGAGCGATTCCCAGGCGGCCGGCGGCGAGGCTCCGTCCGAGCGGGCGATCTCGACCTCGTCGCCGTTGGCGAGTTCGTGCAGCAGGGGGGCCAGGCGCCCGTTGATCTTGGCGCCGACCGCGGTGTTGCCGACGTCGGTGTGCACCGCATAGGCGAAGTCGATCGGGGTCGCGCCCCGCGGCAGGGCGATCAGGCGGCCCTTCGGGGTGAAGCAGAACACCTGGTCCTGGAACAGCTCCAGCTTGGTGTGCTCCAGGAACTCTTCCGGCGAATCGCCCTCGGCCAGAAGCTCGATGGTGCGGCGCAGCCACTGATAGGCGCCGCTCTCGGTGGCGAGCCGCGGGTGGATCTCGCCCTCGCCGCCCTCGGACGAGGATTCCTTGTAATGGGCATGCGCCGCGATGCCGTACTCGGCGATCTCGTCCATCTCGGCGGTGCGGATCTGAAGTTCGACGCGCTGGCGCTTCGGCCCGATCACCGTGGTGTGGATCGAGCGGTAATCGTTCTGCTTCGGCGTCGAAACGTAGTCCTTGTAGCGGCCCGGCACCATCGGCCAGCTCGTGTGGACCACGCCGAGCGCGGCGTAGCACTCGGCCGCCGTGGCGACGATCACGCGGAAGCCGACGATGTCGGACAATTGCTCGAAGGCGACCGACTTGCGCTCCATCTTCGACCAGATCGAGAACGGCTTCTTCAGCCGTCCCTTCACCTGTGCGGTGATGCCGCGGGCGCCAAGCCGGGCGGTGAGGTCGTGCTCGATGCTCTCGATGACGCTGCCGGACTTCGCCGAGAGGTCTTCGAGGCGCTTGGCGATGGTGCCGTAGATCTCGGGCTTGAGCGTGCGGAAGGAGAGGTCTTCCAGCTCGTCGCGCAGTTCCTGCATGCCCATGCGGCCGGCGAGCGGGGCGTAGATGTCGAGGGTCTCCTCGGCGATCCGCGCGCGCTTGTCGTCGCGCATGAAGTGGAGGGTGCGCATGTTGTGCAGGCGGTCGGCGAGCTTGACCAGCAGCACCCGCACGTCCTCGGCCACCGCCAGCAGGAGCTTGCGGAAGTTCTCGCCCTGCACCGCCCGCTTCGAGACGAGGTCGAGGCGCTTCAGCTTGGTCAGGCCGTCCACCAGGGCGCCGATCTCGGGCCCGAAGATCTCGCGGATCTCGTCGAGGGTGGCGGCGGTGTCCTCGACCGTGTCGTGCAGCACCGCCGCGACGATGGTCGCGTCGTCGAGGCGCAGGTCGGTGAGGATCGCGGCGACTTCGAGGGGGTGGGCGAAGAACGGATCGCCCGAGGCACGCTTCTGCGTGCCGTGCGCCCGCATGGCGTAGACGTAGGCGCGGTTCAGAAGCGCCTCGTTCGCGGCCGGGTTGTAGCGCTTGACCCGCTCCACGAGTTCGTACTGGCGCATCATCCGCCGAAGGATCCTGCTCTCGATGTGTTCGGGGGCCCGGCCGGAACGGCCGCGGTCGATCGCGCGACACCTTCCCGCATCGGCAGCGGTTGCGCCAGACCCATGGCGCCGCGGCGAGAGCCGACGGTTTCCGCCCATCCTGCATGGGCTGCAAGACAGCAAAGAGGGACCGCAAGACGGGAACGCCCGCCGCTCGGAAACGAGGGCGGGCGTCGAACGCGAGAGAAACCGCGAAAGGAAGCTTACTCGCCCTCGTCGTCCGTCTCGGTCGGCGGAGCCAGGTTCTCCAGGCCGCGCAGAAGGTCTTCCTCGCTCATGCGGTCGAACTGCACGTCCTTGTCGTCGGAGGACGACGGGGGCGCCACGGCCGCGGCGGCGGGCGAGCTCGACAGCAGCGGCACGGTCTCGGCCTCCGGCTCGTCCACCTCGACGTATTTCTGCATCGAGTGGATCAGTTGCTCCTTGAGATCCTCGGCCGTGATGGTCTCGTCACCGATCTCGCGCAGGGCCACGACCGGGTTCTTGTCGCGGTCGCGCTCGACCGTCAGCGGGGCGCCGGCGGCGAGCAGGCGGGCGCGGTGGCTGGCGAGCAGGACCAGCTCGAAGCGGTTCTCGACCTTCTCGATGCAGTCTTCGACGGTGACGCGAGCCATGCGAGGCGGCTCCTTCCTCAGGCGCGGGAACGAACGATGTGCGTGATGAACGGGCTACCTACACCGGATGCCGCCGCGCAACAAGCACCGGCTCGTCCGCCGACAGGGCCATCGCTTCGAGCGATGGCCCTGGGCTCACGTCCGGCCAGCCGCTGGGCGTCCGGGGCGAAGGCATCGCCCGATCGCGATCCAGCCTGAAATTCAAGTCGGCGCGGACGAGACCTGCGCCTCGACCCGCCGTGCGCGGCCCGCCTGTTGAGAATCCGTCCCTCTCGGTCCACATGGGAAGCGGTGCCGGTCGAACCCGGCACCGATCCCGGCCGGCCTTGAACCGGCGCCAGCGGACCCGAGGATTTTTCGACATGTTCATCCAGACCGAAGCGACGCCGAACCCCGCCACGCTCAAGTTCCTGCCCGGCCGCGTGGTCCTCACCGACGGCACGTTCGAGGCCCGCGACGCCGCGGGCGCCGAGCGCTCGCCGCTCGCGACCGCCCTGTTCGCGGTGCCCGGCGTCTCGGGCGTCTATTTCGGGCACGACTTCATCTCGGTCACCAAGGCCGACGGGGTGAACGAGTGGCCGCAGGTGAAGCCCGCCGTGCTCGGCGCGATCATGGACCACTTCCAGTCCGGCCGCCCGGTCCTGGCCGAAGGCACGACGCTGGCCGAGGACGATACGGAAGAGTTCTACGACGAGGCCGACCACGATACGGTCGCCACCATCAAGGATCTCCTGGAGACCCGCGTGCGCCCGGCGGTGGCGGGCGACGGCGGCGACATCACCTTCCGCGGCTACCGCGACGGCATCGTCTATCTCGAGATGAAGGGCGCCTGCTCCGGCTGCCCGTCCTCGACCGCCACCCTGCGGCAGGGCGTGCAGAACCTGTTCCGGCACTTCCTGCCCTCCGTGCGGGAAGTGCAGGCGGTCTGATTCCGGCCGCAACCGCGCTGGCAGCGGTGCAACACCGCCGCGCTTCCTGGGGAGGCCGGCGGTCGATGCGCTGACGAATGCAAAAGTTTCGTCCTAGAAAGAGCCGGACGGCGGTCGCTCCCGGCCCGCCGCCGGATGGAATCAGACGGTTTGCGGATCCTTGCCATCGATACGGCGCTCGAAGCCTGCGCGGCTTGCGTGGCCACCGACGACAGCGACGACCTGCTCGCCGAGGAGTCGATGGCGCTCGCGCGCGGCCATGCCGAGGCGCTGCTGCCGCTGATCGAGCGGGTGATGGCCCGGGTCGAGGGCGGCTTCGAAGGCCTCGCCCGCGTCGCGGTCACCGTCGGGCCGGGCAGCTATACCGGCCTTCGCGTCGGCCTCTCCGCCGCCCGCGCCATCGGGCTCGCCGCCGGCATCCCCGTGGTCGGCGTGACGACGCTGTCCGCCCTGCTCGCGCCCCAGCTCGCCCTCAACGCCGAGGACACCGTCGCCGCGGCGATCGATGCGCGCCACGGTGCCGTCTACCTCCAGGCGATGAGCGTGGCGGAGGGTGCGGTGATCCCGCCGCGCCACGTCTGCCTGGAGGAGGCGGTGAGCCTGCTCGGCCGGCGCCGGGCCATCCTCACCGGCTCCGGCGCCCCCGCGCTCGCCGCCGCGGCGGGGGCGGCGGGCCTCTCCGTCGAACTCGCCGAGACGGGGCCGCCGCAGATCGCCTGGGTCGCCTCCCTCGGGCTCGTGGCCGATCCGGAGCAGGCCCTGCCGCGCCCGCTCTACCTGCGCGGGCCGGACGCCCGGCCCCAGGACCATGCGAGGCTCGCCCGGGCATGACGCGGACCGTCGCTCCGTTCTGGCCGCTCGACTGGTGGTCCGCATGGTGGGACGCCTGGGGCTCGGTGCCCTACGTCGCGCCGTTGCGCGACGCGGGCCAAGCGAACGCGCTCGAAAAGCTGCACGCCACCGCCTTCGCCCGCCCCTGGGCCGCGCACGAATTCGAGCGGTTGCTGTGCGAGCGCTCCACCGAGGCGCACGCCCTGCGCCGGGGCAGCGCGCTGCTGGGCTTCGTGCTGTCGCGCAAGGCGGCGGACGAGGCCGAGATCCTGACCATCGTGCTGGCGCCCGCCGCCCGCGGCGGCGGCCATAGCCACCGGCTCCTGCGCGAGCACCTCACCGCGCTGACCTTCGCCGGCATCCGCACGGTCCATCTCGAGGTCGACGAGGGCAACGAGCCCGCGCTCAAGCTCTACGCGCGCCACGGCTTCGTGAAGGTCGGCGAGCGCAGGGGCTACTACCCGCTGCCCGACGGGAGCCGGGCGACGGCGCTCACCATGAGCGCGACCCTCTCGTGAGGTGCCGCGACGAGGCTTCCGCCCGATGACGCGGGCCGGCATCGGGGTGCGCCTGCTCGTCCAGGCGCTGGCCTTCCTGATCGTGATCGGGCCGCACTGGCTCAGCCTGCGCTTCGGCCGCGGGCGGCTCGCCGCGCGCATCCCGGTGCTGTTCCACCGGCTGTTCCTGCGCCTGTTCTCGGTGCGGGTGACGCAGAGCGGCACGCCGCCGCCGCCGGACGAGCCGGCCCTGGTCCTGTCCAACCACGTCTCCTGGCTGGACATCGTCGCCCTCGGTTCGCTGCGCCCGCTCTCCTTCGTGGCGAAGTCCGAGATCGCGGGCTGGCCGCTGATCGGGCCTCTCGCCAGGCTCCAGCGCACGGTCTTCATCGAGCGGGCCAAGCGCGCGGCCACCGCCAGCGTCAACGCCACGGTCGGGCGGCGGCTGGCCGGGGGCGACCTGATCGTGCTGTTTGCCGAAGGCACCACCGGCGACGGGTTGCGGCTGCTGCCGTTCCGCTCCTCCCTGGTCGGCGCCGCGAGGGCGGCGCTCGCCGCCGAGGCCGGCGGCCTCGCCCGCATCCGTCTCCAGCCCCTGGCGCTGAGCTACCTGCGCCGCAACGGCCTGCCGGTGACCCGCGCCGAGCGGCCGGAGATCGCGTGGTACGGCGACATGGACCTCGCGCCGCATCTGGCCCTGTTCGCCAACCGCGGCCCCCTCGACGTGCACATCGCCTGGGGTTCGGCCATCGCCTTCGAGGCCGCCACCGACCGCAAGGTCGCGACCGCGCAGGCCGAGGCCGCGGTGCGGCGCGCGTTGCGCGAGACCCGTCGCGGCGGGCCGCCCGCCCGGCCCGTGCCGGCCGCACCGAGGCCCACGGGAGAGGAGGCCGACGTCTCGGCGCCCGGCATCGCCGCGGTCTGAGCGCTCAACCCGGCAGCGGAAAGGTCGCCGCCTGCCCGTGGACGCCCCCGGCCTCGTCGACGAGTTGCCAGACCACGCCGTCGGTGACGGGGAAGCGCCGTCCGTCCCTGGCGACGCGAATCCCGGCATAGCCCGAGACGAAGCCGTCGCGGGCGACCGCATCGAGCAGGCGCTGCCGCTCGGCCCGTTCCGGCGCCTCCGCGGAGAGGCGCGACGGCATGCCGACGAACGCATCCCACGTGTAGCCGAAGGCGCTCTGCGCCGCCCGGTTGGCGTAGACGAAGAGCGGATCGGGGCTCGTGTCGTGCGCGAGCACCGCGAAGGGCGCCCCCGCGTAGAGCCAGCCCGGCCCGAGGCCCGGCTCGGGGACGAGCGGACGCCCGACGAGGTGCAGGAAGCTGCCGGTCAGAAGCGCGAAGAAGCGGGGATCGTCGGCGAGGGCCACGCGTGAACCGTCCGGGTTTCGCAACGGAATCGTGTCGGCGGACGAACCGTGCTACAGGGCCGCTCGAACGAAAAGTCCTGTAAAACACGCCGTCCGCCGACGGCAGGGTTGCGATCTTGAAGAAAGCCTACGTCAAGTCCTACGGCTGCCAGATGAACGCCTACGACGCCGGCCGCATGGCCGACGTGCTGGCGGCCGAGGGCTACAGCGCGACGGATTCGGTCGAGGAGGCCGACATCGTCGTCCTCAACACCTGCCACATCCGCGAGAAGGCCGCCGAGAAGGTCTATTCGGAACTCGGGCGCCTGCGCGTGCTCAAGGGCGAGCGGGCCGAGAGCGGCCGGGACACCCGCATCGTCGTGGCGGGCTGCGTCGCCCAGGCCGAGGGCCGCGAGATTCTCTCTCGCGCGCCGGCCGTCGACGTGGTGGTCGGCCCGCAGAGCTATCACCGCCTGCCGGACCTGCTGCGTCAATCGCGCGAGACACGCGTCGTCGACACCGAGTTCCCGGTCGAGGACAAGTTCGATCACCTGCCCGCCCGGCGCAACCGCGGCGTCACCGGCTTCCTCACGGTTCAGGAGGGCTGCGACAAGTTCTGCGCCTTCTGCGTGGTGCCCTATACCCGCGGCGCCGAGGTTTCGCGCTCGGTGGCGGCGGTGGTCGAGGAGGCGCGCCGTCTGGTCGAGGGCGGGGTGCGCGAGATCACCCTGATCGGCCAGAACGTGAACGCCTATCACGGCGAGGGGCCGGACGGAGCGCCCGCGACGCTCGGGCATCTCATGGACGCACTCGGCGCGGTGCCGGGCCTGCTGCGCCTGCGCTACACCACGAGCCACCCGAACGACTTCGCCGACGATCTCGTGCGCGCCCACGAAAGGAACCCGCTGGTGATGCCCTACCTGCACCTGCCGGTGCAGTCGGGCTCGGACCGCATCCTGCAGGCGATGAACCGGCGTCATACCGGCGACGCCTACCGCCGGCTGATCGAGCGCATCCGGAGCGCGCGGCCCGACATCGCCCTGTCCTCGGACTTCATCGTCGGATTCCCCGGCGAGACCGACGCCGACTTCGCCGACACGATGCGCCTCGTCTCCGACATCGGCTTTGCGGCGGCCTTCTCGTTCAAGTACAGCCCCCGCGCCGGCACGCCGGCGGCGGAGCGGGAGGACGCGGTGCCGGAGGCGGTGAAGACCGGGCGGCTCGCCGCCCTCCAGGAGCTTCTCGACGCGCAGCGCCACGCCTTCAACGCGGCCGCGGTCGGCACGGTCGCCGAGATCCTGGTCGAGAAGACCGGCCGGCATCCGGGGCAGGTCGCGGGCAAGACGCCCCATCTCCAGGCGGTGCAGTTCGACGCGCCGGCCGCAGTCATCGGCACCCTGGTGCCGGTGCGCATCACCCGGGCGGGTTCGAACAGCCTGTTCGGCGAGGTGCCGGAGGGTGCGGCAGCGGCGGCGTGACCTATATGAGGCGGACCACCATGCCGGAATTCTCGCGTGCCGATTGACGTTGCGTCCGCCCGTGGCCCCGCCGGCCGCAGCAACCGCCCTTCGACCGGGCGCCCGGGACTGGCCGAGACCGTCGAGGTGTCGCTGACCTTCGACGACAACCGCCTCGCCAGCCTCGTCTTCGGCCAGTACGACCAGAACGTCGCCCATATCGAGCGGCGCCTGGGCATCACCGGCACGGCGCTCGGCAACCACCTCGTCGTCAAGGGCACGCCGGAAGCCGCCGAGAAGGCGCGGCGCGTGTTCGAACGGCTCTACGCCCGGGTGCGGAAGGGCGGCACGGCCCTCACTCTCGGCGACGTCGATGGCGTGATCCAGGAGGTCACCGTCCAAGGCAACCTGTTCCCCTCGGCGGAAATCGTCGCCGACGACGGCCGCGAGCCGTTCGAGCAGATCGCCACCCGCAAGCGCGGCGCCGTTCGTGCCCGCAACGCCGCGCAGAGCGAGTACATCAAGGCCTTACGCGCCAACGAACTCGTCTTCGCCGAAGGCCCCGCCGGCACCGGCAAGACCTGGCTCGCGGTCGGCCACGCGGTCTCGCTGCTGGAGCAGGGCCATGCCGAGCGCCTGATCCTGTCGCGGCCCGCGGTCGAGGCCGGCGAGCGGCTCGGCTTCCTGCCCGGCGACATGCGCGAGAAGGTCGACCCGTATCTCCGCCCGATCTACGACGCGCTCTACGACTTCATGGAGGCGCGCCACGTCGACCGCGGCCTGCAGACCGGCATCATCGAGATCGCGCCGCTCGCCTTCATGCGCGGACGCACGCTCACCAACGCCGTGGTGCTGCTGGATGAAGCGCAGAACACCACCTCGATGCAGATGAAGATGTTCCTGACGCGGTTGGGCGAGAACTCGCGCATGATCGTCACCGGCGATCCGAGCCAGATCGACCTGCCGCCGGGCCAGAAATCGGGCCTCGTCGAGGCGGTCAACGTGCTCGACGGCGTCGAGGGCATCGGCCGGGTGCGCTTCCGCGACGTGGACGTGGTGCGCCACGACCTCGTGCGCCGCATCGTCACCGCCTACGAGGCCGCCGCCCACGGCGAGGCGGAGGCCGACCGCAACCCGAACCCGCGGCGCCGGCCGCTGGCGTGACCGCTGCCCCGACGTCATGAGCGACAACGAGATCGACATCGCCGTCGAGGATGCGCGCTGGGAACAGGCCGTCCCCGATCTGGAAACCTTCGTGGAGCGGGCGGTCGAGGCCGGGTTGGCGATTCTGCCCGATTCGGGTTCCGGCCCGGTCGAGGTGAGCGTGCTGCTGGCCGACGACGCCACCGTGCAGACCCTGAACCGCACGTGGCGCGGCAAGGATAAGCCCACCAACGTGCTGTCGTTTCCGGCCGCGGACGGGCCGCTCCAACCGGGCATGGCGCGCCCCTTGGGCGACGTCGTTCTTGCGTATGACACGCTCGTGCGCGAGAGTGCCGAGCAGTCGAAGCCGTTCGAGCACCATCTCGCCCACCTCCTCGTCCATGGCACCCTTCACCTTCTCGGACAGGACCATGAGACCGGCGAGGCCGAAGCCGATGCCATGGAAGCGCTCGAGATCGCCGCGCTGCGCAGCCTCGGCGTCCCGACCCCCTACGACGACTGATTCCCGGCACTCCCGCCGCATCCAACCCAGAGACCCATGACCAACGACCGAAGTCGCGGCGCGGCCCTGGCCGCGCCAGCCGCGGACGCCGAACCGCCCCCACGCGAGGCGTGGTACGATCGTCTGCTGAACGTCTTCCACCTGCGTCCGCGCGACTCCCTGCGCACCGGCATCGAAGAGGCCCTGGCCGAGCCCGACACGGGCGAGGACGCCTTCTCCCCGCTCGAACGGGCCATGCTCAAGAACGTGCTCGGCCTGCACAAGGTGCGGGTCGACGACGTGATGCTGCCCCGGGCCGACATCGTGGCGGTGGCCATCGACACCAGCCTCGGCGACCTGCTCAAGCTGTTCCGCACCGCCGGCCATTCGCGCCTGCCGGTCTACGGCGAGACCCTCGACGATCCTCGCGGCATGGTCCACATCCGCGATTTCGTGGAATACCTCGCCACCAGGGCGGAGGCCGCCCCGCGCCGCCCGGCGGCACAGCCCGCGGCGGCTGCGCCCGATGGCGCCAAGGCCGCCCCGCGTCCGCGCCGCGCGGCCTCGGCCCGGGGGGCGCTGCGCGGACTCGACCTCGGCAAGGTCGATCTGACCGCGACGCTGGCCTCCACCCGCATCCAGCGGCCCGTCCTGTTCGTGCCGCCCTCCATGCCGGCCATCGACCTGCTGGTGCGGATGCAGGCGACGCGCACCCACATGGCCCTGGTCATCGACGAGTACGGCGGCACCGACGGGCTGATCTCGATCGAGGACCTGATCGAGATGGTGGTCGGCGACATCGAGGACGAGCACGACGTGGCCGAGGGCCGGCTCGTCAACCGCGTCGAGGGCGAAGCGGAGGCCTATATCGCCGATGCCCGGGCCGGCCTCGCCGAGGTCTCGGAGGCCACCGGCGTCGATCTCGTCGCCGCGGTGGGCGAGATGGCCGAGGAGATCGACACCATCGGCGGCCTGATCGTCACGCTGGCCGGCCGGGTGCCGTCGCGCGGCGAGTTGATCGCCGGCCCCGGCGACATCGAGTTCGAGGTGCTCGACGCCGACCCCCGCCGGGTGAAGCGGCTCAGGCTCCAGCGCATGCCGGCCAGGATCGGGACGGTCGTGCCGCTCGCCCTGCCGCCGCCGCGCGCCGTGCCGCCCGACGCCGACACGGCGCAGGCCGCCGAATCCGGCCGGTAAGAGACCACGGCATGACCGTCACGCTCGGCCGCGCGCCCGGCGCCGGCACGCGCCCGGCCGCGGCGCGGATCGGTGTGCTCGAGGCGATCGCGCATCGGATCATCCTGAGCCAGGGCTGGATGCGGCTGGCGATCACCGTCGCCGCGGGGGCGCTGGGCGCGCTCGCCATGCCGCCCTACGGCCTGTTCCCGGCGCTCGTCGTGTCGCTCTGCGTCGCCGTCTGGCTGATCGACGGGGCGGCGGTCGCCGGCTCCGGCCGGCGCACGCTGCTCGTCTGCGCCGGCATCGGCTGGGCCTGGGGCTTCGGCTACTTCACCGCCGGCCTGTGGTGGCTCGGCGCGGCCTTCCTCGTCGAGGCGGACCAGTTCGCCTGGGCGATGCCGCTCGGCGTCGTCGGCCTGCCGGCGGGGCTCGCCCTGTTCTTCGCCGCGGGCTTTGCCGCCGCCCGCCTCGTCTGGTCGCGGGGTGCCGCCCGGATCGCGGCGCTGGCGTTCGGCCTCGCCGCCGCCGAGTGGCTGCGCGGCCATATCCTCACGGGCTTTCCCTGGAACACGCTCGGCATGGCGCTCGGGGGCAACCTCTGGACCATGCAGGCGGCCTCACTGGTCGGCCTCTACGGCCTGACCCTGATCGCGGTGCTCGTCGCCGCCGCGCCCGCGACGCTCGCCACCGGCGCGACGCCGCGGGCCCGGGTCGCGCCGACGCTGGCGGCACTGGTCCTGCTCGCGGGGCTTGCCGCCTACGGCGCGGGGCGCGTTCCCGCCGGGCCCGACTCGACCGTGGCCGGGGTGCGCCTGCGGCTGATCCAGCCGAACGTCCCGCAGGACGACAAGTTCGGCGTCGAGAACCGCAAGCGGATCGTCGGCAAGTACCTCGAACTGAGCGACCGGGCGGTCTCGCCCGACCGCACGGGCATCGCCGACGTCACCCACCTGATCTGGCCCGAATCGGCCTTCCCGTTCCTGATCCAGCGCGACCCGGAAGCCCTCGGGCGCATCGGCGCGGCGCTGCCCGAAGGCAAGCAGCTCGTCACCGGCGCCGCGCGGGTGCACGAACGCCCCGACGGCGAGCGCCTGACCCGCGAGAACGCGGTCTTCTTCAATTCCATCCTGACCATCGGCCCGGGCGGACGCATCGGCGACCTCTACGACAAGGTCCACCTCGTGCCCTTCGGCGAATACCTGCCGGGGCCGCTCGACGCGATCCTGCGGGCGGTGGGCCTGCGCCAGTTCGTCTCCATCCCCGGCGGCTTCACCGCGGGGGATCGCGCCGGCCAGCGCATCCTCGACGTGCCGGGCCTGCCGCCGGTCGCGGCCACGCTCTGCTACGAGGCGATCTTCCCCGGCGCGATCCTGCCGGCCGAGGGCGCGCCGAGGGGACCGGGCAGACTTCCCGGACTGATCCTGAACCTCACCAACGATGCGTGGTTCGGCGACACGCCCGGCCCGCGCCAGCACTTCGCGCAGGCCCGCCTGCGGGCGGTGGAGGAGGGCCTGCCGCTGGTGCGCGACGCCAACTCCGGCATCTCGGCGGTGGTCGACGCCCACGGCCGGGTGATCGCCGGCCTGCCGCTCGGCATCGAGGGCGTGCTCGATGCGAGCCTGCCCGAGCGGCTGCCCGGCCGCACCCTCTACGCCATCTTCGGTGATGCGCCGTTCGGGGCCGGGCTGATCGGCTGCCTCCTCGTCGCACTCGCCGCCCGGCGGCGGCGGACATGACGAACACGGAGGCGCGCCGGTCGCCGCCTCGGCGAGCCGCGCTGATCGCCGCCGCGGTGCTGGCGGCGGCCTTCAACCTGCGCCCGGCACTCTCCAGCGTCGGTCCGCTGCTCACCGGCATCCTCGCCGAGACCGGGCTTTCGGCGGCGGGGGCCGCGCTCCTCACCACCCTGCCGGTGCTCTGCCTCGGGTTGGGCGCCGGGCTCGGCCCCTGGATCATGCGCCGCATCGGCGCCGATGCCGGCGTGCTCGTCGGCCTCGGCGCGGTGGCCGCGGGGCTCGCCCTGCGCTGGCCGGGCAGCCTCGTCCTGCTGTTCGCGGGCTGCGCGCTCGCGGGCCTCGGCATCGGGCTCGCCAACGTGCTCCTGCCGGTGATGGTCAAGCGCGACTTTCCGGCTTCCGCCGGGCGCATGACCGGCCTCTACACGATGACGCTCTGCCTCGGCGCCGCCGCCGGCACCGGCTTCGGCGTCCCCCTGCGGGACGCACTCGGCGGCTGGGCGCCGGCGCTGGCCCTGTGGTGCCTGCCGGCGCTCGCCGCGATGCCGCTCTGGCTGCCGCTCGCCCGGCAGCGCCCGACGCCTCGCGCGCCGGGAATAGGATCCGGACAGGGGCCTGCGCCCCTGCGGCGCGACCCGCTGGCGTGGCAGGTCACCGGCTTCATGGGCCTGCAATCCTCGCTCGCCTACATCCTGTTCGGCTGGCTGCCGGCGGTGCTGGAGGGCAGGGGCCTCAGCCCGCTGGAGGCGGGCTTCGTCGCCTCGGTCGTGACCCTGGGCCAAGCCCCGGGCGCGCTGGTCATCGCCACGCTCGCCGCCCGGGCGCGGGATCAGCGCGGCTGGATCGCCGCCGTCCTCGTCGTCATCGTGGCGAGCTTCCTGCTCGCCGCCTTCGGCCCCGCTCCCCTGCTGATCCCGGCGGCCGTCGCCCTCGGGCTGGCGCTCGGCGGCTGCTTCGGGCTCGGGCTGACCGTGATCGTCCTGCGCGCGCCCGAGGCGGCCACCGCCGGATCGCTCTCGGCGATGGCGCAGGGCATCGGCTACACGCTCGCCGCCCTCGGCCCCCTCGGCTTCGGGCTGGCCCACGAAGGCAGCGGCGGCTGGGCTTGGCCCGCCGCCCTGTTCACCGGCATCGCGACCCTCTCCCTCGCCTGCGGCCTCGGCGCCGGCCGCGCCCGGCATGTCGGCCTGGGGCCGGGACGCCCCGCAGCGGTTTGACGAGCCGATGCCGGAATCTCTCGATCCGGCGTCCACGATCATCCGCGGCCCGAGACGGATGTCTCCCGCCTCCTATTGAAGTTCCGCACCTGGATGCAGACGCCGCCGCGGCATTCGGCCAATCCTGGCCGTTGGATCGACGGCCGTCATCGGACGTTTCGAACATGACGGCCGGTCATGCCGGCCCAAGCCCGACCTTGGCTTTACGCTCGACACACAGGAAATCGCAATGAAGCGCATATTCATGGCCTCGGCCGTCCTCGCGGGCGCGCTGGCCTACCTGCCTGTGACCGCCGACGCGCGCCCCGGCGGCGGCGCCCGCGGCGCGGGCGGCTTCGGTCGCGGCGGGCTTGTCAGTGGCGGCTTCCGTGGCGGTGGAATCGGCGGTGGCGGTTTCGCCGGCCGGCCCGGGATCGGTCGCGGCGGGTTTGCGGGCCGCCCCGGCTTCGGCAACGGCGTCGCCGGTGTGCGGCCCGGCTTCGGTGGCCGGGGCTGGTACGGCGGCAACCGCTGGCGCAATGCCGGCTTCCACCGCCGCGGTTACGGCTACGGCGGGCTAGGTCTCGGGCTCGGCCTTGCCGCCGGCGGTCTCTACGGCGCCTACGGCTATCCGGGCTACGGCTACGGTTACGACGACGGGTACTACGCGCCGGCCGGGTATTACGGCGCCGAGACGGTGACCACCGATGTCGCGCCCGGTGGCGGCGATGCCGCGGTGGCCGAGTGCGCCCGCCGGTTCAAGACCTACGATCCGCAGAGCCAGACCTACGTCGGCAAGGGCGGCGTGCGCCGCTCCTGCCCGTAAGGGTCCGGATGGGGAAGCTGCGCTTCGGCGCTTCCTCCACGGCAAAGAGAAACCCCGCCCGACCTCACGGTCGGGCGGGGTTTCTTTCACGTCAGCGGATCGCCGGCCTCAGTGTCTCTCACGAGACTCCCGCCGCGCTGTCGTCGTCAGGGCGAGAACGGTCAGTGACCGGGAGTTTCGTGAGGCGCTCTTACTCCGCGGCGACCTTCTGCGGGGCGTTGCCGCCCTCGGTGTAGGTCTCGGGCGAGAGACGCTTGTGCGGGGCGGCGCGGCCCGGCAGCGGCGGCAGGGCCTTGGCCTTCTCCAGGTCGATCCCGGCACCCTCGGCGACGCGGCGGCCGTAATCCTCGTCCGCGTGCCAGAAGTGCCAGACCATCCGAAGCCGGATGGCTTCCGGGCACTGCTTCATGTCGGCCACGAGGTTGGCGATCAGGTCCTCGCGCTCCCAGTCCTCGAAGGTCCGGTAGCGGTGACCCGCCTGGGCGTAGTCGTCCTCGGTGCGCGAGGTCTGGTAGCGGCCGAGATTGCCCGTGACCGGCTGGTGATACTCCTTGCGCTTCGGCGCCTCGGCGAGACCCTCGCCGAGCGTCGAGGGCTCGTAGTTGATGTGCCGGTTCGTCCCCGTGCCGTCGACGCCGTAGGCCATCTGGCCGTCGCGCTGGTTGGAAAAGACCTTCACGCCGGGCTGCGGCGCGTTGATCGGCAGTTGCAGGTAGTTGGCGCCGACGCGGTAGCGCTGCGTGTCCGAGTAGGACAGGGTCCGGCCCTGGAGCATCTTGTCGTCCGAGAAGTCGATGCCGTCCACGAGCACGCCGGTGCCGAAGGCCGACTGCTCGACCTCCGCGAAGAAGTTGTCCGGCACGCGGTCGAGCACCATGCGGCCGACCGGCAGCAACGGGAACTGGTCCTCGGGCCAGCGCTTCGTGTCGTCCAGCGGATCGAACGAGAGGTGGTCGTTCGGGCCGTCGGGCATGATCTGCACGCAGAATTCCCATTCGGGGAAGTTGCCGGCCTGGATGGTGTCGTAGAGGTCGCGCGTCGCGTGGCCGACATCCTTGGCCTGGATCTCGGAAGCCTGACCGGAGGTCAGGTTGCGGACGCCCTGCTTCGGCTGCCAGTGGAACTTGCAGAGCACTGCCTCGCCCCGGTCGTTGACCAGCTTGTAGGTGTTGACGCCCGAGCCTTCCATCTCGCGGTAGTTCGCCGGGATGCCCCACGGCGACTTCAGCCACGTCACCATGTGGATCGCTTCGGGGTGCTGCGCCACGAAGTCGAAGAAGCGCCACGCCTCCTGGCGGTTCGTCACCGGGTCCGGCTTGAACGCGTGGATCATGTCGGGGAACTTGATCGCGTCGCGGATGAAGAAGACCTTGAGGTTGTTGCCCACGAGGTCCCAGTTGCCCTCGACGGTCTTGAACTTCACCGCGAAGCCGCGCGGGTCGCGCTCGGTCTCAGGGCTCTCCTTGGCGCCGGCGACGGTGGAGAAGCGCACGAACATCGGCGTCTTCACGCCGGTCTCGTTGAGCACGCGGGCGCGGGTGTACTTGGAGGCCGGCTCGTCGCCGATCGTGCCGTAGGCCTCGAACCAGCCGTGGGCACCGGCGCCGCGGGCATGCACCACCCGCTCCGGAATGCGCTCGCGGTCGAAATGGGTGATCTTCTCGATGAACTGGTAGTTCTCGAGGGTCGCCGGGCCCCGCTCGCCGACCGTGCGCGTGCTCTGGTTGTCGCGGACCGGGTGGCCCTGGCGGGTGGTCAGAATCGGACGGTTCTCGCTCATGCGTCACTCTCTCCTTGGGAGGCAAGGGCTTCAGGGTGGATCGCTCGGCGCGTCCGCACAGCCTGGAACCATTCTGTTTCGGGGGTATGACCCAGGTATGACCCGTTGGCAAATGCATCGTCACAAACGTTGTGATAGATGTTTCCTATGAAATTCTCGGGCCTTTCCCTGCGCGATCTCGAATATGCCGTGGCGGTCGCCGACGAGGGGCATTTCGGCCGAGCCGCCGAACGCTGCAACGTGAGCCAGCCGACGCTCTCGGTGCAGGTGCGCAAACTGGAGAACGCGCTGGGGCTGGCCTTGTTCGAACGCTCCAACCGCCGCGTGCTGCTGACCGTGGCGGGGCAGGGAATCGTGCGGCAGGCCCGCGTCGTGCTGGCGGAGGCGCAGCGCCTGCTGGCGCTCGCGGTCGAGGGGCGCGGCTCGCCGCTCACCGGCCGGCTCGTGCTCGCCGCGATCCAGACGCTCGGGCCCTACTACTTCCCCCTGGTCCTGCGCCTGCTGCGCCAGGAATTTCCGCTGCTGACCCTGGCGCTCTCCGAGGCGCGCACCGCCGAGATCCTCGACGGCCTGCGCGACGGGCGCATCGACGCGGCCCTGATCTCCCTGCCGGTGGCGGCCTCCGGGCTCACGGTCTCGCCGCTCTTCGTCGAGCCGTTCCGGCTCGCCTGCCCGGCCGATCATCCGCTCGCCCAGGGCGCACCGCCGCGGGCGGAAAAGATCGGGGGGCCGGATCTGCTGCTTCTGGACGAGGGCAACTGCCTGCGCGACCAGACCATCGCCGCCTGCGGCACCCTGCGGGCGGGCGGGCGCCATGCCACCAGCCTGGAGACCCTGCGCTCGATGGTGGCGGCGGGCGCCGGCTACACCCTGATCCCGGCTCTGGCCGTCCCCTCCGGCCCCGATCCGAGCGGGCTCACGGTGATGCGCCCGTTCGAGGGGGAGGGGCCCGGCCGCACCGTCGCCCTGGCGTGGCGCTCCAGCGACCCCCGCGCGGCGGGCCTCGCGCACCTGGCCGCCTTCTTCCGGGCCCACGCCCCGCCGAGCACCGCCGCCTGCCGGGAGGACGCCGTGCCCGTCGCCCGGCGTGACAGCCGCGCCGAAGCGGTGTAGCGGCGGGCGCGTCGCATCCGCGCCCTCCGCGCGAGAAAACAGCCCGCCTTGTCCCACCGCCACCCGATCGTGCGCTGGACGGCGCTCGCCGCCGCCTCGGCCGTCCTCGCCTACGGCCTGACCCGGGCGCATTTCCCCGCCGCCCTGCTGCTCGGGCCGATGCTGGCCGCGATCACCTTCGGCCTGCGCGGAGCCGGGCTCGCGCTGCCGCGCCCGCTGTTCCTGGCGGCGCAGGCCGTGATCGGCTGCCTCGTCGCCCGCGCGGCGACGGCCGAGATCGCCGCGACCTTGCGCGAGGACGGGCCGATCATCCTGGCGGTGGTCGGCGTGACCGTGGCGGCGGGCGCCCTGACCGGATTGGCGCTGACGCGGCTGCGAGTGCTGCCCGGCACGACGGCCGCCTGGGGCTCCTCGCCGGGAGGTGCCGCCGCGATGGTGGCGATGGCCGAGGCGTACGGCGCCGATCCCCGGCTCGTCGCCTTCATGCAATACGTGCGGGTCGCCGCCGTGGTGCTCTCGGCCTCGCTCGCCGCGCGGCTCCTCACCGAGGCCGGCGGCGGTGCCGGCGAGCCGGCGCAGGAGGCCTCCTGGACCTGGGCCGGCCTCCTCGCCACCGCCGCGGTCGCCCTCGCCGGCGCCGGGCTCGCGGCGCTGGTGCGCCTGCCCTCCGCGCCCCTGATCGGGCCGATGCTGCTCGGCGCCGGCCTGCACGCCACGGGCCTGCTCGACATCGCGCTGCCCGTCCCGGTGCTCGATGCCGCCTACGCGGTGATCGGCTGGTATGTCGGCCTGCGCTTCACCCGCCGGACCCTGGAGGCGACGCTCCATGCCCTGCCCGGCGTCCTCACGGCCACGGTCGCGATCATCGCCCTGTGCGCCGCCTGGGCCTGGGGCCTCACCGGCCTGCTGCCGATCGACTACCTCACCGCCTTCCTGGCCACGAGCCCCGGCGGGCTCGATTCGGTGGCGATCATCGCGGTCGGCTCGAAGGCCGACATCTCCTTCGTGCTCGCGGTGCAGACCCTGCGGCTGTTCGTGGTGCTGGTGACCGGGCCGATCCTGGCCAGGTGGATCGCCCGCGCCGCGCCGGAGGGACAGGCCGGGGAACGGAACGGGGGACGCGGAGCGTGATCGCGCTCTACCACGCCTTCCTCAACTCCTGGCGCGGCCTCGTCTTCGGTGCCCGCACCGAACGGGCGATCCGGCTCGAACTCGTGCTGCTGGCGCTCGGCCTGCCCGCCGCGCTCGTGCTCGGCGGGACGCTGTGGGTGCGGGTGGCGCTGCTCGCGAGCCTGATGCTGATGCTCGCGGCGGAGTTCCTCAACACGGCGATCGAGAAGCTGTGCGACCACCTGCATCCGGACCGGCACGCCCGGATCGGCATCGTCAAGGATCTGGCCTCGGCGGGCGCGTTCCTGGCGCAGGCCATCGCCGCCCTGGTCTGGACCGCGGCGCTCATCGATAGGTTCTGAAGCGTTGTCCGACCCCGGCTCGGCGACGGTCCTGCTCGCTCCGGACCGCCCGGCCGAGGCGATCGATCGGGCAGGCATGAAGCGCCGAGAGGCCGAGCTGCAGCACGCTGTTCACCATGCCGGGATAGGCGCCAGCGCCGGGAGCGCGACCGAGAGAAGGCGGCTCATCGATCCTCCGTCTCTTTCCAGAGGGCCCAGGCCCCCGAGAACACCATCGCCCCGATCAGCAGCCGCATGCCCGTATGGCCGATCCGTTCGACGAGCCAGGCATGGGTGGTCACGAGGCTCAGATCCAGAATCCAGCCCCAGGCGGTGATGACCACCGCGACAGCGAGGACGACGAGGAGCTTGGCCCAGACCGGCATGGACGAGGCGCTAGCACGTTTGTGCAGGTGCGCCGAGCGACCGAGGGGGCACTCCGCCGCAAGTCCTCAAAAAATGCCGCGACATCCGATATGTCCGCTCGACCCTGCAAACGGCAGGATGGTGCTGGTCCGATCTCGCGCCATCGCTGTCGTCCGACGCCGCCGGCCGAAACCAACCGCGGTGATGCGGCGGCTTGCGGCGGGTTCGAAGCGCGCCAACTCCGAAACGGGCCCGGGCCGTCGCATCCTCTCCGAGACGGCGCAGGTCTCCCCCTTTTCGTGAAGATCGCATGGCCACCTTCTTCATCGCCGACACGCATTTCGGCGACGCCTACTTGGTCGAGCGTCGCCGGCGGGTCTTCGCCTCGCTGGAAGCGCACGACGAGGCGCTGATCGCCCGCTGGAACGCCCGGGTCGGCGAGGGGGACGCGGTCTGGCATCTCGGCGACTTCGCCGCCCATGCCAGCCGGGCGCATTGCGCCGCCGTCTTCGCCCGCCTGAACAGCGTGAAGCGGCTGGTGCGCGGCAACCACGACACCAACCGCGTGCTGGACCTGCCCTGGGCCGAGCCGCCGGTGGAGAGCGCCCGCATCAGCGTGGAGGATGGGGCGGGGCGAACGTGGCGGCTGTTCCTGTCGCACCCGGCGTGCGCTGAACGCTTGGCCCTCAGCTCTTGGCCCTCAGCTCACCGCCAGCGGCATCGCCTCGACCAAGGTCTCCGCAAGCCCCCGCCGCTCCAGGGAGCGGCCGAGCGCCGCGTTGAGCCCGGCTCCGCCGGTGAAGAGGGCGCGGGCGGCCGGAGCCTCGGGCGCCCGCGCTGGCCTCTCGCCGAGAAGCTGGACGACGCGGCGGGCGATGGCGGGGGCCGGGTCGATCCACGCGACCGGCCACGGCGCGAGGCGCTCGAAGCGGGGTAGCAGCAGCGGATAGTGCGTGCAGGAGAGGCAGACCACGTCGGTGCGCCGGCCGTCCTCCGCCGTGACGAAGCAGGGCGCGATCTCGGAAAGGATTTCGGCGTCCGTCACCGGCTCGCCGGCCATCTCGGCCTCGGCGTAGCGCGCGAGGTTCGTCGAGCCCACCGGCGTCACCGCGCAATCGCCCGCGAAGTTCCGGACGAGGTCGTGGGTGTAGGCCCGGGCCACGGTGCCGGGGGTTGCCAGCAGCGAGACGAGGCGCGAGCGGGTCAGTGCGGCCGCCGGCTTGATCGGCGGCACCACGCCGACGAAGGGCGTGACGAAGCGCTGGCGCAGGGCCGGCAGCACCACGGTCGAAGCGGTGTTGCAGGCGATCACCACGAGGTCGGGGGCGTGGAGGGTCAGGAGCCGCTCCGTCACCGCGATCACCCGCGCCACCAATCGGGGCTCGCTCAAGCGCCCGTAGGGAAAGGCCGCGTCGTCGGCGGCGTAGAGGTAGGCGGCGTCCGGCCGGGCGCGGCGCACCTGCTCCAGCACGGTGAGGCCGCCGAGGCCGGAATCGAAGACGAGGATGACCGGCCGAGCGGTCGGGGCGGGCCAAGCCGCCGAAAGGGTCGCCCCTGCCATCAGATCGATCCGCATGACCGTCGCCTCGGGCTCGCGCATCCGTGGAAACCGTGGGGCGGGAAGTGTCGGGCGCCAGGGTTAAGGACACCTCACTGCGGCTGCAAAAAGGCCGCGCGAAGGACCGCCGACCGGGCGGGTGCGACAAGGGGTGCGACGAACAGCTTGGCGGCTCCGCATGTTGTCATGGGTGGGTCGGCATCTATTTCCGGCGCGCAACGGAGGAAGAGATTCCGACAATGGCAGCCGGCGCAGCAATTCTCACCCATCCCGAGAGCGGCGCGGCCTTTCCGCCGCCCCCGCTCGACGCCCGCCCGATCGACCGGGGCGCCTGGATCGCGGCCTTCCGCACCGTGCGCGACGAGACCGAGCGGCGCGCCGCCCCGCTCTCCCCGGAGGATCAGCAGATCCAGTCGATGGAGGATGCGAGCCCGACCAAATGGCACCGGGCGCACACGACGTGGTTCTTCGAACAGTTCCTGCTCGGCGCGCACCTGCCCGGCTACCGGGTCTACGACGAGCGCCTGCACTACCTGTTCAATTCCTACTACGTGCAGGCCGGCCCGCGCCAGCCGCGCTTCATGCGCGGGATGATCACGCGGCCGACCGCGCAGGAGACTGCCGAGTACCGCGCCCATGTCGACCGCGCCGTGACGGTGTGGCTGCGCGAGGCCTCCGATGCGGTGCTGGCCCAGGCGCTGCCGATTCTGGAGATCGGGCTCTACCACGAGCAGCAGCATCAGGAACTGATGCTGACCGACATCCTGCACGCCTTCGCGCAGAACCCGCTCGATCCCGTCTACGACGCCGGCTGGACGATGCCCGCGGCGAAGGCATCCTCGGGCAAGGCGGCCTTGAAAAAGGGCATCACCCGGATCGGCCACGACGGGGCGGGCTTCGCCTTCGACAACGAGAGCCCGCGCCACGACGTGCTGATGCCGGACGCCGCGATCGACCGCGGCCTCGTCACCAACGGCGACTGGCTCGCCTTCATCGCGGACGGCGGCTACGCACGGGCCGAACTCTGGCTCAACGACGGCTGGGTCTGCGTCCAGAGGGAGGCCTGGGAGGCGCCGGGCTACTGGCGGCGCGAGACCGAAGCGCTCTGCGCCGAAGGGGACGCCGATTCGGCGCAAGAGCGCGCGGCGGCAAGACAGGGCACAGCGGCAAGACAGGGCGCGGCGGCAGGACGGGTCGGCTGGTCGATGATGTCGCCCGCCGGCCGCAGGCCGGTCGATCCGGCGGCGCCCGTCACCCATGTCAGCTACTACGAGGCCGACGCCTACGCCCGCTGGGCGGGCCGCGACCTGCCGACGGAGGCCGAGTGGGAGGTCGCCGCCCGCGAGGGCCTGATCGACGACGCCTTCGGCCTCGTCTGGCAATGGACCCGCAGCGCCTACGGCCCCTATCCGGGCTACCGGCCGGCGGCGGGGGCGCTCGGCGAGTACAACGGCAAGTTCATGTCGAACCAGGTCGTGCTGCGCGGCTCCTCGGTCGCCACCGCGCAGGGGCATGCGCGGATCGGCTACCGCAACTTCTTCTACCCGCACCAGCGCTGGCAGTTCACCGGCCTGAGGCTCGCCGACGCGCGGGCCTGACCGGCTCTCCCGTCTTCGTTTTCTCCCGTGGTCCCGGAGCGAACCCGTGACGATCGATCCCCGCCTGACGGAATCCAGCCCCGCCGCTCCGATCACGGAGAACGGGCCGTTCCTGGCCGATGTCTGGGACGGGCTCGGTTCGAGCCCGAAGGCATTGCCCGCCAAGTACTTCTACGACGCGGCCGGATCGGCGCTGTTCGAAAGGATCACCGTCCTGCCGGAATACTATCCGACGCGGACCGAACTCGGCATTCTCGACGCGCGCGGTCCCGAGATCGCCGCCCTGCTGCCGGAGGGGGCGGCGCTGGTCGAGTTCGGCAGCGGCTCGACCGCCAAGCTGCGGCGGCTGCTGCGACACCTGCCGGACCTCTCGGCCTATCTCCCCGTCGATGTCTCGGGCGAGTTCCTGCGGGAGCAGGCCGGCACCCTGCGCGGCGACTTCCCCGGCCTCGTCGTCGAGCCGGTGGTGGCCGACTTCACCCGGCCCTTCGCCCTGCCGGACGGCTTCGGCGACCGGGCGCTGGCCGGCTTCTTTCCCGGCTCGACGATCGGCAATTTCGAGCCGCGCGAGGCGGCCCGCCTCCTCGACGTGTTCGGGCGCATCCTCGGCGCGGGCGCGACGCTGGTGCTCGGCGTCGACCTCGTGAAGGACCGCGCCGTGCTGGAGGCGGCCTACGACGACGCGGCCGGCGTCACGGCGGCGTTCAACCGCAACCTGATCACGCGCATCAACCGCGAGCTCGACGGCGCGATCGACCCGACCGCCTTCGCGCACCGGGCCCTGTTCAACGAGGCGGCCTCGCGCATCGAGATGCACCTCGTCAGCCGCCGGGCGCAGATGGTGCGCGTTGCGGGACGCAGCTTCGCCTTCGCGGACGGCGAATCGATCCACACCGAGAACAGCTACAAGTACACGCTCGACGGCTTCCGGGCGCTCGCCGCCCGCGCCGGCTGGGCCTCGGCCGAGGCCTGGACCGACCGGGACGGGCTGTTCTCCGTCCACGCGCTGCGGCGGGCAGGATAGGATCGCGGCCCTCCGCAGGGCGAAGCCGAGACGGTCGGGTATGGATTTCGGATGACGTGAGAGCGTCTTATCCGGTTCGCGCCGCGCACTGGATTGCTTCGGCTTCGCCTCGCAATGACGGGGAAGCAGATCGCGACCGTCATTGCGAGCCGTCAGGCGAAGCAATCCAGCACCGCGACGGCGCCGGACGAGGCATCCAGCGGTCCGATCCCATTCGCCAGTGGGAGCGGCCGAAGTCTCGCCACGACAGCACGCGCCCGAACGGCCGTCCACGGCGTCACAGCCGGCAGGCCCCCGACAGCGCCTCGTTCTCGGCGCTCGTGAACAGCCGCGAGCGGATGTGGAAGCGCTTCTCGCGGCCGTTCTCCAGGGAGAACATGCCGCCGCGGCCGGGCACCACGTCGAGCATGATGTGGGTGTGCTTCCAGACCTCGAACTGCGAGCGCGAGATGAAGAAATCCGCGCCGCCGACCCGGCCGAGATGCACGTCGCCGTCGCCGGTGATGAAGTCCCCGACAGGGTAGCACATCGGCGAGGAGCCGTCGCAGCAGCCGCCGGACTGATGGAACATCACCGGGCCGTAGGCGGCCTCGAGTTCCTCGATCAGTTCCAGCGCCGCCGGCGTCGCGGTCACCCGCAGCGGCGTGCCGGCCTTGTCCGCCTGCCCGGCGGTGACGGGCTCGACCCGCTCGGCGGGGTTGCTCGCGGGCTCGCTCATGGTTCGCCTCTCCCTGGTCGTCGTCCTCGGGTTTATCTGAGGCCGGGCCCGCGAATGTCCACGGCGCCGGCCGCCTGCGGGCTTGGACGACAGCGGATCGGGCAAGGGCCCGAAGCCTCGACAACGCGGCCGAATGCCCGACGCGACATGGCCTTTCGGCCAGGCCCGGATGGCTCCGGGGGGCGGCCCGACTTTTGCGACCGCTCGCGAAACGCCAGCGCGACGACAAAAAGATCCGTCGAGGATTCGTGATGTCTCAGCCCGCCTCCGATCTCGCCGCCCCCGCGGTGAAGACGACCTGCCCCTATTGCGGCGTCGGCTGCGGCGTGCTCGCCACGCCGGACGGGAAGGGCGGCGTCGCCATCGCGGGCGATCCCGAGCATCCGGCCAATTTCGGCCGCCTCTGCTCCAAGGGTTCGGCGCTGGGGGAAACGGTCGACCTGCAGGACCGGCTGCTCGCACCGACGATCGACGGTCAGGTGGCGACCTGGGAGGGCGCGCTCGGAGCCGTGGCCGGCGGCCTGAGGCGAATCGCCGAGCGGCACGGGCCGGACTCGATCGCCTTCTACCTCTCGGGACAGCTCCTGACGGAGGACTACTACGTCGCCAACAAGCTGGCGAAGGGCTTTCTGGGCACCCCGCACGTCGACACCAATTCCCGGCTGTGCATGTCCTCGGCCGTGGCGGCACACCGCCGCGCCTTCGGCTCGGACACGGTGCCCGGCTGCTACGAAGATCTCGACGAGGCCGACCTGATCGTGCTGGTCGGCTCGAACGCCGCGTGGTGCCACCCGATCCTGTTCCGCCGCATGATCGACGCGCGCAGGAACCGGGGTACGAAGATCGTCACCGTCGATCCCCGCCGCACCCAGACCGGCGAGGAAGCCGACCTGCATCTGGGTCTTGCGCCCGGCAGCGACACCGCCCTGTTCTCCGGCCTGCTCGTGCATCTGGCGGGCACGGACCGGCTCGATCCGCGCTTCATCGAGGCGCACACCGCCGGCTTCGAGGGCACCCTGGACCGCGCCCGCCGGATCGCCCCGGACGCCGCCGCCACCGCCCGCGCGACGGGTCTCGCGGAAGCCGACGTGCAGGCCTTCTTCGAGCTGTTCGCCCGCACGCAGCGCACCGTCACCGCCTTCAGCCAGGGGGTGAACCAGTCGGCCCAGGGGACCGACAAGGGCAACGCCATCATCAACTGCCACCTCGCCACCGGGCGGATCGGACGGCCCGGCACGGGCCCGCTTTCCCTCACCGGCCAGCCCAACGCCATGGGTGGGCGCGAGGTCGGGGGGCTTGCCAACATGCTGGCCGCCCACATGCACTTCGCGCCGGAGGAGGTCGATCGGGTCCGCCGCTTCTGGAAGGCGCCCAACATCGTCACCGGCGAGGGCATGAAGGCGGTCGCGCTGTTCGAGGCCGTCGAGCGCGGCAGGATCAAGGCGCTGTGGGTGATGGGCACCAACCCCGTGGTTTCGATGCCGCGGGCCGACCGCATCCGCGAGGCGATGGCCGGGCTCGATCTCTACGTCGTGTCGGAGGCCGTCGCGACCAGCGACAGCGCCCGCGCCACCGCGAAGAAGACCGTGCTGCTGCCGGCCCTCGCCTGGGGCGAGAAGGACGGCACGGTGACGAATTCCGAGCGGCGCATCTCGCGCCAGCGCGCCTTCCTCGGAGCACCCGGCGAGGCGCGGGCGGATTGGGCGATCGTGGGCGACGTCGCCCGCCGCCTCGGCCACGGCGAGGCCTTCGCCTACGGTTCGGCCGTCGACATCTTTCGCGAGCACGCCGCGCTCTCGGCCTTCGAGAACGACGGCACCCGCGACTTCGACCTCGGTGGGCTCGCCGAGATCGACCGGCGGGCCTACGACGCCCATCCGCCGATGCAGTGGCCGGTGCCGAAGCGCGGGCCGGACGCGAAGAAGGGCCGCGCCCGGATCTTCGCCGACGGGCGATTCTACACCTTCGACCGGCGCGCCCGCTTCGTCGCGGTGCAGCCGCCCGCGCTGGCGCAACCCGTGACCGAGGCGCGCCCGCTGGTGCTGAACACCGGCCGCATCC
The DNA here is from genome assembly GCA_036946625.1 of Methylorubrum populi. NCBI lineage: Bacteria > Pseudomonadati > Pseudomonadota > Alphaproteobacteria > Hyphomicrobiales > Methylobacteriaceae > Methylorubrum > Methylorubrum populi. The sequence goes on from JAQIIU010000003.1 coordinate 1,170,926, forward strand.
GCGACCACTGGCACACCATGACCCGCACGGGCAAGAGCCAGCGCCTCTCCGCGCACCGCGCCGTGCCCTTCGTCGAGGTTCATCCCGACGACGCGGCCCGCTACCGCCTGAGCGACGGGGGCTTTGCCCGCGTCACCACCGATCTCGGCAGCGCGATCCTCGAAGTGATGGTGACGGAAGGCGTTCTGCCCGGCTCGATCTTCGCGCCGATGCACTGGAGCGACATGACCGCCTCGAACGGGCGCGCCGCCGCGCTCGCCCGCGGCCTGCCGGACCCGGTCTCGGGCCAGCCCGAGCTGAAGGCGACCCCGGCCTCGGTCGAGGCGGTGGCCTATCGCTCCCGCGGCTACCTGCTGACGCGCGGCACGCACGCGGCGCCCGCGGGCTGGTGGTGGGCGCGGGCGACCGTCTCCGGCGGCTCGGGCCTGATCTTCGCCACGCAGGAGGGCTCGCGGGAGATGGCGCTCGCCGTGCGCGGACTGTTCCCGGGCCACGAACTCGCCGAGTACGTCGACCACGCCCGCGGCCTCTACCGCTGCGCCGTCACCCGCGAGAACCGGCTCGTCGCGGCGCTGGCCGTGGCACCGGGCGACCGGCGGCCGGAATGGGAGCTCGCCAAGAGCGTCTTCGCCAAGAGCGTCTTCGCGCAGCCGGAGATCGAGGCGGTCGACCGTCGCACCCTGCTCTCGGGCCGGGCGGCGACCGCCTCGGCCGGCCCGGTGATCTGCGCCTGCCACGGCGTCGGGCTCGACGTCATCAACGCCGCCATCGCCGCCGGGGCCGGCTCGGTCGAGGCGGTGGGCGCGGCCTGCAAGGCGGGCACGAATTGCGGCTCGTGCATCCCCGAGATCCGCAGGCTGCTGCCGCAGGCGCTTGCGCGCAGCGCCGCGTAGGCGCACTTTTGCGGTTCGCCGTCCCCCTCTCACCCTCGTCCTGAGGTGCTGCGAAGCAGCCTCGAAGGAGAGTTCCAGCAGACCGCGCGATCCCTGGAGGATCCTTCGAGGCCTCCGCTTCGCTCCGGCACCTCAGGATGAGGAAGGCGGTCCGGGATCACGCGTCGAGTTCGCACACGAAAAACCATGAACACGCCCCGCCAACCCCGCGAAACCCGCGCCGGCCTCGAGCCGCTGGCGGTGCTGCCCGTATTCGTGCCGTTGCAGGACAGGCGGGCGGTGCTGGCCGGCTCCAACGGCGGCGCGCCGTGGAAGGTGAAGCTGCTCGCCGCCGCCGGCGCCCGGGTCGACGTCTACGCGCCGGCACCGAGCGGGGAATTGCGCGGCGTGCCGGACGAGATCGCCGCGGGCTCCGTGACGCTGCACGAGCGGCGCTGGACACCGGAAGACCTGCGGGGCGCAACCTTCGCCATCGGCGCCATGGAGGACGAAGCGGACTGCATCGCCTTCGTCGCGGCGGCCCGCGCGGCGGGCGCCATCGTCAACGCCGTCGACCGGCCGCATCTGTGCGACGTGAAGTTCGGCGCCATCGTCAACCGCTCGCCGCTGGTCGTCGGCATCTCGACCGAGGGCGCCGCCCCGGTCTTCGGGCAGACGGTGCGGGCCCGCATCGAGGCGATGCTGCCGCGCGGCTTCAAGCACTGGGTCGCCGCCGCCCGCGACTGGCGCGAGGCGGTCTCGGCGCGTTTCCACGGGTTTTCGGAGAGGCGCGGCTTCTGGGAGCGCTTCACCGACCGCGCCTTCGCCGAGCCGGACCGCGCGCCGACGGAGACCGACCTCGCCGACCTGATGGGTCGGACCGAGGCGCTGCCGGTGGGCGGCGCGGTCACCCTGGTGGGCGCCGGCCCCGGCGATGCGGAGCTGCTGACGCTGAAAGCCCTTCGGGCGCTGCGGAACGCCGACGTGATCCTCTACGACGACCTCGTCGCCCCCGAGATCCTCGACTACGCCCGCCGCGAGGCCCGCACCATGCTGGTGGGCAAGACCGGCCACGGTCCCTCCTGCCGCCAGGACGACATCAACGCGCTGATGGTCTCGCTGGCGAAGAGCGGCAAGCAGGTGGTGCGCCTGAAATCCGGCGACCCGCTGGTGTTCGGCCGGGCCGGCGAGGAGATCGAGGCCTGCGAGGCGGCCGGCATCCCCTGCACCATCGTTCCCGGCGTCAGCGCGGCGCAGGGGGCGGCAGCCGCCCTCGGCGTGTCCCTGACCCATCGCGACGCGGCCCGGCGCCTGCAATTCGTCACCGGACACGACCGGCGCGGCGCGCTGCCCGAGGATCTGAACTGGGGCGCACTGGCCGATGGAAGCGTCACCACCGTGGTCTACATGCCCAAGCGGACGCTGCGCGCCCTGCTGGAGCGGGCGATCGCCGAGGGACTCGCGCCCGAGACGCCAGCCCTCGTCGTGTTCAACGCGACGCGCGCCAGGCAGGCGACGGTGGCCGGCGCCGCCGCCGACCTCGCCGGGCGGGTCGAGGCCTCGGGGCTCGAAGGGCCGGCGCTCCTGATGGTCGGCGAGGCCCTGCGACGGCACAATGCCCGCGCGGTGGAACGCGGCACGGAGATCCGGGCCGAAGCCTCCTGAAGCCGTGCTCCGCCACGGGCCCGGCAGCCCCGAGCCTCCGTTCGGGACTCGGCGAAGGGGCCGGCATACCGTAAGGCGTGTTCGCGTCCCGCGCCGCCGCACCCGTCAGGCCGCCCCCGCCGATCCGCCTTTCGAGGACTCCATGCGTTTGTCCCGCAGCGTCATCCTTCCGCTGGCCGCGTTCGTGGCGGGCCTCGTGACGATCTCCGCCGCCCTGGTGATGACGCTGGTGCCCCAGCCTCCGCAGGGCGGTGCCGGCGGCATCGGCGGCCCCTTCACCCTTGTGAGCCAGGACGGCAAGACGGTGAGCGAGCGCGACTTCGCCGGGAAGCCCTACCTGATGTTCTTCGGCTTCACCCATTGCCCCGATATCTGCCCGACGACGTTGCAGCAGGTCGGCGACGTGCTGGCGGCGCTGGGTCCGAAGGCCGACGCGGTGAGGGCCGCCTTCGTCACCGTGGACCCCGAGCGCGATACGCCGGAGATGCTGAAGGCCTACCTGTCGAGCTTCGACCCGCGCATCACCGGCCTCACCGGCAGCCCGGAGCAGGTGGCGGCGGCGGTCAAGACCTTCCGCGCCTACGCCAGGAAAGTGCCCTCGCAAGGCGGCGACTACACCATGGAGCACACCGCGCTGGTCTACCTGATGAACGCCCGCAACGGCTTCGTCGGCGCGGTCAACCTGAACCGACCGGCAGCGGAGACGGCGGCGGAACTGTCGAAGCGGATCTGACCCGGGTTCCGCCCCGACGGAAACGCCCGAGCGCCCCGGTCCGGGAGGTGCGGGCGAGGCCGTGCTCGGTCTTGTTCCAGCGGTGCGGATCGCGCAGCAATTCGAGCACGGCGAGCCACGCCGCGAGGCTGACCAGCACATGGTAGAGCGGCAGCAGGGCGACGAAGGGCAGGAGATCGCGCCAGCCCCGCCGCAGGCAACCGACGAGGCCGGGCAGCCAGATCGCCGCGAAGCCGCCGATGAACACCGTCCAGGCCCCGGCCCGGGTCAGATGCGCCAGGGCGTCCTCACCGACCGCTTCGGCCAGGATCAGCTCGCTCAAGCCCCCCGCCACCATGAACGGGTAGAACAGCGCCGACGCCACGGTGCCGGGCACGAGGGCCAGCGCGCACAGGCTCTCGGTCGCACCGAGCCGGCGACAGACCGCGAGCGGACGCCGGCCGTGCGTGAAGCTCGTCTGCAGAAACCCCTTCATCCAGCGGGCGCGCTGGCGCAGCCACGCCGACATCCGCGGCGGCGCCTCCTCGTAGGTGGCGCTCGGCAGGTCGCCGACGCGGTAGCCCGCCAGCGCCAGACGCAGCCCGAGATCGGCATCCTCGGTGACGTTCCAGGCGTCCCAGCCGTGCAGCGCCCGCAGAACCCGGGTGCGGAAATGCGTCGAGGTGCCGCCGAGCGGCATCGGCATCCGCCAAGCGGCCAGAGCCGGACCGAGCACGTCGAACAGGGCGGCGTACTCGATGGCGAACAGGCGGGGCAGGAGACCGTCCCGCTCGTTGTCGATGACGAGGCGCCCCTGAAGGCAGGCGGTCGTGGCCGGTGCGTGCGCGAACAGGGTGGCGGCGAGCCTGAGCTGATCGCGCTCGATCACGTCCTCCGCATCGAAGACGACGAGGTGATCGCCGCGGGCCAGCGGCAGCGCCGCGTTCAGCGCCCGTGGCTTGGTGCGCGGCAGACCGTCCGGCACGGTCACCACCTCGAATCGGGCCGGCAACGGTACCCTGCGGAGGGCGGCGGCCGTTTCCGCGTCGTCGGCCTCCAGCAGGAACTTGATGTCGAGCTTGGCCGCCGGGTAGTCGAGCCGCCCCAGCGTCCGCACGAGACGCGGCACCACCGCCGCCTCGCGGTAGAGGGCGACGAGCACCGTATAGGTCGGCAGCGCCGAATCGGCGAGAAGCGCAGGCCGCTCCGCGGGCGTTTCGGCACTTCGCACGCCGACGGCGGCGAGACGAAACGTCAGGAGCGCGAGCAGCAGCGCCTGGAGGAGGACCAGCATCGCGAGGCCGATGACCGTCGGCAGGCGGACGAGCAGGACGATGAGGGCGAGCACGGTGCCGGCCAGGGCGAGATCGATGGCCTGCGGACCCGGGCGGCAGGACCAGTCGGGGCGCCGGCAACGCAAGCTCTCGGAGGCCCCCGAAGCGATGACGCCCCCGCAGCGGGCGAACACCGCCTGCCTGAGGCGGGTCGGCGTGGTGATGGCCGGAAGCGAGGGCAGGCCGTCCGCGGCCCGGAGCAGCCGGGCGACCGCCAAACCGCGGGGTGCGGCGACCACCGCCGCCGAGGAGCCCGGCGCGAGCGGCGCGGCGCCGACAAGCAGGCAGTGCGGGTAGCGCAGGCTCTCGCCGAACGCGAAGAGACCGTCGAAGAAATCCGTCCCGAGTCGCCGGGCCAATGCCCGGTAGTACAGCTCTTCCGAAACGAGGCCCTCGTTCAGGAGGGCCGTTGCCGCATCGGTGCCGCAGCGCCGGGCGCTGGCGGCGGCCCGGTCCAGCAGGGGAGGCGGCACGCCCTGGGCGGCAAGGAAGCCGATCTCCGGCGGCCAGGGCCCGGCCTCCGACGCGACGGCCGCGATCGACGATCCCGCTGCGGCCTGCTCGCACGCTTCGGCGACAGGGGCATCGGCCGTGCGATGGGAGGCGAGGTCGAACAGGGGACGGCTCCCCGCAGCCCGGCGCCGTGCTAGGGAAAGGCATGGGCCACGACCTCTCCATCGACGTGTATCGCTCCGTCGCCTCAACCCTTGCGTCAAGGCGCAAACATGGGTTGCGCGCGGTGATCGGAGGCATGCTGCTGAGCCTGCTCGTCGGCGTTGCACAGGCGCAACAATCTCCCGCCGCCGCTCCGACGGAGCCGCCCTCCGTCACCATCCCGAACTTCTGGAATCCCCGCGCCCGCGGCGAGCGCATCGAGGCCCCGCAGACCGGGCGGGCGGTGCGGTTCATGACCGACGACGAGTTCCCGCCGCTGCATTTCGCCGGGCCGGACGGCACGCCGACGGGCTTTGCGGTGGAACTGGCGCGCGCCGCCTGCGAACGTCTCACCATCGCCTGCACGGTGCAGACGCGCCGCTTCGACACCCTGCTCGACGCGCTTGCCGACAGGCAGGGCGACGTGGTCGCCGCCGCCGTGCCGCTGACACCGGGCCTGCGGGCACGCTTTCTGGCGACGCGGCCCTATTTCCGCTGGCCGGCCCGCTTCGTCGCCCGCAAGGATCGCACCCTGCCCGCCCCGTCGGCCACCGTCCTGGCGGAGCAGACCGTGGCCGTCGTCGAGGGCAGCGCCCACGAGGCCTACCTGAAGGCCTTCTTCCCCAAGGCGACGCGCAAGACCTTCACCGACCTCTCCTCCGCCGAGGGGGCGCTCAAGCGCGGCGAGGTCGCGTACCTGTTCGCCGACGGGCTCAACCTCGCGCTGTGGCTGAACGGGCAGGAGGCGGAAGACTGCTGTGCCTTCTCCGGCGGCGACTATCTGGAGAATCGCTATTTCGGCGAGGGCATCGGCTTCGTCACGCGCACCGAGGACGCGGCGCTCGCCCGCGCCCTCGACGACGCGCTCCAGCGGGTGTGGGACGACGGGAAATACGCCGAACTCTACCTGCGGTTCTTTCCCGTCAGCCCGTTCTGACGCCGCAAGCATCGCCGCACCTGTCGCGAGCCGGTGGCGGCACCGGGTTGAGACGCGAACCGAAGCCTGGACAAGGAGCGCCTGAATGCCGAAGCCGCACAGCACCCCGTCGCGCAAAGGGCGTCGGCCGGTTCGGAATTCCTACCGCTCCCCTCAGGAGAACGAGTCGACAGCGGAAAGAAGGCGGCAGCTCGCGATCAGCCGCTTCACCTACAGCGGCGGATACGACGGCTATGAAGGCCGCATGATTTTGAGCCGCCTGGAGACGGACGCGTTCGATCGGAAGAAGACGTGAACCCGGGTTCGCAGCCCTGGCGCTTTCACCCGGAGGCGGTCTTCGCCACCCCGAGAAGCCACCGCCTCAGCGTCCCCCCGCCGCCCGCCGCAGGCCGCCGTGAGACACGCCGGCATCCTCCTCGAACAGTTCGGCGAGCTTTTCCGTCATCGCCCCGCCGAGTTCCTCCGCGTCGATGATGGTCACGGCGCGGCGATAGTAGCGCGTCACGTCGTGGCCGATGCCGATGGCCAGAAGCTCCACCGGCGAGCGCGTCTCGATCTCCTCGATCATGTAGCGCAGATGGCGCTCGAGGTAGTTTCCGGGATTGACCGAGAGGGTCGAGTCGTCGACCGGCGCGCCGTCGGAGATCACCATCAGGATACGGCGCTGCTCGGGCCGCGCCAGCAGGCGCTTGTGGGCCCAGTCCAGCGCCTCGCCGTCGATGTTCTCCTTCAGCAGCCCCTCGCGCATCATCAGCCCGAGATTCTTTCGCGCACGCCGCCACGGTGCGTCGGCGCTCTTGTAGATGATGTGGCGCAGGTCGTTCAGCCGCCCGGGGGAGGGGGGCTTGCCGCCGGCGAGCCACGCCTCGCGGGACTGGCCGCCCTTCCAGGCCCGGGTGGTGAAGCCCAGGATCTCGACCTTCACGCCGCAGCGCTCCAGCGTGCGCGCGAGGATGTCGGCGCAGGTCGCCGCCACGGTGATCGGGCGCCCGCGCATCGAGCCGGAATTGTCGAGCAGGAGCGTGACCACCGTGTCGCGGAAGTTCGTATCCTTCTCCTGCTTGAAGGAGAGCGGCTGGAACGGGTCGGTGACGACGCGGACCAGCCGGGCCGGGTCGAGCTGGCCCTCCTCCAGGTCGAAATCCCAGGCGCGGCTCTGCTGTGCCAGCAGGCGGCGCTGGAGGCGGTTGGCGAGGCGGCCGACCACGCCCTGGAGATGGGCGAGCTGCTTGTCGAGGTAGCTGCGCAGGCGCGTCAGTTCCTCGGTATCGCACAGATCCTCCGCCTCGACGGTCTCGTCGAAGCGCGGGTTGTAGACCCTGTAGTCGGGGCCGGTGCGCTCGTTGCCGCGCTGGCTCGGCGGGCGCCAGGATTCGGACGCCTCCTCCGATTCCGCGTCCTCGGCCTCCTCCGGCAGCTCGCCGGAGGGCGCGTCGGCGGATTCGGTGGCGCCCTCGTCGAGTTCGTCGGCGGCCTCGTCGGTCACCTCGATCTCGGCGCGGTCGCCCTGACTCTTCTCCTCCGCCTCGCCCTCGCTCGGCTGCTGCTCGTCGTCCTGGGCCTGATTCTCGTCCTCGTCGCTCTCGTCGTCCTGATCGAGCGGCGTCTCGTCGGCCATGTCGAGGGAGGAGAGCAGGTCACGCACCGAGCGGGCGAAGCCGCGCTGGTTCTCGATCGAGCCGAGCAGGCCGTCGAGGTTCTTGCCCGCCCGCGCCTCGATATGCTCGCGCCAGAGGTCGACGATCCGCGCGGCGGCCGGCGGCGGCTTCTGGCCGGTGAGGCGCTCGCGCACCATCAGCGCGACGGCGTCCTCCATCGGCGCGTCGGCACGGTCGGTGATGTTTTCGTATTTTCCGCCGCGGTGATAGCGGTCCTCCAGCATCGCGGTGATGTTGGCGGCGACCCCCTCCAGCCGGCGCGCGCCGATCGCCTCGACGCGGGCCTGCTCGACCGCGTCGTAGACCGCGCGGGCGGCGGCGTTGTCGGGGGCGAGGCGGCGGTGGACGCCCGTGTCGTGGCAGCCGAGGCGCAGGGCCATGGAATCGGAGTGCCCGCGCAGGATCGCCGCATCCTCGGCGGTGATGCGACGGGTCGGCTCGGGCAGGCGCGCCTTGTCGCCGATCAGCGCCGGACGGTCGCTGGCGTAGGTGACCTCGATCTCGGGCCGCTTGGCGATGGCGCGCAGGCAGCCGGCGACCGAGCGCTTCAGCGGCTCGGCACCGGGCTCCTTGCGATCGCCGGTCCTGGGGCGGTTGGTCAGGGCCATGGCGTTACCGGTCGATATCGAGATCGAAGGGACGATTCAGGATGTCGTCCCAGGAATAAGGGCAGGCGGCCGGCAGCGTCGACAGGGAGCGCTTCATCTCGCGGGCCGCACGGAGCCGGCCGAGGCGGAAGCCATCCTCCACGGCCTCCGCCACGCGCGACTTGAGACCGGGATTCTTGCGCAGCAGAATGTCGATGCGCGCCCGATGCTCGGCAATGCTGAGGACCCAGCTTCGGCTCCGCCGCTCGGGCTGATGCTCCCACTTCAGCATGTGGAGGAACACGATCTCGATGGCGCTCTGGAGACGGAAATACAGCTCCGAGCCCACGTCGCTCAGCTCCTCGGCGATATGGTCGAGGTCGAGCGCGTCGGTGCGTCCTGCGCGCAGCAGGGCGACCTGCTCCTGGACCCAGGTGTAGAGATCGCCCTCGTAATGCGAGAAGGCTTGGCGCGTGCCGGCCGGCACCGCCGGCGAGTCAGGCTTGAGAGCCGGCTCCGCCATGTGCTCTCCCGTCAGCTCAGCGCGACGTTCAGTGCGCTCTCGGGCAGTTCCTTGCCGAAGGCGCGCTGGTAGAACTCGGCGACCAGGGGCCGCTCCAGCTCGTCGCACTTGTTGAGGAAGGTCACCCGGAAGGCGAAGCCGATGTCGCGGAAGATGTCGGCGTTCTCGGCCCAGGTGATGACCGTGCGCGGGCTCATCACCGTCGAGAGGTCGCCGTTCATGAAGGCGTTGCGGGTGAGGTCGGCCACGCGCACCATCCGGTTCACCGTGTCGCGCCCGCCCTCGCTGCGATAGTGCGGCGACTTCGAGAGCACGATGTCGACCTCGCGGTCGTGCGGCAGGTAGTTCAGCGTGGTCACGATCGACCAGCGGTCCATCTGGCCCTGGTTGATCTGCTGGGTGCCGTGATAGAGGCCGGACGTGTCGCCGAGGCCGACCGTGTTGGCGGTGGCGAACAGGCGGAAGCCCGGATGCGGGCGGATGACGCGCTTCTGGTCGAGCAGCGTCAGGCGACCGGAGACCTCCAGCACCCGCTGGATCACGAACATCACGTCGGGCCGGCCGGCATCGTACTCGTCGAACACCAGCGCGACGTTGTTCTGCAGCGCCCAGGGCAGGATGCCGTCCTGGAAGGCGGTGATCTGCTTGCCGTCCTGGAGGACGATGGCGTCCTTGCCGACGAGGTCGATGCGCGAGACGTGGCTGTCGAGGTTGATCCGGATGCAGGGCCAGTTCAGCCGCGCGGCGACCTGCTCGATATGCGTCGACTTGCCGGTGCCGTGATAGCCCGTGACCATCACGCGGCGGTTCCGGGCGAAGCCCGCCAAGATCGAGAGCGTGGTCTCGCGGTCGAAGATGTAGTCCGGGTCGAGATCCGGCACGTGCTCGTCGGTTTCGGAGAAGGCCGGCACCTTGAGGTCGAGGTCGATGCCGAACACCTCGCGGACGGAAACCTGGCGGTCGGGCAGGGAAGCGGGCGTATCGTCGGACAGCATACGGAACCTCATCGGGGCGGCCGGACCCGGGCTGGGGCCCGCGCGACCGCGCTCTACGTCGTCAACTCACCTGCCGGGCGGCCCGCAGGGAGCGGGCGGTTGTCTTCCTTAATCGCCGCCCCTCGGCATCGCCAAGGGGGCTGCGCCAGAAACAGGCTCGGGATCGGAAAGACCGGCTTCGGCCGGGAAACGGTATCCGACCGATATAGGACGCGCACGGACATTGGCTGCCCCCACCGGCCTGCGAACGGCCGCCGCCGACGCATGGCCCGTCTGCATCCTTCGTGCCGGGGATCCGGCGCGGCCGGCGACCCGGTTCTCAGCACATCCCGGCGGCGCGCAGCACGTCGTGGGCGCGGATGATGTCGCGCAGGCGGTCCTCGAAGGAGCGGTCGCCCCCGTTGGCGTCCGGGTGGAAGCGCTTCACCAGCGTCTTGTAATGCGCCTTGATCGCCGCCGTGTCGGCGTTCTCCTCGAGGCCCATCACGTCGAGCGCCTTGCGCACCGCCGCCGAATGGCGCGGGCGCTGCGGTTCCGGCGCCGCCTGGCGCCGGCTCTCGCCGCCGAGCCCGTTGGCCCGCAGGATGCCGAGCGGGTCGGCATAGGCCCAATCGCGCTCGGCCTCCGCCTTGCTGCCCTTGGCGTTGCCCTCGCTGCCGGCGGCGGCCGGGTTCACGCCCATCGACCAAGTCGGCCGGTGGCCGATCATCGCGTCCTTCTGGTAGGCCTCGACCGCGGCGTCGTTCATGCCGTCGAAGTAGTTGTAGGCGGCGTTGTAGGCGCGCACGTGGTCGATGCAGAAGCGCCAGTACTGGCCTTCCTGCCTGCGGCCCTTCGGGGCGCGGTAGAGGCCGGGATGGGTGCAGCCCGACGCCTCGCAGCCGGCCTCGGCCGCCGCCGCGCCGGCATTCGCGCGCGCGCCCGTCTTCGCCCCTGCCTTCGCTCCCGACTTGGGATCGTCACAGGTCGGCTTGATGCGGATGCGGTCGAACAGCGGCGAGTTGAGATCCATGACGGGCCGATTATGAGGGGCGGGCGCGCCGACGGAAAGGCCGTCGGGCCTGATGCCGCATGCACCGATCCGGGGTTGACGCTTGCGGAGGCGAAAGGTGCCGGCGAAGCCGTCGTCGGACGCCGCTGTCGCTTGACGAGGAAACGATGACCGGGACCCTGAAGGACTGGATCGCCGGGCGCCTGAGCGCCGAACTGGCGCCGACCGCGCTGGAGGTGACGGACGAATCGCACCTGCACGCCGGCCATGCCGGGGCCCGGCCGGAGGGGGAGACCCATTTCCGGCTCGATGTCGTCTCGGCGGCGTTCGAGGGCAAGAGCCGGGTCGAGCGTCACAGGCTCGTCAACGGGCTCCTCGACGGCGCGTTCAAGCGGGGGCTGCACGCCCTGGCGGTGCGCGCCCGCACGCCGGGCGAGGCCGGCTGACGCATTTCGAGGACGGGAGCAACGGCCGTGGCGCTCCGCTGCACGCCGCAGATCGAGATCGACGAGGCCGAGATCGAGGAGAGCTTCGTGCGCGCCTCCGGCCCCGGCGGGCAGAACGTCAACAAGCTCTCGACCGCGGTGCAGTTGCGCTTCGACGTGCGCCGCTCGCGCAGCCTGCCCGACGCGGTCGCGGTGCGGCTGATGCGGCTCGCCGGGCGGCGCCTGACGGGGGAGGGGGTGCTCGTCATCACCGCCCAGCGCTTCCGCACCCAGGAGCGCAACCGCTCCGACGCCCGCGATCGCCTCGCGGCGATGGTCGCGGAAGCGGCGGTGCCGCCGACGCCGCGCCGCGCGACGCGGCCGACGCTCGCCTCGAAGAAGCGGCGCCTGGACGAGAAGAGCCGCCGCGGCAGCGTGAAACGGCTGCGCGGCGGCCCCGGTGACGACGGTTGATGACTTCGGCCTGTCCTGCGTCCTTGCGAGCCGTCAGGCGAAGCGATCCAAGCGACGCTGCCGGGTGTGGAGGTCACCGTGAGGTGCGAAACACCTGCAGGTCGAGATCCCGCACCTTCTTGCGCAGTGTGTTGCGGTTCACGCCCAGCAGCTCCGCCGCGCGGATCTGGTTGCCGCGGGTGGCGGCGAGCGCCGCGCCGATCAGCGGGCCTTCGATCTCGCGCAGGATGCGGTGATAGAGGCCGGGCGGGGGCAGGGTGTCGCGATACCCCGAAAAGTAATCGGCGAGGTGTCGTTCGATCGCGCCCGACAGCGTCTCGCTGTCGGACGCTCCGTTCTTGCGGGCCGCGCCGTTGCCGGCGGAGGCGGGCTGGGCCAGCGGAAGGGTGTCAAGTTCGGCTTCGATGACGGGCCCGGTGATGGTCTCCTGCGGGTAGAGCGCGGCCAGCCGCCGGACGAGGTTTTCGAGCTCGCGCACGTTGCCCGGCCAGCGGTAGCGCTTCAGCCGCTCCATGGCGTCGGCGTCGAGGGTCTTGCGGGTCAGGCCCTCGCGCTCCACCAGGACGAAGAAGTGGCGGATCAGGTCCGGTACGTCCTCCGAGCGCTCGCGCAGGGCCGGCAGCCGCAGCGGCACGACGTTGAGGCGGAAGAACAGGTCCTCGCGAAAGATGCCCTGCTGGATCGAGACGCGCAGATCCTTGTTGGTCGCGGCGATGATGCGCACGTTGGTCTTGATCGGCACGCGTCCGCCGACGGTGGTGTACTCGCCCTGCTGAAGCACGCGCAGCAGCCGGGTCTGCGCCTCCATCGGCATGTCGCCGATCTCGTCGAGGAACAGCGTGCCGCCCTCCGCCTGCTCGAAGCGGCCGGCCGAGCGGGAAAGCGCGCCGGTGAACGCGCCCTTCTCGTGGCCGAACAGTTCCGATTCGATCAAGTCGCGCGGGATCGCCGCCATGTTGACGGGCACGAACGGCCCGGTGCGGCGGCGGCCGTAATCGTGCAGCGCGCGGGCCACCAGTTCCTTGCCGGTGCCGGATTCGCCCGTGATCATCACGGTGAGATCCGTCGGCATCAGCCGGGCGAGCGCGCGGTAGATCTCCTGCATCGCCGGCGAGCGGCCGACCAGCGGGATGTCCTCGTTCTCCGGCCCCGCGCCCGGGGCGGGCGCGCCGCGCGGCCGGGAGAGCGCGCGGCCGACGATCGCCGTCAGCTCCTTCAGGTCGAAGGGTTTGGGCAGGTACTCGTAGGCGCCGCGCTCGGAGGCGCGGATCGCGGTCATGAAGGTGTTCTGCGCGCTCATCACGATGATCGGCAGTTCCGGCCGCACCCGCTTGATGCGCGGCAGGAGGTCGAACACGTTCTCGTCGGGCATCACCACGTCGGTGATGACGAGGTCGCCCTCGCCCTGGGCGACCCAGCGCCAGAGCGTCGAGCAGTTCGAGGTGGTGCGCACCTCGTAACCGGCCCGGGAGAGGGCTTGGTTCAGCACGGTGCGGATGGCGGCGTCGTCGTCCGCGACGATGATGTGGCCGTTGGGCATGGCTCTCGCCTCAGCGCTCCGCGGCCGATTCACGCCCGTCGCGGGCGCTCGACATGGGAAGCAGGATCCGGAAGGTGGTGCGGCGGGGAACGGGATCGCATTCAACGATGCCCCCATGATCACCGACGATCTTGGCCACCAATGCAAGTCCGAGGCCGGACCCCTGAGCCTTGGTGGTGACGAAGGGATCGAACAGGTCGGACAGCATGTCGGGCGGGATGCCCGGCCCGTTGTCGCGCACCGCCACCTCGATCGGCAGGCTGACGCGCTCGCGCGACCCCGGAATCTGGAGGCGCAGGCCGGTGCGGAAGGCGGTGGAGAGGGTGATCTCGCCCTCGACCGTGTCCGTGCCGATCGCCTCGGCGGCGTTCTTCACGAGGTTGAGGATCACCTGGATCAACTGGTCGCGGTTGCCGAGCACGGGCGGCAGCGAGGGATCGTAGTTCTCGATGAAGCGGATGTGACGGGCGAAGCCCGACTGCGCCGAGCGCTTCACCTGATCGAGCACGCCGTGGACGTTGACGGGGCCGCGCTCGACCGGCCGCTCGTCGCCGAACAGCTCCATCCGCTCGACGATGCGCACGATCCGGTCCGATTCGTCGCAGATCAGGCGGGTCAGGAGCCGGTCCTCGTCGTCGCGCTCCTGTTCGAGCAACTGCGCCGCACCGCGGATGCCGGCCAGCGGGTTCTTGATCTCGTGGGCGAGCATGGCACCGAGCGCGATCATCGAGCGGGCGGCGCCGCGATGGGTGAGCTGGCGGTTCATCTTGTCGGCGATGGTGCGCTCCTGAAGCATCAGCACCACCGAATCGTCCTCGTCGCGCAGGGGCGTGGCGAACACGTCGACGCTGCGCTCCTGCCCGGAGCGGGGCTGAACCAGTTCGACCCGGTATTCCGAGACGCTGGAGCGGCGGCGGCGCACCTCGGCGACGAGGGCGATGATCGGCGAGGAGAACGGGATGATGTCGCGAAGCCGCCCGCGCAGCATCAGCCGGGCGGAGGCGTCGAAGAACAGTTCGGCGGCGTGGTTGACCCGCAAGATCCGCTCGTCCGGCCCGATGGTCAGCACCGGCAGCGGCAGCGAGTTCAGCACCGCTTCGGCCGGCGGCAGGAATTCGGGGGCGGGCTCGTCGGAAAAGGGCATCAGGCCGCCTCGCCGAAGGGCGTCTTCGCCGCTCCGGCCGGTTCGAGAAACGCGCGCCGCAGGAAGCGCAGCGCCTCCGCCGGATCGGTGGTGGTGACGAGGCGGCGCCGGTCGTCGGGGTTCAGGGCGTTCGCGCCGGCCGCGTCGGCATAGGCCGCGAGGTGCTTGCGGGCGTGGCGCACGCCCATCGCCGCGCCGTAGAGGGCGATCAGCCCCTGGTAATGCTCCGCCGCCACCGCCGCGCGCCGCTCGGCCGGGAGCGGGACCACGGGGCGCCCGGCCAGACCGGCGGCGATCTCGCCGACGAGCCACGGTCGCCCGACCGCCGCGCGTCCGACCATCACGCCGGCCGCGCCGGATTCGCGCAGGCAGGTCCGGGCCGCTTCCAGGCCGGTGACGTCGCCGTTGGCGATGACGGGAAGGCGCACCGCCTCGACCACGGCCCGGATCGCCGACCAGTCGGCCCGGCCCTTGTAGAATTGCTGCCGGGTGCGGCCGTGCACCGTCACCCCGTCGAGACCGAGCGCTTCGGCCCGCCGCGCCAGTTCCGGCGCGTTGAGGCTGGCGTGGTCCCAGCCGAGGCGCATCTTCACGGTTACCGGCACGTCGACCGCCCCGCGCACGGCCGCGAGCAGACGGGCGGCGTGGTCGAGGTCGCGCATCAGCGCGGAGCCCGATTCGCCACCGGTCACGGTCTTGGCCGGACAGCCCATGTTGACGTCGATGGCGTCGGCCCCGTTCGCCACGGCGATCCGGGCGGCCTCGGCCATCGGCTCGGAGGCGCAGCCGGCGAGCTGAACCACGTGGGGATTCACGCCGGCGCCCTCGGCCCGCACCTGCGATTCGGCGTCGCCCTTCGCGAACTCCGCCGCGGCGACCATTTCGGAGACGACGGCGCTGGCGCCGAGCCCCTGCGCGAGGCGGCGCATGTGCAGGTCGGTGACGCCCGACAGGGGCGCGAGCAGCACCGGCGGACTGATCGTCCCCCGGTCGGCCCCACGGCGCAGCGCGCTCAAATAATGGTCAGGTGTCATTGTGCACAATAAATAGCCAAATGCCGGCGGGACGCAAGCGCGGTGTCGTTTGCCTTCGGGCATGACGATGCCTAAGAGCGCGACGATCCCATCCATCCCCAGATGATTTCAGTTCGAGGCCCCAGCATGTCCGATGAAGCCGCACGGCAGCCGGGGAACGAGAAAGTCGCGGCGGTGGTGGTGGCCGCCGGCAAGGGCCTGCGGGTCGGCGGCGACCTGCCCAAGCAATACCGCCGCGTCGGCGGCCGGGCGGTGCTGACGCGGACGCTCGCCGCTTTGGCGGACTCGCCCCGGATCGCGCGCATCCAGCCGGTGATCGCGCCCGACGCGCGCGATTTCTTCCGCGAATGCCTCGCCGACCTCGAACCGGCCCAGCGCGGGAAGCTGGCCGAGCCGGTCCCGGGCGGGGCGACGCGCCAGCAATCGGTGGCGGCGGGCCTCGAAGGGCTGGCCCGCGCCGCCGCGCCCGACCTCGTGCTCGTCCACGACGCGGCGCGCCCCTTCGTGGACGAGGCGCTGATCGCCCGCGCGGTCGCGGCCGGGGCCGAGCACGGCGCGGCGGTGCCGGGCGTGGCGGTCTCCGATACGATCAAGCTGGTGGAGGCGATCGCGCCGGGGATCGGCCGCGTCCACGAGACGCCGGCCCGCGAGAACTTGCGCGCGGTGCAGACGCCCCAGAGCTTCCGCTTCGGCCTGCTTCTCGACGCGCACCGCCGGGCGGTGGCCGAGGGGTGCGACGGCTTCACCGATGACGGGGCGCTCGCCGAATGGGCCGGGCTGCCGGTCGTGGTGTTCGAGGGCGATGCCCGCAATCGCAAGATCACCCAGGCCGCGGACCTGATCGAGGCGGACCGGGCTTTCTCCGACACCGCGCCCGCGATATCTGGTGCTCCCATGACCACCTACGTGACCCGCCTCGGCACCGGCTTCGACGTCCACGCCTTCACGGAGGGCGACCATGTCTGGCTCGGCGGCGTGAAGATCCCCGCCGACCGCGGCGTGCTCGCCCATTCCGACGGTGACGTGGCGCTGCACGCGCTCACCGACGCGCTGCTCGGCGCCATCGCCGACGGCGACATCGGCACGCACTTCCCGCCCTCCGACGAGAAGTGGCGCGGCGCGTCCTCCGACCGGTTCCTGGCCCATGCCTGCCGGCTCGTGCGGGCGCGCGGCGGCCGGATCGACCATCTCGACGTGACGGTGCTGGCCGAGGCGCCGCGCATCGGTCGGCACCGCGACGCGATCCGCGCGCGCATCGCCGAGGTCGCGGGCGTGCCGCTCTCCTCCGTGTCGATCAAGGCGACCACGACCGAGAAGCTCGGCTTCGTCGGCCGGGCGGAAGGCCTCGCCGCCCAGGCGGCCGCGACCGTGCGCCTGCCGGAAGTCTGCGCCGAGACCGACGAGCGGCGTTCGTGATCGCGGACGCCGCCCTGCTCGCCCGTGCCGAGGCGCTGGTGCGGGCCTATGCGGCGGCGGGGCGTAGGATCGCGACGGCCGAGTCCTGCACGGGCGGGCTCATCGCCGGATTGCTGACCGCGGTGCCCGGCTCGTCGGCGGTCGTGGAGCGCGGCTTCGTCACCTATTCCAACGAGGCCAAGGCCGAATCGATCGGCGTGCCGATGGACCTGATCGCGGCGCACGGCGCGGTGAGCGAGCCGGTGGCCCGCGCCATGGCGGAGGGGGCCCTGCGCGCCTCGCGGGCCGATGTCGCGGTCTCGGTGACCGGCATCGCCGGGCCGGGCGGCGGCAGCGCCGGGAAGCCGGTCGGCCTCGTCCATTTCGGGCTCGCGGTGGAGGGCGGATCGACGCGCCACGCCGAGCGCCGCTTCGGCGACGTCGGACGGGCAGAGATCCGGCGGTCGTCGGTGGCGGAGGCTTTGGCACTTCTGGAGGAGGCGGTTGGTCTTCCGCACCGCGGCGAGACATGAGCCGATATCCGGCTGATGACTTCGGCCTCTTCCTGCGTCATCGCGAGGCGAAGCCGTGGCAATCCAGGGCGCGCCCTTTCCGGATCTGTCGCGCCTTGGATCGCTTCGCGGCCGCTCGCGATGACGGAGGGGGCCAAACCCGAAGCGATCAAGCGGAAACGGTATGATACGGTTTCCGGTTGATCGGCTCGGTTCCTCACCCGTCATCGCGAGCGAATGCGAAGCGATCCAGGCCGCCGCCCTATCCGGAGGTGTCGCGCCCTGGATCGCCGACGCCTCGCCTCGCGATGACGGAGCATGGCAAAGACCGAAGCGATCCAGGCGCGACCTGTCCGGAAAGGGCGCGCCCTGGATTGCCACGGCTTCGCCTCGCAATGACACACGAGAGGCCGAGGTCATCAACCGGATGTCGTATGAGACGCAGCGTGGCTGCATCACGCCAGCCCACTTCCGGCACCGTCGCGCTCCTGGATCGCTTCGCCTGACGGCTCGCGATGACGGTGAGGGCCACCCTCTTCGTCATTGCGAGGCGAAGCCGAAGCAATCCAGTGCTCGACGTCAGCCGGCTCGGCGCTCGGTCGTCCCCATTCGCCAGCGACCTCGGCCGACGTCGTAGGATGGATGCGTCAGCCTCACACCAGCAGCCGGTCCAGCGTGATCGGCGTCTTGCGCACCCGCACGCCCGTGGCGTGGTAGACCGCGTTGGCGATGGCGCCGGCGGTGCCGGTGATGCCGATCTCGCCGACGCCCTTGATGCCGAGCGGGTTCACGTGCGGGTCGTGCTCGTCGACGAGGATCGCCTCGATCGAGGGCACGTCGGCGTTCACCGGCACGTGGTACTCGCCCAGATTGGCGTTCATCACGCGGCCCGAGCGCGGATCGACCACGGCGTTCTCATGCAGCGCGAAGGACACGCCCCAGATCATCCCGCCGTAATACTGGCTGGTGACGAGGCGGGGGTTGACGATCCGCCCGGCGGCGAAGGCGCCGACGAGGCGGGTGACGCGGATCTGGCCGAGATCGGGATCGACGCCGACCTCGGCGAAGACCGCGCCGTGGGCGTGCATGGCGTAGGCCTCGCGCGCGGCGGCATCGGCCGCGCCCTGGCCCTGCGCTGAAACGGAGGCCCGCCCGGCCCGCGAAAGAATCTCGGAGAACGACTCGCTGCGGCCCTCGTCGTCGCGGCGCACCAGCCGGCCGCCGCGGGCGTAGACGCCGGCGTTGCCGGCTCCGTAGAGAGCCGAGCGTTCGTCGTCGGTGGCGAGATCGGCGAGCTGCGCCAGCACGGCCGCCGCGGCGGAATGGATCGCCGAGCCGGCGGTCGCGGTATGGGCCGAGCCGCCGGCGATGCCGGCATTCGGCAGATCGGACGTGCCGCTCCGGAAATCGAGCCGGTCGAGTTCGATCCCGAGCCCGTCGGCGGCGATCTGCGCCAGGGCGGTCCAGGCCCCCTGGCCCATGTCGTGGGCGCCGAGCGCCACGGTTCCCGTGCCGTCGGCGCGGATCTCGGCCCGCGCCTCGGCCTGCATCATCAGGGCGGGGAACAGGGCGGTGCCGATGCCGTAGCCGATCAGCCGGCCGGCCGCATCGCGCATGGAGCGGGGCGCCTTGCCGCGCCTGTCCCAGCCGAAGCGGGCGGCGCCTTGCGCGTAGCATTCCCGCAGCGCCTTGGAGGAGAACGGCCGGCCGGAAATCGGCTCGGCCTCGGCATAGTTCTTCAAGCGGAATTCGAGCGGGTCGAGGCCGCAGGCCTCCGCCATCTCGTCGATGGCGCCCTCCAGCGCCACGCTGCCCGAGGCCTCGCCCGGCGCCCGCATGAACAGCGGCGTGCCGGTATCGACCCGCACGCCCGAATGCCCCGTCGAGACCGCGGGCGCGGCGTAGAGGTAGCGGGACAGCGCGCTGGCCGGCTCGTAGAAGTCGTCGAAGCGGCTCGTCGCCGTGAGCGTGTGGTGGTCGAGGGCGGTCAGCGCGCCGTCCGCGTCGGTGCCGAGCCGCAGCGTCTGGCGTGTCTCGGCCCGGTGGCCGACCGGGCCGAACATCTGCTCGCGGCGCAACACCAGCTTCACCGGCCGTCCGACGAGCCGGGCCGCCATCGCGCCGAGCACCTGCGGCCCGGACAGGAATCCCTTCGAGCCGAAGCCGCCGCCGAGGAAGGGCGAACGCACCAGGACGTTCTCGGGAGCGATGCCGAACAGGCCGGCGAGCCGCATCTTGGCCATGGCGAGGCCCTGGCTCGGCGTGTCGACGGTCAGCCGGTCGCCGTCCCACCGCGCGACGACGGCGTGCGGCTCCAGCGCGTTGTGGTACTGCGCGGCGGTCTCGTAGGTCGTCTCCAACCTCCGTTCGGCCTGCTTCAGGCCGGCCTCGACATCGCCGCGGGAGACGACCGCCGCGTCGCCCGCGCCGACCGCTTCGGGTTCCTGCGGCGCTTCCGCGTCGAGCCCGATCCGGACGGGCTCCGCCGCGTAGCGCGGCGCCAGCAGTTCGGCGCCCTCGGTCGCGGCCTCCAGCGTCTCGGCGATCACCACGGCGATCGGCTGGTGGGCGTAGCGCACGCGGTCGTTCTGGAGCAGGTCGAGCCGGAACATGAAGGGGTTGTCCTTCGCATCCGGGTCCTGGGCGAGCTTCGGCGCATTGGCGCCGGTCATCACCTCGACCACCCCGGGATGGGCCCTGGCCGCCGCCACGTCGAGGCCGGTCACCCGGCCGCGGGCGATGCGGCTCACCGCCATCACCGCGTGAAGCAAGCCTTCCGGCCGGTTGTCGGCGGCGTAGGTCGCCTGCCCCGTGACCTTCAGGAAGCCGTCGCGGCGCGTCAGCGGCTGGCCGACGCTCGACCCGTGCCGGGCCTGCTCGGTGGCGATGTCAGGCATGGAGGGCGTCTCCCGAGAAGGCGGAAGCCGGAAGCGCCGGCATGCGCTCCGGCGTGCCGGCGGCGGCGAGGACGAGCGTCCGCACGATCAGGCGGCGGGCCAGCTCGATCTTGAAAGCGTTGTCGCCGGAGGGTCTCGCCTCGGCGAGCGCCGCGTCGGCGGCCGCGCGGAAGCTCTCTTCGGTCGGCTCGACGCCCGCCAGAACGGCTTCCGCCGCGCGGACGCGCCAGGGCTTGAGCGCGACGCCGCCGAGCGCGAGGCGTGCCTCCCCGATGCGTTCGCCGTCGAGCCGCAGCAAGGCCGCGGCCGAGACCACGGCGAAGGCGTAGGAGGTGCGGTCGCGGACCTTGAGGTAGCGCGAATGCGCGGCGAAGCCCGCGGCCTCCGCGGGCAGGCGCAGGGCGACGACGAGGTCGCCGGGCTCCAGCACCGTCTCCCGATCCGGGCTCTCGCCCGGCAGGCGGTGGAAGGCCTCGAGCGGCACCGCGCGGGCCCCGGCCTTGCCCTCGATCTCGACGGTCGCGTCGAGGGCGACCAGCGGCACGCAGAAATCCGACGGGTTGGTGGCGATGCAGCGCTCGCTCCAGCCGAGCACGGCGTGGAGCCGGGTCTCGCCGCCGCGCGCGTCGCAGCCGGCCCCGGGATCGCGCTTGTTGCAGGCGCTGGCCGGGTCGTGGAAGTAGGGGCAGCGGGTCCGCTGCATCAGGTTGCCGGCGACCGTCGCCGCGTTGCGCAACTGCGCCGAGGCGCCCGAGAGAAGCGCTTCGGCCACCGACGGATGGGCCGCGGCGAAGCCGGGATCGTAGGCGAGGTCGCTGTTGCGCACGAGCGCGCCGATGCGGACACCGCCGCCGGGTTCGTGTTCGATCCGGTCGAGGCCGGGCAGATGGGTCACGTCGACGAGGCGGCTCGGCCGGGCGATGCCGCCCTTCATCAGGTCGAGCAAGTTGGTGCCGGCGGCGAGGTAGCTCGCGCCGGGCTCGGCCGCCGCGGCCACGGCCTCGGCGACGCTGGCGGGGCGGACGTAGTCGAAGCGGTTCACGCGGCCTCTCCCTGCTCGGTGGCGGAGAGGCGCGCCTGCGCGTCGAGGACGGCCCCGGTGATGCCGATATAGGCGCCGCAGCGGCAGAGGTTCCCGCTCATCCCCTCGCGCACCCGTTCGGGATCGTCGCCCGCATGGCCCTCGCGGATCAGCCCGACGGCACTCATGATCTGGCCCGGGGTGCAGAAGCCGCACTGGAAGCCGTCATGCTCGATGAAGGCGGCCTGGACCGGGTGCAGCCGATCGCCGCGCGCCAACCCTTCGATCGTCAGCACGTCGGCGCCGTCGAGGCTCACGGCGAGCGCGAGGCAGGAATTCACCCGGCGCCCGTTCACCAGCACGGTGCAGGCGCCGCACTGGCCGCGGTCGCAGCCCTTCTTCGACCCGGTGAGGTCGAGCCGCTCGCGCAGGAGATCGAGGAGGGTGACCCGCGGATCGTCGAGCGCGATCGCGCGGGTCTCGCCGTTGACGGTGAGGGTCAGGCTAAAGCTCATGGAATCGCTTCCTGTCTGGAAGCGTTTCAATTAGCCCGGCCGTCCCGCGCGACCAGTGCGGCGTGCTGCACCGACGGCAGGCGGTTCCACCGGCCCTCGGGCGGCTCTCCGCTTCGTGAAGGGTCGAGAGAGCGGCTTCGTTCACGCGGGGATTTGCCCGCGCCGTCGGGGAGGCCATGCGAAGCCGGCAACCGCAGCGGTCCGGCTTGCTTCGGCTGAAGCGATCCTGCCGGCGAATAGGTCATGGATGACGCGCGTGCCTCATCCGGCCTGCGTCGCGCCCTGGATTGCTTCGCTCCGCTCGCAATGACGGTGCGGGAAACCCTCTCCGTCATTGCGAGCCGTCAGGCGAAGCGATCCAGGACCGCGACGGTGCCGGGAGAAGCCGGATCGTCGAGACGGCACGTCGCCAGTTGCTGAAGAGGCTCCCGCCCTCCTTGGGCCGCCCTACCTGGCCTCTGCCGCCTTCTTCTTCAAGAAAGCTTCCATCTGCGCGATCTCGGTGTCCTGCGCCCGGACGATCTCCTCGGCGAGCCTGCGGATCTCCGGATCCTTCGAGTGTTCGAGGGCGATCTTCGCCATCGCGATCGCGCCACGGTGATGCGGGATCATCCCACGCACGAAATCGACATCCACGTCGTTGGTGTAGCGGATGTCCATCTCGCGATGCATGCGGGCATCCGCATCGCGAAACGCCCTGGTCGCCGGGCTGTCACCGGCGCCCGTCTCCGAGCCGGATGCGCCGTGTCCGTGATGGGGTGCGTCCTCGGCGAACGCGGCGCCGGACAGGGCGCAGGCGACGAGGGCGGCGGCGATCGATTTCATCATCGGTGATGCTCCTGAGTTGAAAGGTCGATCAGTCGAAGCGGGCGTTGGCGGTGGCGCCGTCGGGGGCGAGGGGGATGCGAACGGCTCTGGAGCCGGACTTCAGGACCGCGACCGCCTTGAAGCCGTCGACCGGCAGCGGCGTGCCGTCGCCGTCGCTGAGATAGACCGCGACGGCCTCGGCCCTCGTCACGAGTTCGGCATGCCACTTCCCCGCATCCTCGACACGCCCGCCGTTGGGGCCGGGCGGGTGATCGTGGGCGTGGCCGTGCCGGGCTCCGGCGGCGAACAGGGTCAGCGCCAGGGCGGCGCATCGCGTCGCGCGGTTCATCGATCGTCTCCTCGGTTCGGTTTCGTCAGAAGGCCTCGCGCGCGGGCGCCTGGAGGCTGTCGCGGGATGCCGGCTCGTGGAGCCGGGCGAAGGCGCCGCGCCCGAACCTCAGCACGAGCACCGGCGTCAGCACGGCGTCGAGCAGCGTCGCGCTCATCAGGCCGCCGAAGATCGTCACCGCCACCGGATGCAGGATCTCCTTGCCCGGCGCGGTGCCGTCGATCAGCAGCGGCACCAGGGCGATGCCGGCCGACAGCGCCGTCATCAGCACCGGGGTCATCCGTTCCAGGCTCGCCCGGATCACGAGATCGGGGCCGAGCGGCAGGCCCTCGTCGCGGCTGAGGTTGAGCATGTGGCTGATCTTGAGGATGCCGTTGCGGGCGACGATGCCGGTGAGCGTGACGAAGCCGATCATCGAGGCCACCGAGAGCGGCAGGCCGGCGATCCCCAGGGCGGCGACGCTGCCGATCAGGGCCAGCGGGACGTTGCCCATCACGATCAGCGCCAGCGGCACCGAGCGGTAGCGCCCGTGCAGCAGGGCGAAGACGAGGGCGAGCGAGACGAGGCTGAGCCCGCCGATGGTGCGCACGGCCTCCCCTTGCGCCTCGTCGGTGCCCTCCAGACGCGCGCTCACGCCCTCCGGCAGGCGCGTCCCGTCGAGGACCCGGCGGATGCCGGCGACGATTCCGCCCATGTCGGTCCGGCCGTCGGAATTGGCCTGGACGACGATGCGCCGCCGCCCGTTCTCGCGAAGGATCTGGTTCGGACCGTCGGTCTCGCGGATGTCGGCGATCTCGCGGGCGGGCACCCAGCCCGAGGGCGTCTCGATCAGCAGGTCGCCGAGCGCCTGCGGGCTGCGCCGATCCTCCGGCAGGCGCAGGGTCACGTCGAAGCGGCGCGGTCCGTCGGCGATGGTCGAGAGGGTGCGGCCGTTGGCGAGGCGCGCAATCGTCTCGACCACGCTCGACGGCGACACGCCGTAGAGCGCGGCGCGGCCGTGATCGACCCGGATGTCGAGCTGCGGCACCCGCACCTGCCGCTCGACCTGAAGGTCGGTGACGCCGGGCACCTCGGCCGCGATCCTCTCGCGGACGCCCTCGGCCGCGGAACGCAGCGCGTCGAGGTCGTCCCCGAACAGCTTGAGCGCGATCTCGGCGCGCACGCCCGAGAGCATGTGGTCGAGCCGGTGCGAGATCGGCTGACCGACATTGACCGTCACCGGCAGGGCGGAGAGCCGCTCGCGGATCTCGGCGATCACCGTCTCGCGGGGCCGGCCGGCCTTCAGACGCACTTCGAGATCGGAGGAGTGGACGCCCTCGGCATGCTCGTCGAGTTCGGCCCGGCCGGTGCGGCGCCCGACGGTCGCGGCCTCGGGCACGTCGAGGACGAGCCGTTCGGCGATTCCTCCGACGCGGCTGCTCTCGGCCAGCGAGATGCCGGGACGGAAGGTGACGTTGATCGTCAGCGAGCCCTCGTTGAAGGCCGGCAGGAAGGCGCGGGGCAGGTGCGCGGCGGCCACGCCCGCCCCGACGACGCAGAGCGCGACGCTCGCGACCAGCGAGCGCGGATGGGCGAGGGCCCCCTTCAGCAGCGCCGCATTGCCGGCCTTCAGCCGGCGCACCAGGGCCGGCTCGTGCCCGGCCGGCGAGCGCAGGCCCGGCAGCAGCCAGGAGGCGAGCACCGGCGTCAGGGTGACCGAGACCAGCAGGCTCGCCAGGATCGCGACGATGTAGGCCTGCCCCAGCGGCGCGAACAGCCGGCCCTCGATGCCCGACAGCGCGAACAGCGGCACGAAGACGAGCACGATGATCGCCGTGGCGTAGACGATGCCCGAGCGCACCTCGCCGGAGGCGGCCACCACGACATCGAACACGCTGCGGGGCGAGCCCTCGGCCCGGTTCTCGCGAAGCCTGCGAAAGATGTTCTCGACGTCGACCACCGCGTCGTCGACCAGCTCGCCGATGGCGATGGCGAGCCCGCCCAGCGTCATGGTGTTGATCGAGAAGCCGAGTCCCCAGAACACCAGGGCGGTGGTCAGGATCGACACCGGAATCGCGGTGAGCGAGATCAGCGTGGTGCGGGCGTTCATCAGGAAGGCGAACAGCACCACCGCGACGACGGCGACCGCCTCGATCAGCACCCGCTCGACGTTGCCGAGCGAGGTCTCGATGAAGTCGGCCTGCCGGAACAGGATCTTTTGGGCATCCATGCCCTTCGGCAGGGTCGGCGCGATCTCCTTCAGCGCCGCCTCGACCGCCTGCGTCAGGCGCACCGTGTCGATGCCGGGCTGCTTCTCGACCGAGAGGATCACGGCCGGTTCCCCCCGGTAGCCGGCGTCGCCGCGCTTCGGCCGGGCGGCGAAGGCCACCTCGGCGATCTGGCGCAGGTAGACCCGGCCCTCGATCGCCGGGTTGCCGGTCCCCGGCAGGTCGGCCGCCGCGGTCGCCCCCTGCGGGCCGGTCGGGATCGTGAGGTTGCGCAGATCTTCCAGGCTCAGGGTGCGGCCGATGTTGCGGATCAGGATTTCGCGGGCGTCGGCATCGCTGAACCCGCCGCCGGCATTGGTGCCGAAGCCGGAGAGCGCGTTGGCCAGAGCCTCGTTGCCGACGCCGAGCGCGCGCATCGCCGCCGGGTTCGGGCTGACGCGGAACTGGCGCACCTCGCCGCCGATCGGGATCACCTGGGCCACGCCGGGGATCGAGAGCAGGCGCGGCCGCAGGGTGAAATCGGCGGTCTCGCGCACCTGCATCGGGCTCGAACCCTCGCCGGTCACCGCGACGAGCAGGATGCCGCCCATGATCGAGGCGACCGGGCCCATCTGCGGGACGACGTTCGCGGGCATTTCGGAGCGGATCAGGGCGAGGCGCTCGGCCACGAACTGGCGGTCGCGGTAGAGGTCGGTCTCCCAGCCGAACTCGACCGTGACGATGGAGAGCCCGGCGCTCGACACCGAGCGCACGCGGGTGACGCCGGGCAGGCCGTTCATCCGGGTCTCGATCGGATAGGTCACGAGTTGCTCCACCTCCGGCGGAGCGTAGCCCTCGGCCTCCGTCATCACCGTGACGGTGGGGCGGTTGAGGTCGGGCAGCACGTCGACGGGAAGCCGCGTCAGCGCGAGGCCGCCCGCCAGCACCAGGGCGAGGCAGATCGCCAGGACCAGCACCCGGTTGAGCAGGGCACCGCGGACGAGGAGGGCGAACATGGCGCGTCTCCCTCAGCGGACCTGATCGAGCAGTTCGGCGCCCTGCACCACCACCCGCCGGCCGGCGGGCAGGCCGCCCGCCACGATCACCTGGCGGGCATCGAGCGGCTCGACGCGCACGGCCCGCGGCTCGAAGCGCTCGGCGGAGACGTGCTCGTAGACGACCGCGCCGCCCTCGCTGCGGACCACCCCGGAGCGGGGCAGGGCGAGGCCGGCGGTCGTCTCGCCGGTCGGCGCCAGCACGGTCACGAACTGGCCGAGCCGCACGCCCGCGGCGGAACCAGTGATCGCGAACTGCACCGGCACCGCTTGGTTGCGGTCGGCGAGACCCGCGCCGCGGGAGGCCAGCGCGAGGATGCGCCCGTCGGGCAGCCGCGCGGTCGCCGCGGCGCCGGGCTCCAGGCCGACGAAGCTCAAGGCCTCGACGTAGAGCTTCTCCGGATCGACGATGCGGAACACCATGGTGCCCGGCGCGGCCATCTGCCCGGCCACCGCCGCGCGCTCGGCGACGACGCCGTCCACGGGAGCGGTCAGTTCTTCCGGCGCGCGGCGGATGGCGTCGAGGGCGGCGCGGCGGTCCTTCAGGCCGGCGAGTTCGGCGCGGGCATCCTCCAGCGCCGTCTGCGCCACGGCGCCGGTCGTCGCGAGCCGCTCGTAGCGGGCGACCTTGCGGCCGGTGATGGCGATCTGCTGGTCGAGATCCCCTTGCGTCTGGCGCATGTCGGAGAGGTCCACCGCCTGGACGGGGGGAGTGACGGTGGCGAGCACGTCGCCCCTGCGGACCCGGGCGCCGAGATCGGGAAATCCGCCGGGCGGCGGCGCCAGCCGCCCCCCGACCGAGGATTGCACCACGCCGCTGGCGTTCGGGTCGGCGATGACCCGGCCCGGCAGCTCGACCGTGCGGCGATGGTCCGCGGTCGCGGTGACGCCGGTGCGCAGCCCGAGCAGGCGCTGCGTCGATTTCGGCACGAACACCGCCCCGTCCGGCAGGCGCCGCGCCCGCTCGATCCCCGACGCGGGCGGCGCGACGAGGGCGGAACCCTGAACCGGCGCCTCCTCTCCGGCCCCCCGATCGTGGCCTTCGTGCGCGAGCGCCGCGCCCCCGAGCAGCAGGGTCAGGGTCAGGGCGAGCACCGCAAAGGCCGGCAGCGTCCGGCGGGCGCGCGCGAGCATGATCACGGCGAGCCCGAGCAGGAAGCCGCCCGCGGCGGCCCCGATCGGCCCCTGATGCGTCAGATGGCGGCGGAAGTTGGCGAGCCAAGCCGGCGCTTCGGCCGCGACCGGTGGGGTGGCCGCCGGTGCGGGGAGATGCAGGTCGAGGGCGAGCACGTCCGCCGCATCGCCGGCCGTCACGGTGGCGAGCAGGTCGTGCCGGCGGCTGCGTCCGAGCCAGGGCGCGGGGATCTCGTAGACGCCGTCGCCGAGCGCCGTCGCCTCGACCGCCCCGTCCGGCGTCTCGACCGCGAGATCGGCGCCGGTCACCGGCTCGTTGGTGGCGAAGCGGTCGAGATAGAACCGGATCCTGCCGCCGGCCGCCACCGCCACCAGCTCGAATGCGGTCGAGGCGGCCTCCGCCCGGGGAGCGGCTTGCGCGGGGGCAGGCGGCGGCTCGGCGCCGTGATCGTGACCCTCATGGGCGAGCGCCGCGCTGCCGGCGAACGATGCGGCGACCAGCGCGAGCCAGACGGCCGACGCGCGAAGCGTCGCCGCGAGACGAATGGACATGTCGGAGGATGCCTTCGCAGAAGCGATGATGTCACCCGGCGCAAGGGCCACCGGGCGGGTTCACGCGTCAGGCGAAGGATCGTGGAGGCTCGGCCTGCGCCTCGGGCACGATGCCCGACAGGCACGGCCCGTCGCGGGCCGGGGCGCGGCCGCTCGTCGCTGGAGGGACGACCCCGGGAAGCGGGCAGGGGGTGAGCCCGACCGCGCAGCAGGAGGACGGAGCGTGCCCGCAGGCCGCGCAAGCCGGACAGGCGCAGACGAGACGGGCCTGCCCGATCGCCGTCGTCACCGCCCGCCCGCCCCCGACGGCGGACGCCGTGATCCGAATTTCGGTGAGGGCCGCGACGGCGCCGGCGGCGGCAGGCGCCGCGGCGTTGCCCGGCTCCGCCCGAACCGGATGCTCATGGGCGTGAGCCTCGTGCGCGCGTGCGCCGGACGGCATCAGCGCGGCGGCGACCGTCACGATCACCGCGGCGAGCCAGAGCGCTATGTGGCGGGCGGGCTTCATGGTGCGCCACGCTTAGCATGGGAAGACGAATTCCGACAGGGGGCCGCGGGCTTTCATGAGTTTTCAAGACGCGCTCGTCGGCCGAACCTCTCTTGCGAGCCGAGCGGCGGCCCGGCTCGATCGAAGCCGAACGCCCGGCGCCGGCGCGGCAGATCGTCTCGCAGGCGTTGCAGGGACGCGGGTCGGGGCACGCCGGGGAGGTCGTTCTTCCGGTCCATCGGACCGGCCGACCGGGCCGTGCGGAAGGACGGGCCTCGACGCTTCGAGAATCCCGGGCGGATTTGCGAACGAGACTTCGAATCTCATGCTCCTGCCGCCGTTTAACCGCGTCCGCGGGCGACGCAGCGCCCGTGATGGGTCGGACAGGCCGGGCCGGGCGAAGCCGTACTCTGATCCACCACTGCACCGTGCAAGCTTATCCTCCATTTTGCCTTCTACGCTTCATCGCCAGCATTGGACTTGAGTGTTTCGGCCTCAATACCCACAAGGCATACGTCGTTTTTTAGATTCGTCTCTTGCATCGCTGCGCCCTGCGTATGATCCTGGCCCCCGGGGGCCCTCGGAACGGAAAAGCAGGATGACGGAAGAAAACCAAAAATCGTTCAACGACTTCGTCGAGTTGGCGAGTGACATCGTTTCGTCATATGTGTCGAACAATTCAGTGCCCGCCTCCGAGCTTCCGGGCCTGATCGTCAACGTCCATGCGGCGCTGACCGGCCTCAGCGGCCCCGCGGCCGCGTCCGCTCCCGCCGAGGAAGTCATCGAGAGGCCGAGCTCCGCTCAGGTCCGCAAGTCCGTCACGCCGGACGCGATCATCAGCTTCATCGACGGCAAGCCCTACAAGACCCTGAAGCGCCATCTCGGCACCCACGGCCTCGACCCCTACTTGTACCGCCAGCGCTACGGCCTGCCGAACGACTACCCGATGGTCGCGCCGAACTACGCCGCCCAGCGCTCCGCGCTCGCCAAGTCGATCGGCCTCGGCCGGCCCGGCGGCCGCATCGAGGAGGAAGAGGCGGAGCCCGCCCCCGAGCCGAAGTCCCGCTCGCGTCAGAAGGTTGCCTGATCCGGCATTCCCCCCGCATGGGCGGGCTATGTATGGGCGGGCGTTCACGTTCGCCGTCGCGCAACCTTTGCCTTCCGCAGGCGTCAACCGCATGATCGAGACGATGAGGCCCTCATCGTCCGCCCCCGCGACGAGTCGCCCGAAGGACCTGCGATGGCGCGTTTGGCGACCCTTCTCCTGGACATTGCCGGGACGACCTGCGCGCTGCCGCAGGCGGAGATCCGCGAGATCCTCCCGCTGCCGCGCCTGCACGCGCCGCCGGCCGCGGGCGGTCCGCTCGCCGGCTTCCTCGACCTGGCCGGCGAGCCGGTGCCCGTGATCGACCTCGCCGCCCTGTTCGACCTTCGGAAGAGCGGGAGCGGCGACGATCCGTACCGGCACGTCGTGCTGGCGCGCCAGGGCGGCATCGCGCTGCTCGTGGATCGCGCCCTCGACCTCGTTCAGGTCGGGGAGGGCGCCCTGCGGCCGGTCGAATCGGCGCGCAGCCTGAACGGCTGCGTCGTCGGCGAGTTCGCCCAGGGCGGCCGGCTCGTCCATCTCCTCTCGCTCGACCGTATCCTCACCCTGGAGGAGCGGGCCCGACTGGACGCGCTGACGCAGCAGGCCAGGACGCGGCTTGCCAGGTTCGCACCGGAAGAGGCACGGGCCGTCTGAGGCTGCCGACCGTGACCGATCCCGCCGAAAGGACCCGGCGCGCCGCGGGTGCGTCGGCCGATCCGGGTTTCCCGGCATTGAAGGAGCGGGTGATCGCCCGCACCGGGCACGATTACTACGAGGACAAGGACGATCTGCTCTATGACCGCCTGCGCAAGCGCATGCGCACCCGCGGCGTCGCCGACTGCACCGCCTACCGCCTCCTGCTCGACGGTGCCGCTGGGCGGGAGGAATGGGCGGCGCTGGAGGCCGAGATCACCATCGGCGAGACCTTCTTCTTCCGCTACGCCGAGCAGTTCGCCGCCCTGCGCAAGACGATCCTGCCGGCATTGATCGAGGGGCGCGGTTCGATCCGCAGCCTGCGGATCTGGAGCGCGGGCTGTTCGACCGGGGCGGAGCCCTACTCCCTCGCCATCCTCGTGCACGACCTTCTCGGCGAGCGGCTCGCCGACTGGTCCGTGACCATCCTCGGAACCGATCTCAGCGCCGCGGCGCTGGCCACCGCCCGCGAGGCCGAGTACGGCCCCTGGGCCCTGCGCACCCTGGACACGGAGGAGCGTGCCCGCTGGTTCCGCCGCACACCGGCCCGGCCGGGGCGGCCGCACGGCGGCTACGCCCTGCGCCCGGCCTTCCGCCGCATGGTGCGGTTCGAGCGGCAGAACCTGATGAGCCTGATCGACGGGTCGGAGCGCGGACAGGACGTCTTCGACCTGATCCTGTGCCGCAACGTGCTGATCTATTTCCGTGCCGATCACGTGAACCGGATCGTGCGGGCGCTGGCCGAGCGGCTCGACCCGCAGGGCTGGCTCCTGGTCGGACATGCCGAGCCCAACCCCGCCTTCTCCCAGTGGCTGCGGCCGGTGGCGCTGCCCGGAACGGTGGCCTACCGCCCGGCCGACACGCCGACGGCCGAGCCGCCGCCCGTGCCGATGCCTGCGATTCCGGATGCCCTGCCGGTGCCGCTCTCCCTGCCGCAGGCCGAACCGGTCGCCACGGTTCCGGTGCCGGCCGCAACGCCGGCCGCCGTACCGATTCCCGTCCCGCCCGCCACGGACCATCCTCTGTCGCCGGGCGACCTGCTCGCCGAGATCCGCGTGCTCGCCGATGCGGGCGAGACCGCCCGGGCCTGGCGCCGGCTGCACGAGGCGATCGGCGGCTACGCCACCGATCCGGCCCTGCGCTACTACGAGGGGCTGCTCGCCCTCGACCTCGGGCGCGAGCGGGAGGCCGAGCGGGCCCTGCGCGGTGCCCTGTTCCTCGACCGCGGCTTCGTCATGGCGCATTTCCAGCTCGGCCTGCTGCTCGCCCGCGCCGGACGCACCGCGGAAGCCTCCCGCGCCCTCGACAACGCGCTGCGCCTCGCGCAAGGACTGCCCGCGGACACGGTTCTGCCGGAGGGAGACGGGGTGAGCGCCGCACGCTTGGCCGAGAGCGCACGCCGGGCTCTCGCTGGAATCGGGATCGGCGACGCATGAAGATCGGTCTCACCGCCGGAGCCGACCCGAAGGCGCGCACCGCCGCGCTGCTCGACGCGCGCGCCGCGGCCCTCGCCGGCCGCAGGGCGGCGCAGGAACGGCCGGTCGAGACGAGGGCCTATCTCGTCTGCGCCTGCGGAGCGGAGCGCTACGGCCTGCCGCTCGCGGCGGTCGCGGGCGTGAGCCCCGAGCGGCCCTGCACGGCCCTCCCCGGCGCGCCGCCGGCCTTGCGCGGCATCACCGCGGTGGCGGGCGCCATCGTCAGCGTGCTCGACCTCGCCGCCTGCCTCGGGCTCGACCGGTCGGCGGCCGATGGCGGCGGCCACGTGGTGCGCCTGCGCGGCCAGGAGCCGCCCGTCGCCCTCGCCGTCGACCGGGTGATCGGCATCGCCCGGATCGACGCCGCCCTCGCCGGGGCCGGCGCGTCGGGGGGCTCGGCGGGAAGCTCGGAGGGTTTGGGAGGCGGCCCGCTTCTGGGCTATGCCCCGCCCGGCTCGGACGGGACGGGAGACGTCCGCGAGGGTTTCTCGCTCGTCGATCCGCCGGCCCTGCTCGCCCGCTTCCTCGCCTGACCTCCCGCCTTCCGCCTTTCCCGCACCGCCTGCCGGAGTCCTGTCGCCCGTGTCGCTCTCGATCGGAAAACGCATCCTCCTCGGTTTCGTGGCGGCCAGCCTGATCGTGGCGGCGCTCGGGGCCTACGCGCTGCGCCAGATCGGCACCGTGCGCGACATGACCGATCTGATCGTCTCCCGCGACATCGGCGTGCTGCGCCAACTCGACGATCTCGGCAACGTCGCCCGCAACATGGGCCTCGTGCGCCGCAACGCGGTGATCGCGGTGCTGACGCAGGCGCAGGGCTCCTCACCCAACCGGCAGGACGACTTCCTCGGGAGCTGGCGCCAGAACGTGTCCGAGCTGGAGCGTCTGCTCAACACGATCGCCGCCGAGGTGCGGGAGTACCGCGGCACCGCCATCTCGCCCGATCGCGTGACGGCCTGGACCCGGCTCGGCGTCGTCGTCGACGAGACCGGAGAGGCCTTCCGTCAGGTTCGCGGGGCGAGCGAGGTGCAGTTGCGCGCGGTCGACGCCCGGGACGTGGCGACGGTCGAGTCCAGGAACGACGAGATCAACCGGCTCCACGACAGCCTGCTGCGCAGCATCGCCAAGGCCCGCACGGCCCTCGACGGCGTGATCGGCGCCGGTCAGCGAAGCGTGGCCGACGTCTACGCCGACAGCCGCCTCTCCATCGCGATCACCGTCGCCGCCTCGATCCTGCTCTCGATCCTGGTGACGGTGCTGATCAGCCGCGCCGTGGTGCGCCCGCTGGAGGACGTGATGGGCTTCGTCGCGCGCATCGGCGCGGGCGACCTGACCGGGCGGCTGGAGCGGACCGGCGACGACGAGATCGGCCGTCTCGGGGCGACGCTCAACGAGATGGCGGCCGGATTGTCGGACCTCGCCCGCACCAACCGCGCCGCGACCGCCGACCTCAACGCCGCGGCGGCCGAGATCCGCGCCTCGGCCCAGGAGCAGGCGGCGAGCGTCGAGGAGCAGTTCGCCGCCGTTCAGGAGACCGCGGCGACCGTGGACGAGATCACCCATTCCGGCGCGCAGATCTCGAAGCGCGCCACCGAGGTGATCGCCAGCGCCCAGGCCGCGGCGCAGACCGCCCGCTCGGGCCTGCGTGCGGCCACCGACACCGCCAAGGCCATGGAATCGATCCGCGAGCAGGGCGAGGCCGTGGCCGGCAACATCGTCGCCTTGAGCGAGCGGACACAGGCGATCGGCGAGATCATCGTCACCGTCAACGACATCTCCGAGCGCACCCACCTGCTCGCCCTCAACGCCGCCATCGAGGCGGCGGCGGCCGGGGAGGGCGGGCGCAGCTTCGCCATCGTCGCCGCCGAGATGAAGCTCCTGGCCGATCAGGCCAAGGCCGCGACCACCCAGGTGCGCGGCATCCTCGGCGAGATCCAGCGCGGCATCAATTCCTCGGTGATGCTGACCGAGGAGGCGGTCAAGCGGGCCGCCGCCGGCAAGTCCCGCACCGATTCGACGGTGCGCACCATCGAGGAGATGGCCGCGCGGGTGGAGGAGGGCGTGCAGACCTTCCAGCAGATCGTGGCCTCGACCAACCAGCAGCAGCTCGGCATCGAGCAGGTGATGGGCGCGCTCCAGAACATCCGGCAGGCGAGCCAGCAGACGGCGGCCGGCACCCGCGAGGTCGAGACGGCCTCGGCCAACCTGACGGAGCTGGCGCAGGGGCTGATGGCGCTGGCCGAGCGCTACCGGCTCTAGCGGTTCGCACGGGCCGCCCGCCGCATGGACATCCGCCAGCAGCTTCTCGCCGCCTTCGAGGTCGAGCACCGGGAGCATCTCGACGCGATCCGCGCCGCCCTCGCGGCCGACGGTCCGGTCGATTGGCACGACGTGTTCCGCCGCGCCCACAGCCTGAAGGGGGCGGCCCGCGCCGTCGACCTGCCGCCGGTCGAGGCGGTGTCGCACCAGCTCGAAACCCTGTTCGAGCGCATCGGCACGGGCAAGCGTCCCCTCGACCGCGCGGCGCGGGCGGCGACCCATCTCGCCCTCGACCGGATCGAGGCCTACGTCGCCGCGAGCGCCACGGGGCACGCCGTGATGCCGGACGACGCGCTCGCCGCGCTGAACGCCTGCCTCGACCCGGCCGCGCCGGCCCCTGTTTCCCCGCCGCCGGATGACCCCGTCACCGCCCGGCCCGCCGCATCCGCGGCGGCGCCCACCGCCCCGGCGACGGCGGAGCCCGCGACGGAGCCGTCGCACGCGGTGCTGCGGGTGCCGGCCGCGGTGGTGGAATCGCTGTCGCGGGCGAGCCACGGCCTCTGGGCGGTTCTTCCCGGTCAGGCCGCGCTCGCCGAGCGGATCGCGCGCCTCTCGGCCAACGCGGGCGAGCTGCGCCGACGCACCGAAGCCGCCCGCCGCGTCTCGGGCGCGGCGGGCGCCGGAGAGGGCGAGACGGAGACCGCCGCCCTGCGCCGGGCGCTCGCCGGGATCGAGGCGGGGCTCGCCGCCCTGACGCGCGAGGCGTCCGATCTCGCGCAGGGGCACAAGGCCGCGGTGCTGTCGATCGAGACCGCGGCGCGGCGGCTGCGGGAGGAGACCGAGCGCCTCGCGCTGGTTCCCGCCGAGACCGTGTTCGGCGGCCTCGCCCGTGCGGTCCGCGACATGGCCCGGACCGACGGAGCGGAGGTGGAGGTCGCCACCCGCGGCCTCGACCTGCCGGTGGAGCGCTCCATGCTCCAGGCGCTCAAGGATCCGGTGCTGCACGCCCTGCGCAACGCCCTGAGCCACGGGGCGGAGAGCCCGGAGGCGCGCCGGCGGCTCGGCAAGCCGGCGGCCCTGTCGATCCAGCTCGGCGTCGAGGCTCGGGGCGGGCGGCTCGTGCTCGGCATCCACGACGACGGAAAGGGGCCGGATCTCGCGGCGATCGAGGCGACCGGGCGCGCCCGCGGCCTGATCGCGCCGGGCGAGCGCCTCGACGCGGACGCGCTGCTCGCCCTGCCGTTCGAGCCGGGTTTCTCGACCGCGGCTGCGGTCGACGCCCTGTCGGGCCGCGGCATGGGCCTGTCCGTCGTCGCCGAGGTCGCGCGCGCCCTGCACGGGGAGGTGCGGCTCGCCCGCCGGACCCCGCACGGCACCTCGCTGATCCTCACCCTGCCGCTCTCGGCGGCCCGGCGCCCGGTGCTGATCGTCGAGGCGGGCGGTGCCCGCTACGCCCTTCCGAGCGGGGCGGCGGAAGCGCTCTCGCGGCTGGACCCGGCCTCGCTCGCGACGGCCGGGGGGCGTCCGGTGGCGCAGGTGCCGGGGGAGGGGAGCGAGACGCCGAGCCTGCCGTTCGCCGAACTGAGCGATCTGCTGGGCCTCGGCCCCGGCCGCGTGGAGGGCGCGACCGTTCCCGTCATCCGCCTGCGCGGGGCGCGGGGGCGCTGCCTGCTCGCGGTCGACCGGCTGGAGGAGGTGCGCACGCTCCTCGTCCTGCCCGCGCCCCCCATCGGCGTCGATCCGACCCTCGTCACCGGCACGGTGATCCTCGGCACCGACACGCCGGTCCTGGTGCTCGACCCCGACGGGCTGATCGACCGCCTCGGCCGCGCCGGTCCGCGCCCGGTTCGGCCTCCGTCGAAAGGACGGGCGGACGGCGACGGAACGATGCCGGAAAAGCGACGTTCGACGATTCTCGTCGTCGACGACTCGATCACGACCCGCACTCTGGAGAAGAGCATCTTGGAAGCGGCGGGCTACCGCGTGATCGTCTGCGTCGACGGGCAGGAGGCACTCGAGCGTCTCCGCGCGCGCCTCGACCCGGTCGATCTGGTCGTCGCCGACGTGGAGATGCCGCGGCTCACCGGCTTCGGCCTGGTCGAGGCCCTGCGGGCGGAGGAGGACTTCGCCCGCCTGCCGGTGGTGCTGATGACCTCGCGCGGCGACGAGGAGGACGTGGCGCGCGGGCTCGCCCTCGGGGCCGACGCCTACCTGACGAAGCAGAAGTTCGATCAACGCGAATTGCTGGACACCATCGGTCAATTGCTGTGAACGGGGGAAGCGAGCTTTCGTCGCGGGTGCGCGTGCTGGTGGTCGAGGATTCGCTCGTCGTGCGGATCCTCCTGACCCACATCATCGCCCGCGACCCGCGGCTGGAACTGGCCGGTGCGGTCGAGTCCGGCGAGGCGGCGCTGGCCGCCATCGAGACCGTGCGGCCCGACGTGGTCTCGATGGACATCCGCCTGCCCGGCATCGACGGGCTGGAGACGACGCGGCGGATCATGGCGAGCCGGCCGACGCCGATCGTGGTCATCGCCGATTCGGTCGAGGACGCCTCGCTCAGGATCTCGATGAACGCCCTGCGGGCCGGGGCGCTCTCGGTGGTCGAGAAGCCGGTCGCCACCACGAACGACGGCTACGAGGCGGTCGCCGGCCAGATCTGCACGCAACTGCGCATCATGGCCGCGGTCCCGGTGATCCGCCGCCGGCCGATCGGTGCGGAGTGGAATGCGCGCAAGGCCGGTCCCGCGCCCGAGTCGTTGCCGTCCTTCGAACCGGAGGCCGCCCCGAGCGTGCTGGCGGTGGCCGCCTCGACCGGCGGTCCGCCGGCGCTCGCCAAGGTGCTCGGCGGGTTGACGGCGGATTTTCCGCTTCCGGTGCTCCTCGTCCAGCACATGGGCGCGGCCTTCATGGACGGATTCGCCGATTGGCTCGACGGCGTGGTGCCGCTGCCGGTCGGGGTGGCGCGGGACGGCCAGACCATGCAGCCCGGCCACGTCTAC
This sequence comes from Methylorubrum populi, assembly GCA_036946625.1. NCBI lineage: Bacteria > Pseudomonadati > Pseudomonadota > Alphaproteobacteria > Hyphomicrobiales > Methylobacteriaceae > Methylorubrum > Methylorubrum populi. The sequence continues at coordinate 1,207,897 of JAQIIU010000003.1, forward strand.
GTGGCGCCCGGCGACCGACATCTCGAACTCGGCGCGAACGGCACCCTGCGGGTCGGCGACGCCGCCCTCGTCGGCGGCCAGCGCCCGGCGGCCACCGTGCTGTTCCGCTCGGTCGCCCGGCAGGCGGGGCCGCAGGGCATCGGCGTGCTGCTCACCGGCATGGGCGAGGACGGCGCGCAGGGCCTGCTCGACATGCGCCGGGCCGGCGCCGCCACGGTGGCCGAGCACGAGAGCAGCGCGGTCGTCTACGGCATGCCGGCGGCGGCGGTGCGGCTCAACGCGGCCGCCCGCGTGCTGCCGATCGACCAGGTGGCGCCGCATCTCGTCCGGCTCGCACAGCGGAGGCCGGCATGACGGCGGGCGCCGCCCCGGGTTCGGCGCCGGGCCACCGGCTGCTGCTGGTGGAGGATTCGGAGACGCAGGCGCTGGAACTGCGCCTCCAGCTCGAAGCGCAGGGCTTCGCCGTGCAGCGCTGCGCCACGGCGGAGGCCGCGCTCGACCTGCTCAACACCGACCTGCCGGACCTCGTCGTCGCCGACCACCACCTGCCGGGCATGAACGGCGACGAGTTCACCCGGCAGATGCGCCTGTCGCTGCGCACCCGGGCGCTGCCGGTGGTGATGCTCACCGGCGCGCGGAACGGCGAGCGCCACGGCTTCGAGAGCGGCGCCGACGCCTATGTCGAGAAATCCGCCGACCGCGACCTCCTGGTGCTGCGCATCCGCGCGCTGCTGCGCGAGCGCCGGGGCGGGGCGGCGGAGGGGCCCTCCGGCGCCGCCTTCCGCCGCGGCCGGGTGCTGATCGTCGACGGCAGCGCGACCTATCGCGCCTTCTTCACCGGCCTTCTGACCCAGGAAGGCCACACCGTCGTGGCGGCGGCCGACCGCTCGGCGGCGCTCGCCGCCCTGGACGAACCGGGATCGGGTTTCGACTGCGTCACCCTCGACCTCGTCGGCAGCGCCTATGACGGCATCGCGCTGTGCACGGAGATCGCCGAGCGGCGCATGCAGGCGACGGAAGCCGGCGGCAACGCCTTCCCCCTCGTCGGCATGGCCGGCAGCAAGCCCGACAAGAGCCTGCTCGTCGCCGCCTTCGCGGCGGGGGCCGACGACGTCGTCTCGAAGGCCGACGGCGAGGTGTTGGCGATGCGGGTGCGCGGCCTCGTGCGCCGCCGCCTGCTCGAGGAGGACAACCGCCGCATCTCCGGCGAGTTCGGCGACCGCGAGCGCGCCGTCGAGCGCGCCCGCGCCGAGGCCGAGGCGGCGGCCGCCCGCGCGGCGCTCGCCGACGCCCTCGAACAGGCCAACCGCGATCTCGAAGACGCCAACCGCAAGCTCACCGAGGCTCAGGCCAAGCTCGTCCAGGCCGCCAAGATGGCCTCGCTCGGCGAGCTGGTGGCCGGCATCGCCCACGAGATCAACAACCCGCTCGCCTTCATCCTGGCGCACCAGGGCACGGTCGAGCGCCTGCTCGGGGAATTGCCGCCGCCGGAAGCCCCCGAGGGACGGCGGGCGCTGGCCAAGGCCCGTGACAGGATCGGGTCGATGCGGCTCGGCCTGACCCGCATTCGGGATCTCGTCCTCAACCTGCGCAAGTTCTCCCGCCTCGACGAGGGCGAGCGCAGCCTCGTCAACGTGCCGGAGGCGATCGAGACGGTGCTGGCGCTGATCCAGCACAAGCTCGGCACGCGGCTCACGGTGATCCGTGATTTTCGCGGCCGCCCGGAGATCTCCTGCACCCCCGCCCTGCTGAATCAGGTCGTGATGAACATCCTCGGCAACGCGGCGGACGCGATTCCCGGCGAGGGCACGATCACGGTCGCGACCTATTCGGATGCGGAGACCGACATGATCCGCATCAGCGACACCGGACCCGGCATACCGGACGAATTGCGCGAAAAGATCTTCGAGCCGTTCTTCACGACGAAACCGGTCGGTTCCGGGACCGGACTCGGCTTGGCGATTGCGTACAGCGTCGTTCAGGCGCATAGCGGCTCGCTGACCGTCGAGACGGCGCCGGGCGGCGGCGCGAGTTTCCTCATCGGCATTCCGAGGCAACCGGCACCGGTATGAGCAAAGGCACGATCCTGGCCGTCGATGACGAGCCGGACATCCTGATCGCTCTGGAGGATCTGTTCGAGGACGAGTACCGGGTGCTCACCTCGGCCAAGCCCGAGGAGGCGCTGGAGATGCTCCGCGCCGATCCCGACATCGCGGTGGTCGTCTCCGACCAGCGCATGCCGGGCATGACCGGTGACGCCCTGCTCGCCGAGGCCCGGAGTTTCCACGAGGCGCAGGCGATCCTGCTGACCGGCTACGCCGACATCTCGGCGGTGATCGCCGCGCTCAACCGCGGCGGCATCATCGGCTACGTCGCCAAGCCGTGGGACCCGACGCTGCTGCGCGCCACCGTGCGCAACGCCTACGATCGCCACCGCCTGGGCCGCGACCTCGCCACCGAGCGCGCCCTGCTGCGCGGCCTGCTCGACCATGCCGAGGAGGCGATCTCGTTCAAGGACGCGAAGGGGCGCTTCGTGCGCCTCAACGCCCGCAAGGCCGCCCTCGTCGGCGCCGCGGTCGAGGCCTGCCTCGGTCGTACCGAGACCGAGATCGCCGGAACGTCCGAGGCCCGCGAGGCGGAGGCCGCCGACGGCCGGGCGATCGCGGCCGGGGAGGCGGGCTCGACGGTGATCGCCCGCGGCGCGCTCGGTGCCGAGCGCTGGTCGCACGTCATCCGCGTGCCGATCCGCGGCGGCGCCGGAGAGGTCACCCACCTCGCGACGATCGAACGCGACGTCACCGAGCAGAAGAGCCTGGAGGCGCGGCTGCGCCAGTCCGACAAGATGCAGGCGCTCGGCACGCTGGCCGGCGGCATCGCCCACGATTTCAACAACCTGCTCACCGCGATCCTCGGCAGCCTCGAACTGGTCGGTCCGAAGATCGCCGACCAGCCCCGGGTCAAGCGCCTCGTCGACAACGCCACCGGCGCCGCGCAGCGCGGCTCGGCGCTGACCAAGCGGCTCCTGAGCTTCAGCCGCTCCAACGACGCCCATGCCCGTCCGGTCGATCCGAACGCCTTGATCGAGGGCATGAGCGCCCTGTTCGGGTCGAGCCTCGGCAGCTTCGTGCGGGTCGAGCGGAATCTGGAACCCGACATGCCCTTCGCGCTGGTCGATCCCGACCAGCTCGAACTGGCGATCCTCAACCTCTGCATCAACGCCCGCGACGCGATGCCGGACGGCGGCACCGTCACCATCTCGACCCGCAGGGCCGAGATCCACGACGATCCCGACCTCGAGCCCGGCACCTACGCGGTCGTCACGGTGGCCGACGAGGGCACCGGCATCCCGCCGGAGATCCTGGAGCGGGTCTGCGAGCCGTTCTTCACCACCAAGGCGGTGGGTCAGGGCACGGGGCTCGGCCTCGCCATGGTGTTCGGCCTCGCCCAGCAGGCGGGCGGACGCCTGCGCATCACCAGCGAAGTCGGACAGGGCACCCGGATCGAGCTGTCACTGCCGCGGGCCGACGGCGCCGCGGAGGGCACCGAGATTCCTGCCGCCCCGGCCGTCCCCGCAGCGGCCGGTCCGGCCCGCATCCTCGTGGTCGACGACGACGCCGAGGTCCGGCACGTCACCGCCTCCTTCCTCAACGATTTCGGCTACACCGAGACCGAAGCCTCGGACGGGCGCGCCGCGCTCGCCCTGATGGAGCAGGGCCACAGCTTCGACCTCGTGGTGGCCGACCTCGCCATGCCGGGCATGACCGGCGTGGAACTCGCCACCGCGATCCGGCAGCGCTTCTCCGGCGTGCCGGTGCTGCTGCTGACGGGCCATGCCGAGGCGGTGCAGATCCCCGACGACCTGCCGGTGATGACGAAGCCCTTCGCCTCGGCCGAACTCGCCGCGCGGGTCTCGCAGCTTCTGGAAACCACGGCCTGAGATCGTTTCCGATTGATCGCTTCGGGTTTCGCCCCCCCCTCCGTCATCGCGAGCGGCCGCGAAGCGATCCAGGGCGCGACAGGTCCGGAAAGGACGCGCCCTGGTTTGCCACGGCTTCGCCTCGCAAGGACGTAGGACAAGCCGAACTCATCAACCGGATTCGTATGAGATCGTTTCCCGTTTTCGTCGTTGCAGAGCAGGCGGATCGTGGAAGCGATCGAGGGGAGCCCGTCATGGCTTCGCCTGACGGGATACGGCCGGCGAATGGTTTTGGATGACGCGAGCGCCTCATCCGGCCTGCGGCGACGCCAACCGGGGGCCGGTGAGAGGAAGGTCGAAAACGTACGCTAAGGCCCGCCGTTTGCGGCCCATAGATGGCGTTACGGGTTAGGTGACGCGGATCGGCCGCGATCGAGCAAAACCGGCGATTGTCACTCAAACGCCCGTTTGCGGAGCGTCACAGCCGCGATCGGCAGCGGGACCGACAACACGACCACGACATTGGGTTCGGGCGGTAGCGTCAGGCCTGCGCGACCTTGCGGGGGCGACCGCCCTTCGCGCCGTTTGCACGCGCCGCTGCGGCCTTTGCCGGCGAGGTCGCCTGACCGGCACGGCGCGCCAGCTCCCGCGTCATCCAGGCGCGGGTGCCGAATACGCCGGACACCAGTGCCGGCACGTAGAGGTCGGCATCCAGCGCCGGCCAATGAAGGTTGAAGCCGAGGCCATCAACCTCGACGCCGGCGAGCTGATCGTCGGTTGCGCCGTTGAGGTCCTGCACGAGCTGGGCCGGGAAGGCATAGGCGCAGCCGTTGGTGAGGTCGATCACCACCCGGCCGGTCGCACGATCGTAGCGGGCTTCCGCCGCCCGCATCGCCGTCTCCATCAACTCGCGTCCGCGTGCTTCCGCCGCGTCGAACCGGGCTTCCTGCTGCGGGTCAGTCTTGTGAGCCATGAATCTTCTCCCACTCGGCGAGGAAATGCGCCTGATGCTCCGCCACCTGGTTCATCAGCCGACGCATGTCGGAGCGCTTGATGCCGATGCTATAGACCTCTTCCGGCCTGCCTTCCGCGCCAAGGAGATTGACCTTGGCCTGTCCCGCTCCGGTGATGTGGACATGGGCGGGTTCGTGATCGAGCGTGTAGATCACGAACCGGAAGCCGTGGGCGCGGTGAACGACAACCATGCCTGCATATAACCCATCTGATGGGTTTATTCAACGCTGCGCCATTCCCTTTTCTCCATGTGCATCATGGTGTTTTGAGAAAATCGAATTGGGAACGGGATTTGGGAAAATCGCGCCCTATGACCAGCTATCCGGCTCATGCTGGCATCGGCGTTCCCACGCGACCTTCCCAATCGGGAAGGTTCTGACCAGCTATCTAGCGGCGAAGCCCGGATGATATGCCACCAGCCCATTTGGCTTCTCGCCACCAAATACGAGGCTTTGGAAATACGGTGCTGGCACCCCCTCGTAAGTCAGGTCGGAACCACTGACAAAGCCAAAGCGCCCATAGTAATCGGGATCGCCAAGGACGACACACCCATCCGCGCCGAATGAGCGAAGCTGATCCAGCCCGGCACAAATAAGCGCTTTGCCAATTCCACGTCTCTGCCTGTTAGGCTCAACAGACACCGGCCCTAGGCCGAACCATTTGCCGGACTTACCGTCGATAGTAACAGGCGAGAAGGCGACGTGGCCGATCACCTCGCCATCGTCATCGGCAACGAGAGACAACGACAGTGCATCAGCTTCGCGCAGCGCAGTAATTATAGCGGGCTCCGTCTGCTCGCTATATGGTGCATCTTTAAACGCTGCCGCTGTAACTGCTTGCACGTCTGCTATATCGTCGGGACGTTCAGGCCGAATGTTCATTCATCTGCTCCATACATTGTGGCGTTAAAAACCGCATAGCATAGATTCTATAATCGCGATCGTTGATCGGGAACGGAAGTCTGCGTCAGACAGCCCGGCTTATAATGACTATTCTGCGTCCGTCTGCTCGACTGCCAGCACGAACGCGGCCAGCTTGTCTGGATCGAGCTGGCCGTTGGTCCGCACCCCGGAACATAGGTCCAGCCCATAGGGCCGAACCTGTTTGATCGCATCGGCCACGTTCGCGGCCGACAAACCGCCCGCGAGAAACACGGGTTTCTCGGTCGCTTGCACGAAGGCGGCGCTTACCGCCCAATCGTGGGCGCGGCCGGTTCCGCCCAGCTCCGCGACTGCTGCGTTCGGCCTGCCCGAGTCCAACAGGAAAGCATGGACGTGCGGTTCATAGGCTGGAATCAGGTCGAGTGCTTCCGGTCCCTCGACGTGAATGACCTGGACACGGCGCACATGCGGTTCCAGCGCCGCCAGCTTCTCGGACTCCGCCGGATCGATGTGCGAGACGACCTGAACCGTAGATGGGTTGGTAGTGCGTATATGGGCGGAGATGGCTTCGGCAGTCGTCTCGGAGGTCAGCAAGAAGGTAGCAACAGGTGGCGGAACGAACGCCGTCACTTCGGCGATCGTGGCGTCAGCGATGGGACCGGGACCGGAAGGCATACGCGCCACTAGCCCCAGCGCGTCGGCGCCCGCCTCGATTGCCATGCTCGCTTCGCTTGGCGAAGCGATGCAGCACACCTTGATCCGCGTCCTCATGGTGAAAGTATGCCGTCGCGCCAAAGCGGCAGCAATCGGCCAGCCTTCCCACTTGGGATCCCAATCGGGACGGATTCCGACGCTTATGGTGTCATTCCGCCCTTAGCTGGAACGGACCCTTAGCGTACGTTTACAACCATCCTCTAGCCGGCCCCCCAACCGGCCTCACTCGAAGTGTGCGGACTTCACCGGCCGGCCGACGAAGTCGAGGCACGATGAGGCACCGGCGCCACGTTCGGCACAGTCTTGCGTGCAAGGATTGCGCTGCCGTCGCGGTCGGACGAAGATGATCCCGCGCCGTCCCCGTCGGCGCGCGACAAGAATCTTCCGATCGAAGGATGGCCCCGATGGCGAGCGTCGATGTCGAGATGGTGAAGTGCGCCTGCCCCGACTGCGTCTGCGTGGTCTCGCTCGCGAAGGCGGTGACGCGCGACGACAAGGCCTTCTGCTGCGACGAGTGCGCCGAAGGCCATCCGGACCACGCCGGCTGCGACCACGCCGGCTGCACCTGCCACGGCTGATCTTTTCACGCTCGACTCAGGCGCGTTTCGGTTCGCGCCGGTCGCCGGATCGGTCGCTTTGGCCGGGGCTGCGAACTCGGGTTCACGCTGCGACCGTCCCTTTCCGGTCCCTCGCCGCCGTCATTCCGGGGCCGCGCAGCGGACCCGGAACCCACCCGTGATGCGTCGCTCGAACAGGGCGCCGCGGCCGGTCATGGATGGCACGCCTCCGGGTGCGCTTGCCGGCGCTCCGGAACGACGATCGTCCGGTGTCGTGGCAGCGACGCCGCATCCGGAAGGCGCATCCCGTCGACCCGAGTTCGCAGCCCTGCCCGGACATCCGCGAGCCTTGATCCGCGACCGGCCATGGCGCATCGCTCGCGACGATGAGACGGTCGGGCGCCCAACGGAACGACATCGGGCTCGCCAGAGCATCGTCCCGAAAGGTGGCCTCCGGCTTGTCTGAAAAGACGATGCCAAAACAAGCGTCGAGCGCATCGTCCGGGAGCCGGTTTCCAGGACGATGCGCCAAGCGGGAAACCCCCTGAGCCATGGCACAGCTCACCGACGATTGCTTCGCCTTCGGGAACGGGCCGATGCGGATCGAAGAGGCGGTGGCACGGATCGCCGAGCGTTTTCCCGTGGTCTCGGGGACCGAGACGGTCCCGCTCGGCCTCGCCGACGGGCGGATCGCGGCCGAGGACGTCTTCGCCGGGCACGACCTGCCGCCCTTCGCCAACGCGGCGGTCGACGGCTACGCCGTGCGCTTCGCCGACCTGACTCCCGGCGCCGAGACGGTGCTGCCGGTCGGCGGCCGGCTCGCGGCGGGCGCCGCGGCGGGGACGGCGCCGCCCGGCACGGCGATCCGCATCTTCACCGGCGCGCCGATGCCGCCGGAGGCCGATACCGTGTTCATGCAGGAGGACGTGCGCCGCGAGGGCGACCGGGTCGTCCTGCCGCCGGGGCTGAAGCCGGGCGCCAACGCCCGGCCCGCGGGTGAGGATCTCGGCCGGGGCGGCCTCGCGATCCCCGCCGGGCGGCGTCTGCGCCCACAGGATCTGGCGCTCGCCGCCGCCACCGGCCACGCGCGGATCGCCGTGCGCCGCCGCCTCAGGGTCGCGCTGTTCTCCACCGGCGACGAGTTGAGCGAGCCCGGCGCCCCCCTGCGGCCGGGCGCGATCCACGATTCGAACCGGGTGCTGCTCGCGACCCTGCTGACACGGCTCGGCGTCGCCGTGGACGACCTCGGCATCCTGCGCGACGACCCCGCCGCCCTGCCGGCTCGCCTCGCGGCGGCCGCGCGGGATCACGACCTGATTCTCACCTCCGGCGGCGTCTCGATCGGCGAGGAGGATCACGTCAAGGCGGCCGTCGCGGCGCAGGGCCGGCTGATGCTCTGGCGCCTCGCGATCAAGCCCGGCCGCCCGGTGGCGGCGGGGCTCGTCGCCGGCACGCCGTTCATCGGCCTGCCGGGCAACCCGGTCGCGGCCTACGTCACCCTGCTCTTCGTGGTGCGCCCGCTGCTCGCCCGCCTCGGCGGCGCGCTCTACCAACCGCCGCTGCCCTGGCCGGTGAAGGCGGGATTCGCCTACCGCAAGAAGGCGGGCCGCCGCGAATTCGTCCGCGTCAGCCTCGCCCGAACGGCCGGGGGCGGCCTCGAAGTCCAAAAATTCCCCCGCGACGGCGCAGGCATGCTGACCTCGCTCACCGAGAGCGACGGCCTCGTGGAATTGCCCGACGACGCCACCGGCATCAGTCCCGGCGACACGCTCGCCTACTATCCGCACGGGCTGGCGTGGTAGGCGAATCCTCCGGCCCGGCCCGGAGGAGAACGCGGACGGAACCGGCGCGATGCCAAGCCGGACCTTGGCCAAGCCGGGCCTTGCTCGGGCACGCCTCGGCATGGAACGGATCGCTGCCGACCGGCGCCGCCGCGGGGGCGTCGGCGATCCGATACCGCTCAGGCCACCGCGTCCCAGGTCTCGGTGATCACCCGCCCGGCATGGGCGAGATGGGCACGCAGCACCACGTCGCCCGCCGGCCGGCGCTCGGGCGGCCGGAACTCGGCGTAGAGCCGCCAGCCGCCGGTCTGCGGCACCCGCTCGGCATAGGGCTCGACGAGGGCCCCCGCGCTCGCCGACAGTGCGACGTCGATCACCGCCTTCGGGTCGTCGGGCAGGCCCGGCCCCTCGAAATCGATGGCGTAGAGCCGCCGCTGCGGCGCGGGCGGGGCGGTCGGGCGCAGCCGCTCGGCCGATCCGACGCGGGTCGAGACCACCCGGGCGAGCGGCGGAGCGACGGCCGGCACGGGCTCGCGGCCGACGGTGACGAGGGCGTAGGTCAGGCGCAGCGGCTTGCCGGCCTCGACCGGCGCCTCCGGCACGAAGGCCGCCACGACGTTGTCGGTCGCCTCCGTCCGCGACGGGATCTCGAACAGCCGCACCGCGCCCGCGCCGAACCCGTCCCCCCTCGGTACGACCCACAGGCCCGGCCGATCCTCGTGGCGGGCCTGAACGTCGAGATAGGCCGCGAAGCGCCGCTCCCGCTGCAACAGTCCGAAGCCTTCGAGCGGGGCGGCGCGGAAGGCCGAGATCTGCGCCGCCGCGCGCCCGTTCGCGAGCGGGCGCCACAGCCGGTCGCCGGGCACCTGCACCAACAACCCGTCGGAGTCGTGCACCTGCGGCCGGAAATCGTCGAAAGGTTCGGCGCCGCGCACGCCCGGCCCGTTCTCGCCGTGGAGGAACATGCTGGTGAGCGGGGCGAGGCCGAGCGCCGCGATCGCGCGGCGGGGAAACAGCGCCGCCTCGACCGCGACGGTGGAGGGATCGCCCGGCGTCACCGTGAAGCGGTAGGCCCCGGTCAGGCTCGGCCCGTCGAGGAGCGCCAGGATCGTGATCGAGGCTTGGCCGGCGCCGGACTCCTCGATCCAGAAGGCGGTGAAGTCGGGAAACTCCTCGCCCTGCGGCAGGCCGGTGTTCACGGCGATGCCGCGCGCCGAGAGGCCGTAGACCTGATCCCGGCCGCGAATCCGGAAGTACGAGGCGCCGAGGAAGACCAGGAACTCCTCGTGGTTCTCCGGGCGGCCGGCATCGAAGCCGTGCGCGATGCGAAACCCCGCGTAGCCGAGCGAGGCGGGATAGGGGCGGCCCCGCAGGTCCGGCCCGAGATCGAACAGCTTCGGATCGTAGCCGAAGAGCCGTGGTGCGCCCTCGGGCGGCTGCAGGACGATCTCCACCCGCTTGGTGTGCGGGCCGCCGCGGTGGAACGGCTGCAGCGAGAAGCGCGGCCCGAGTGCGACCGTCGCTTCGGGGCGGAAGCGAAGCGCCTGGAGCCCGTCGTAGCCGAGCCCGGCCAGTTCCGGCGGGAGATCGCCCGGCGGCGGGCGGTACGCCTCGCGCGCGAGCCGCTCGGCCCGCGCCGCCACCGCGTCGAAATCGACCCGCCGCCCGGGGGCTTGAACCGCGTCCGTCGATTGGGCCATCGTTCCGTCGGCATTCAGATCGAGAAGGGTAGGAAAGCCCAGGCTGGCCGAACCGGCGAGAGCGCCACGGACGACGTCGCGCCGCGAAACCCGGAGACCCTCGGTCGCCCCGCCGTCTGCGTCCGATGGTCCTTCCATCCGTTCATCCCTCCCGCGAGTGTCGACGCCGATCATGTCCACCCCAGACTTGCCGCAGGCAGAGCGCTCCGTCGAGACAGGGGCCGATGCCCACGCCCGGCCGAGGGGCGCGGGCCCCGCGCCGCGGCCGGCCTCGTTCGGGCTGCGCCGCCTCGCGCTGGCCCTGCCGACGCTGGTCACGGCGGCCGCCATCGCCGCCCTGGCGCTCGCCGCCTACGGCCTGCCGGAGACGTGGCTCGGACGCGTGGTGCTCGGGCTGTTCGTGGTGCTGATGGCGTGGCAGTCCTTCACCGCGTGGCAGTACGTCTACGGTCTCGTCGCCGCGCTGATGGGAGAGCGCGCTCTCTCGCCCCTGGAGCGGCGCGCCGCCACGATCCCCACCCGCCCGACCGGCCTGAGCCGCACCGCCGCGGTGGTGGCGATCCACGCCGAGGATCCGATCGCGGTGTTCTCGGCGATCCGGGTGATGGCCCGTTCGCTCCAGCGCGAGGGCGGCGACGGCTCGGACATCGACATCTTCGTCCTCTCCGACACCCGCGAGGGCGCGATCAGCGCCGTCGAGGAGCACGAATTCGCCCGCATCCAGGCTTGGGGCCGGCGCGAGGGCCGCGGCCTGCCGCGCATCCGCTACCGGCGCCGGGCGGAGAACGCCGGACGCAAGGCCGGCAACATCGCCGAGTTCTGCGCCACCTACGGGCACGAATACGACTTCATGATCGTGCTCGACGCCGACAGCCTGATGACCGGCGCCGCCATGCGCCGGCTCGCCCGGCTAATGGAGGAGAACCCCCGCACCGGCCTGATCCAGACGGTCTCCTACGCCGCCGGCCGCGACACCCTGTTCGCGCGCATCCAGCAATTCGCCGTGCGCCTCTACGCGCCGTTGTCCCTGCGCTGCCTGGAGACGTGGCAGGGGCCGGACGGCTCGTACTGGGGCCACAACGCCATCCTGCGGATCGAGGCCTTCGCGAACAACGCCGAGCTCCCCGTCCTGTCGGGCAAGCCGCCGCTCGGCGGCGAGATCCTCTGCCACGACATCGTCGAGGGCGCCCTGCTGCGCCGGGCCGGCTGGGAGGTGCGCCTCCTGCCCGAGATGGGCGGGACCTGGGAGGAGATGCCGACCAACCTCATCGACCTGCTCGGGCGCGAGCGGCGGTGGTGCCAGGGCAACCTCCAGCACATCCGCGTGCTGCCGACGAAGGGGTTGCGCGGCGCCAGCCGCTGGCATCTCGGCGTCGGCATCCTCGGCTACGGCGTCTACCCGCTCTGGATCGCCTTTCTCGGCCTCGGCACGTGGCAGGCGGCCCGGACCGGCGAACTCGGCCTGGTCGGCTACGGGCTCGACGGCGACGGCCCGGCGGCCCGGGCTCTCGCCGCCCTCGTCGTCGCGGCGATGGCTCTGCCGAAGCTCCTCAGCCTCGGCTATGTGCTGGTCTCGGCCCGGCGCCGGGCGGATTTCGGCGGCACCGCCTCGCTGCTCGCCAGCGCCGCGCTGGAACAGGCGATCTGGGTGCTGCTCTGGCCGGTGATGGCGCTGTTCGCCGCGGGTGCGGTGGTGACCACCCTGTTCGGCCGGGTGGTGCGCTGGGACGCGCAGGCCCGCGACGACCGCAGCGTGCCGTGGACGGAGGCGTTCCGCCTGCAGAGCGACGCGGTGGCGGCGGGCGGGGCGCTCGCGGTGCTGCTGGCGTTTGCCGGCGACCCCCTGCTGGCGCTGTGGATGGCGCCGGTCGCCCTCGCCCTGCTGACGAGCCCGGCGCAGAGCGTGCTCACCGCCAGCACGCGCCTCGGCCTCGCCTCGAAGGCCCGCGGCCTGTTCCTCACCGAGGACGACACGCGCCCGGCGCCGGAACTGCTGGAGCTGCACCAGAGCCGGGCGGACGGCACCGCGCCGACGGCGACCGCGGGCGGGCCGGCCGCCTGGCTGCCGGTCGCCCTCGACGAGGCCGGTGCGCCGACGCTGCGCTGAGAGGCGGGCGCCGAAACGCTACCTGTTGTGCAGCACGTCGATCGGGTCGGTGCGCTGGGCGGGCGAGGGTTCCCGGGTGAGGCGGCTGCTCTCCTTGCCGCCGCCCCCCGACCCGCCGCCGACATCGGAGTGCGCCGGTCTGTCGTGGGCCGGCTGGGACGGGACCGTGCCGCTCGCGAGTTCGAGGCAGGTCACCAGCTCGACATAGGACGGGTAGCCGCCGGCCTGGAACTGCTGCGAGCACTGCTTCTTGGCCGAGGCCGGGAACTCGCTCCAGCGCTTCTTCAGGTCGGCATGGGCCCCCCGCTCGGAGTTGAGGCAGGCATCCTTGTTGGCGTTGTCGTCGAGGCTCACCTGCGCCCGCTCGGCGGACTTGCAGGTCGATTCGATGTCGAGCTTCGGCGGACCGTCATCGGCACGGGCGGCGCCGGCGAGGACGCACAGCGAGACGGCGGCGAGGAGCAGGGGCGTGCGGTTCGTCATGGCCATTCACGTCGCGGTTCGGGGCTGGTCGCCCCGACAACGCGCGGCGGGGCGCAACCGCCCTGCGCCGTCCACGAAATTCGTGAACGCTCAAGCGGCCGACCCGTGCGCGGCCCTGAGCGCCGCGTCGAGATCGCGAAAGAGGTCGTCCGGATCCTCGATGCCGGTCGAGAGGCGCAGCAGGTCCGGCGGGCAGGGCGTGCCCGGCCCCTCGATCGAGGCACGGTGCTCGATCAGGCTCTCCACGCCGCCGAGCGAGGTCGCCCGCTTCCACAGGGCGACCCGTGCGGCGGTGTCGATCGCCGCCGCCTCGCCGCCGGCCGCGCGGATCGACAGCATGTAGCCGAACCCGCCTTCCATCTGCCGCGCGGCGATGGCGTGGCCGGGATGCCCCGGCAGACCCGGATAGAGCACCGCGCTCACGAGCGAATGCCCGAAGAGGCGTTCGGCCAGGCGCAAGGCCCCGGCGCTCTGGGCCACGGCGCGCAAGGAAAGCGTGCGCAGGCCCCGCATCAGCAGATAGGCCTCGAACGGCCCGAGGATCGCGCCCCATTGACCGCGGATCGCGGCCAAGCGCTCCCAGAACGCGTCCCGGCGCGCACCGGCCAGCACGCCGGCCACCACGTCGGAATGGCCGTTCAGGATCTTGGTGGCCGAGTGCATCACGATGTCGGCGCCGTGCTCCAGCGGCCGGGTCAGGATCGGGCTCGCGGCGGTCGAATCCACCGCGACGCGGGCGCCGGCCGCCCGGGCGATCCCGGCGATGCGGGCGATGTCGGTGACGGTGCAGAGCGGGTTGCCCGGGGTCTCGATCCAGACGAGTCGGGTCCTGCCGGGCCGGATCGCGGCCCGCACCGCCTCCGGATCGTCCATCGCCACGAAGTCGACGGAAAGGTCGAGGCGCGGCGCCTCCTGGCGCAGCCAGCGCCGCAGGCCCCAGTACATCACCTCGGGCGCCAGCACGTGATCGCCGCGCTCCAGGGCGCAGAACACCGCCGCCGCCGCGGCCATGCCGGACCCGAACAGCAGCGCGCCGGCCTCCGCCCGTTCGAGCGCGGCGACGACATCCTCCGCCTCGCGCGTCGTGGCATTGTCGGGCCGGGCATAGGAGAAGCCGGAGCGGTAGGCGTTGTCGGGGTCGCGCAGATAGGTGGTGGAGAGATGGAGCGGCGGCACGATCGCCCGCGTCACCGGGTCGATCCGCCCGAGCGCCTGCGCCGCCAGCGTGCGCGGGCGCCACGCCCCGCTCGAAAGCCCATCCGTGGACGGCGCTGCATCGGAATCGCCGTGAGGCGCGTTGGACCGGCTCATGTTCGTCCTTGGAAGTCCGCGTCCGAAGTCGGGATCGGTTTTCCGCTTGAGCGAATCCGTCGCGCCGGGCAAGGCAAGCGGACGAATCACGGAGGATCGCACAGCGCATGGGCGCCCTGGACATCCCCGAGCGGCCGGCCCTGCCGCCGATCCCGCGGCTCGCCGCCGCGATCCTGCCCGTCGCCCTGGTGACGGCGGTCGGCACGCTCTCGACCGGCTCGAACATCGAGGACTGGTACACGACGATCCGCAAGCCGGCCTTCAACCCGCCGAACTGGGTGTTTCCGCTGGCCTGGACCGTTCTCTACACGATGATCGCGGTCTCGCTCTGGCGGCTTCTCGGCGCGCGTCCCGTGCCGGGGCCGGCCCGGAAGGCGTGGTGGCTGGCGCTCGCCGCCTTCGCGGCGCAGCTCGCCCTCAACGCCGCCTGGACCCCGGTCTTCTTCGCCGTCCACCGACTCGGCCTCGCCCTGATCGTGGCGCTCGCGATGCTGGCGATGATCCTGTGGGCGATCCGCCTCTCCTGGCGCTTCGACCGCGCCGCGGCGTGGCTGCTCGTGCCCTACGCCGGATGGGTGGCGTTCGCCTGCCTGCTCAACGGGACGATCTGGCAGATGAATTGAGCGGTCAGGCCGCCAGCGCCCGCGTCACCGTCGAGCGCAGGTCGGCGAGGGAGAACGGCTTGGTCAGCACGTCGGTGACGATGGCGTCGAGGCCGCGGGCGCGCTCGCGCTGGTCGGCGAAGCCCGTCATCAGCAGGATCGTCAGGTCGGGATAGTCGCGCTTGGCCGCGAGCGAGAGCGCGATGCCGTCCATCAGTGGCATGCGGATGTCGGTCAGCATCAGGTCGAAGCCGCCGCCGGCCTCGGACAGGCGGTCGAGGCCGTCGCTGCCGTCGATGGCCGTGATCACCGTGTGACCGTCCAGTTCCAGCCCCCGCTTGAGGAAGCCGCGAACCGTATCCTCGTCATCCACGAGCAGGATGCGCGCCATGACCGGGCGTCCTCTCCCATTCTTGCGATGTGGGTCGCGTCGCCCGAGTGACCGCGCGGAAGCGTGGCCTGTCAAGCATCGAACGGCGGCAGAGTTCCATCGGCCGCCGATTTCAGGCAAGTGTCGCGAATTTATCAGGAATTTCCGAGACCGGGATTGCGCCTCAGGCGCCGCCGAACAGGTCCGCGTCGCTGCTGTCGTAATCGACCAGACCGACGAAGGGCAGTTGGCGGAAGGCGTGGGCCGCGTCCATGCCGTAGCCCACCACGAACACGTCGGGGCAGGTGAAGCCGACGAAATCCGCGTCGATGGTCACGGCGCGCTTGCCCGGCTTCTCCAGGAGCACGGCGGTGAGCACCCGCTTGGCACCGCGGGCCATCAGCAGGTCCTTGGCGAAGACGACGGTGCGGCCGGATTCGAGGATGTCGTCGATCAGGAGCACGTCGCGCCCGCGCACCTCGCTCTGCACGTCGCGCAGGATCTCGACCTGCCCCGAGGAGGCCGTCGAGGTGCGGTAGCTCGACAGGTGGACGAATTCGACCTGCGGCGAGAGTCCGGCCCGATGAAGCGCCCGCAGCAGGTCGGCGGCGAACATGAAGCTGCCCTTGAGCACCGCGACGACGAGCAGGTTCTCGGGATCGGCCGCGACGATCTCCGCGGCCAACTCCTCGTTGCGCTTGGCGATGGCCGCCTCGTCGAACAGGACGCGGACGCGTTTGGATGCGGTGCTCATGCGGCTCGTGACGGTTTCGCTGGATTTTCGACGGCGCGGGCCACCCTCGGCCGTCCCGTCCCACCATACCATGAGCGGCCGGCTCCGCCAGCGCCGCGGTTCGGCGGAGCCGGGACGCCGGTTGACGGCTTGGGCTTTGCCTCTTCCGTCCTTGCGAGGCTCGGCGCAAGCAATCCAAAGCCCGACGAGAGCCGAACCATGTGCGCGCGCTTGGCTGCCCTCCGTTCGCAAGCGGTGTCCCTTCAGGCGAAGCGATTCGGAAGCGCGGCGCTGAAACGTCGAAAAGAGAACGCCCCCGACCCATCCGCATGGCCGCTTGACGCACGGTCGATTTTGTCTGAAATTTCCGTCATGACGGAAATTTCAGACCGATCGGAAAAGCTCGCGCCCGCGGTGGAGCGCTTCATCCTGCACTGGGGCGATCTCGGCGGGCAGTGGGGCGTCAACCGTTCCGTCGCGCAGACCCACGCCCTGCTCTACCTCTCCGACAAGCCGCTCGCCGCGGAGGACATCGCCGGCACGCTCGGCATCGCCCGCTCCAACGTCTCGACCTCCCTGAAGGAACTGGCGGCCTGGAACCTGATCCGGCGGGTGCCGGTGATGGGCGAGCGGCGCGACTTCTTCGTCGCCGAGACGGACCTGTGGGAGATGGTCACCCGCATCGCCGCCGGCCGCAAGGAGCGGGAGATCGATCCGGCCCTCAAGGCGCTGCGGGAATGCGTGGCCGAGGCCGAGGGCGATCCGCGGATCGGCGCGGTGGCCTCCCGGCGCCTGAAGGCGATGCTCGACTTCACCCAGACGCTCGACGGCTGGTACGCGCAGATGCTGAACGTGCCCCACAACACCCTGGCCAAGCTGATCCGTCTCGGCGGACGGATCGTCCGCTACCTGCCGGTCAAAGCCGACACCTGACCGATCCGTTCGATCGTCATCCGGAAGGATGCTCAAGGAGGCTCATCCGATGCGCCGCGTCGCCGAAATCGCCGTCCCGGCCAGCGCCCCGGTCCGCCCGGCGGACCTGTTCGACCTGCGCTTCCGGGCGCTGGTCCCGGAGACGGACTGGGCCCGGCTGCCCCCGGCCGTGCGGCGGCGCTTCTCGAAGCGGCTCGGCGACGGCGAGAGCGCGGTCTATGCCGGGCGGGTGGTCGGAACGGAACTGACCTGGGCCGGCTGGCTGCTGGCGCAGGTCCTGCGCCTCGTCGGCGCGCCGCTGCCGACGACCCGGGTCGCCAACGTGCCGAGCGTCGTCGCGGTGACGCGGGACGGCGCGGGCGGCGGCCAGATCTGGACGCGGCTCTACGCCCGTGGCTCCGGCTTCCCGCAGGCGATCCACTCGGCCAAGCGCTTCCGGGGTCCGACCGGGCTGGAGGAGCGGGTCGGCGCCGGGCTCGGCATGAGCCTGCGGGTTCTGGTGGAGGATCGCGCGCTGGTCTTCCGCAGCGAGCGCTACTTCATCGACCTGCCGGGTTTTCGCCTGACGCTGCCGGGCTGGCTCACCCCGGGCATCCTCACGGTCAGCCACGGCGCCACGGGTCCGCGCGGTTTCCGCTTCGTGCTGGAGATCCGCCACGCCCGCCTCGGTCGCCTGCTGCGGCAGGAGGCGGAATTCGTCGATCAGACCGAGGCGCGCGACGACGTCGCCCCCTCCTCGCTGCCGTAGGGGTCAGCCCGCGAGGCGGGCGCCCGTCGGGCGGTCGGCGCCCCAGATCTTCTCGAGGTTGTAGAAGCCGCGCACCTCGGGACGGAAGATGTGGACGAGCACGTCCCCCGCATCGATCAGCACCCAATCGCAGGCCGGAAGGCCCTCGACGCGGGCATTGCCGAAGCCCTGGGCCTTCATCTCCTGGATGATCTTGTCGGCGATCGAGCCGACATGGCGCTGCGAGCGGCCGGACGCGATGATCATCGTATCGGCGAGGGAGGTCTTGCCCGCGAGATCGATCTCGACGGTCTCCTCGGCCTTCATCTCGTCGAGGCACCCGAGGGCCAGGGCCTTCAGGGCGTCGGAGGAAGCAGGCTCGGCATCGGAGCCGGCGGCTCCGGGGTGAAGGTGTGCGGACAGGGTCTCGGTTCCCGGTGAGCGGCTTGTGGCAACACCGCCACCCGGCGAAATTGGCGGCTTTCGGCCCGCTTTTCAAGCGGGCGCAACGCCCTACGCACCCGCCCGCAGCGCGGTCGAGGACAGATCGGAGCGCGGACCGTGCAGGAAGGTCCAGGCCGGCGGCCGGCGGCCCGCGAGCGTGACCGCCGCCGCTTCCGGGATTCGCGCGCCGGCGTAGGCCCGCGCCGCCCGCGCGGCCGGCGCGGTCAGGGTGTGTCCCGGCCGGTCGATCACCGCGACCGGAACCAGCGTGAGGATCTCCTCGAAGCGCTGCCAGCGGTGGAGGGTTCCGAGGGAATCCGCGCCCATGATCCAGACGAAGCGCAAGGTCGGCCGCCGCCGGACCAGCCAGCGCAGCGTGTCGACGGTGTAGCGGCTGCCGAGGCCCGCCTCGAAGGCGGTGACGGCGATGCGCGGGTCCACCGCGAGTGCGCGCGCCCGGGCCGTCCGCTCCGGCAGCGGCGCGAGCAGGCCGCGGTCCTTCAGCGGGTTGCCCGGGGTGACGAGCCACCACACCCGGTCGAGCCGCAGGCGCCGCAGGGCGGTGCGGCTGACATGGAGATGGCCGGCATGGGCCGGATTGAACGAGCCGCCGTAGAGCCCGATCCGCATGCCGGCCGCCGCGGGCGGAAGCGTGTCTTCGCGCAGGGGAAGAACCGTCAGCGCGTCACGGCCGGGTCTGGCCGCTGCCGTGGACCCGGTACTTGAAGGTGGTGAGCTGCTCGACGCCGACCGGGCCGCGGGCGTGCATCCGGCCCGTGGCGATGCCGATCTCGGCGCCGAAACCGAACTCGCCGCCATCGGCGAACTGGGTCGAGGCGTTGTGCGTCACGATCGCGGAATCGACCTCGTTGAGGAAGCGCGTGGCGGCTTCCGTGTCGTCGGTGACGATCGCGTCGGTGTGGTGCGAACCGTTGGCCTCGATGTGGGCGATGGCCGCGTCGAGCCCCTCGACCACCTTCGCCGAGATCACCGCGTCGAGATACTCGGTGCGCCAGTCGGCCTCGGTCGCGGGCGTCACCCGCGGGTCGACGCCTTGCGTCGCCGCGTCGCCGCGCACGGCGCAGCCGGATTCGAGCAGCGCCTCGACCAGCGGCTTGAGATGGGTCTTGGCCACGGCGGCATCGACCAGCAGCGTCTCGGCGGCACCGCAGATGCCGGTGCGGCGCATCTTGCTGTTGAGGAGCACGGTGCGGGCCATGCCGAGATCGGCGCCCTCGGCCACGTAGACGTGGCAGATGCCATCGAGATGGGCGAAGACCGGCACCCGGGCCTCGGCCTGAACCCGCTCGACGAGGCTGCGCCCGCCGCGGGGCACGATCACGTCGACGCAGCCGCCGAGGCCGGTCAGCATCAGGCCCACCGCCGCCCGGTCGCGGGTCGGCACGAGTTGGATCGCGTCCGCCGGCAGGCCGGTGCGGGCCAGACCCTCGCTCATCGCCGCGGCGATGGCGGTGGCGGTGCGGTGCGAGTCCGAGCCGGCGCGCAGGATCGCGGCGTTGCCGGCCTTGAGGCAGAGCGCGCCGGCATCGGCGGTGACGTTGGGGCGGCTCTCGAAGATGACGCCGACCACGCCGAGCGGCACCGAGATGCGCTCGATCAACAGGCCGTTCGGCCGCTCGAAGGCCGCGAGCTGGCGCCCGATCGGGTCGGGCAGGGCCGAGACCTTCTCCACCGCCTCGGCGATGGCCGCGACCCGGCCCTCGTCGAGTGTCAGCCGGTCGAGGATCGCCTTGGTCTGGCCGGCGGCCCGGGCCGCGGAGACGTCGCGGGCGTTCTCGCGCAGGATGGCCGGGGTGCTCGCGCGGATCTGCTCGGCGATGGCGCGCAGGGCCAGATCCTTGGCCTGCGCCGGGGCAAGCGCCATCGCCCGGCCGGCGGCGCGGGCACGGCGGCCGATCCCGGCCATCAGGGTCGCGAGGTCGTCGGCGTCCGCGACATCGGATTTGAGGTTCAGGACAGGCACGGTCCCGCTTCCCGTCTGGCGCCGGAAGAACGGCGCGATGGTGCATGTGAATGCATGTCGTCCCCCGCCCCTTCGCACGTCGCGGCAGGGTTGAACAAGCGCGGATGTTGCTCCGTCCGGGCCGACGGCCGGAGGATCAGACGCCGATCATCGCCAGATCGTCCCGGTGGATCATCTCCGTACGCCCGGCCTGAGCCGAGGCGGCGGCGATCTCGCGGCTGGAGCGGCCGATGATGGCGGCGGCGTCCGCACTGTCGTAGGCGACGAGGCCGCGCCCGAGGATACGCCCCTCCGGCCCGCGGATCAGCACGGCGTCGCCCTTGGCGAAGCTGCCCTCGATGGCGGTGACGCCGACCGGCAGCAGGCTCGCGCCGCCTTCGAGGGCGCGGGCGGCGCCGGCATCGACGACGAGGGTGCCGGAGGTCTCCAGCGAGCCGGCGATCCAGGTCTTGCGCGCGGCGGTCGGAGTCGAGCCCGACAGGAACCACGTGCAGCGCCCGCCCTCGCGGACGGTGCGCAGCGGGTTCTTCCCCCGCCCGTCGGCGACGACCATGTGGGTGCCGCCGCTCGCCGCGATCTTGGCCGCCTCGACCTTGGTGCGCATGCCCCCGCGCGACAGCTCGGAAGCGGGACCGCCGGCCATCGCTTCGATCTCCGGCGTCACCCGCTCGATCACCGGCAGATGGCGGGCCTGCGGGTCGGTGTGCGGCGGGGCGGTGTAGAGGCCGTCGATGTCGGAGAACAGCACCAGCACGTCGGCGCCGATCATGGTGGCGACCCGGGCGGCCAGCCGATCGTTGTCGCCGTAGCGGATCTCGGCGGTGGCCACCGTGTCGTTCTCGTTGACGACCGGCACCGCGCGCACCTCCAGGAGCTTCTGTACGGTCGCGCGGGCGTTGAGGTAGCGGCGGCGCTCCTCGGTGTCCTTGGGCGTCACCAGCACCTGTCCCGCCACGATGTCGTGGTGGCCGAGCGCCTCGGTCCAGTGGCGGGCGAGCGCGATCTGGCCCACCGCCGCCGAGGCTTGGCTCTCCTCCAGGCGCAGGGTTCCGGGAGGAAGGCCGAGCACCGTCCGCCCCAGGGCGATGGCGCCGGAGGAGACGACGACCACGTCGACGCCGCGCCCGTGCAGATCGGCGATGTCTTCCGCCAGCGCGGCGAGCCACGCGTGGCGCAGGCGCCCGCGCGCACGGTCCACCAGCAGGGCCGAGCCGACCTTGAGGACGACGCGTCGGAAATCTTCGAGGGCAGGGGAGAGAACCACGGTCATGCGGCAGTCGTTACGGCGGTCGTGGCGGGAGGGCTGATGCGAAAGCCCGCTTCCTCTGCATGAAGCGGCCGGCCTTGGCCAGGGCCCGATCCACGCGACGCCTGTTCCCCGGCGAATGGCCGTGTCTGCAACTCATGCGCGCATATGCCGCAAATCGATGATGTAAAATTGAGATTTGCGCATGTTAATTGTAGACAATCGAAGAACGCCGCCGGAGACTCCGAGTTCGCCGGTGGGCACGATTCTCGGCCGCATCGAACCGCAGGAAGAGCGTCGTTGCCGAACCGTCTCCTGATCGTCGAGGACGACTACTTCTGGGCGGATGAACTGAGCCGGGGTCTGGCGAGCGCCGGGGCGATCGTTCTCGGCCCTGCCGCGAGCGTCGCTGCGGCGCTGGAGATCCTCGATCGGGAGCCCTGCGTGGACGCGGCGATCCTCGACATCAAGCTCAGGGGAACGCGAGCCTACGCCGTCGCCGACAGGCTGCTCGAGCGGGCCGTGCCCTTCCTGATCCTGAGCGGCTACGACAGTTCGGACCTGCCGACCGCATACGCCCGCACTCCCTGGCTCGAAAAACCGGTCAGCCTCACCGTAACGCTGAAGGCGCTCGATGCCTTGCTGCCGAGTGATCGGCGCATGCCTGAGCCTCCAGGTTCGCGGCTTCATGGGCGCCGACGGCCCTCCGTCATCAATTCGTCTCCCTGAGCAGCCGCTCGGCGACGACCTTGACCGGCGCGCGCCGACCGATCAGCACCGCGAACCGCGACTGCTCCGGATCCGATTCGAAGCGGGTGCGGGCCCAGGCGACGAGGAATTTCAGGTACTCGGCCCCGAGCAGGCGTGCCACGGAGGGATCGGCCCACCAGCGGCCGAGATCGAGTCCGTCGGCGACGACGGGATAGGGAATCACCGTCTCGTCCTCGTTCAGGGCGTGCCGCAGCTCCACCAGGGTACGGGGCATGTGGTAGTTCGAGGTCACCACCGCGATGATCTCGAACCGGTGACGGCGCATCCAGCGCCGGGTCTCGATGGCGTTGCCGATGGTGTTGCGCGCCCGGTAATCGAGATCGACGCAGCAACTGATCCAGTGCTCCTGGGCCGGGTTGAGCCGCACGATCTCCTCGCGGGTGGTGCGCTCGTTGACGCCGGAGATCAGCAACCGCCGGCCGTGGCCGCCCGCGAGCAGGTCGATGGCATCGCCGATGCGCTGCGAGCCGCCGGTCATGGCGACGATGCCGTCGGCGCCGTCGAGGCTCGGCCGCTCGGCCCGCTCGACCACAGTGACGAAGGCGAGGAAGCCGCCGGCCAGCAGCACCAGTCCGGCCAGGGCGAAACCGAGGAAGGCCCGCAGGGCCCAGGCGCGCCGCCGCGGCGGGACCATCGCCTCAGCCATCCGCGCGATGGGACGCTGCGAAGGGCCGCCGGCCGAGAACGCCGCCCAGGGCCAGCCGAACGCTTCGCAGGCGGCGGCGGAGGGGGTTGCGCCCGGGGACCGGGCCGGGCCGGCCGCCTGTCGGCGGGGCACTTGCGGAGACATGAGGGTCGAGACTGAGGCTCATGAGGGTGTCGTGCGAGGAACTCTCGATCCCCAATGGTTGACGAAAGGTAAACCGGCCCGGGAAGGCGCCGGCCTAACGGAGGAAGCGGCGCACCGTGAACCGCGACACGGACGCCGTGACGACCGAGGCGATCACCCCGATGAGCACGATCAGCGCGTAGCCCTGCCAGCCGATCTGGAACGTGCCGAACAGGGCCTCGATCTCTTCCCCCGCCGGTCCGGAGCGCCACATCCGGGTGACGAGGCCGGCCAGCGCACAGGTCAGCAGCGCGGCGCCGGCGCCGATCGCCCCGCCCCTCAGGCCGAGGCGGAAGAACCGGCTCTGGAAGGCCTTGGCGATGTAGTCGTCGTCGGCCCCGACGAAGTGCAGCACCTCGACCACCTCGCGGTTGCCGGCCATGGCGCCGCGGGTGGCGAAGATCACGGCGAGGCCGGTGGCGAACAGCACCAGCAGGACGACGCCGATGCCGATGCCGGCGAAGGTGTTGGCCATGGTCGAGAGGCGCTGGAGCCAGAGCGCGTGGTCGTCGAGGCTGGCCACGCCCGGCAGGGCGTCCGTGAGCGCGGTGCGCAGGGCGCCGAGATCGGGGTTTCGACCGCTCGCGAGGGTCAGCGCGATCAGCCGCGGCACCGGCAGGTCGGACAGGTCGAGGCCGCTGCCGAGCCAGGGTTCGAGCAGCCGCTCCGACTCGGCCTTGGTGAAGACCCGGGCGCCGACGATGCCGGGTGCCGCGCGGGCGAGCGCCTCGGCCCGCTTCACGTCCGCCTCGATGTCGCGTCCGGCGCCCGGCCGGATCTGCACCGTGACCTCCTGCGCCACGCTGCCCTGCCACTGGGCCGCGCTGGAGACGGCGATCTCGGCCGCGCCGGCGCAGAGCGCGGCGAGGAAGGTGAGGATGGCGATGACCGCGGCGAGCGCCCGGCTCGCCGCGGAGTCCGTCGGGACGAGGGGGGCGTTGCGGCGCAGGTTGGCCGGCAGCGGCGGCTCGGAGGCAGGCTGCGCATGAGCCTGCACATGCGCCTGCGCCTTGGCCGGACGGGCCGAGGACACGGCCTCGGCGGGGGAGCGGACCTCGCTCATCGGCCCTCCACCCGCAGGCGGCCTTCGGACAGCACCATGCGGCGCGCCTCGACGAGATCCATCAGGCTGAAATCGTGGGTGGCGATCACCACCGAGGTGCCGAGCCGGTTCAGTTCCATGAACAGCCGCAGCAGGCGCCGGGCGAGGCTCGGGTCGACGTTGCCGGTCGGCTCGTCGGCGAGCAGCAGCTCCGGCCGGGCGATCAGCGCCCGCGCGATCGCGGCGCGCTGCTTCTCACCGCCGGACAGGAGCGGCGGCAGGACGTGCATGCGCTCGCCGAGTCCGACCCAGCGCAGGAGTTCGACCACCTCCGCCCGGTAGCTCGTCTCGGCCCGCTCCTGCACCCGTAGGGGCAGCGCCACGTTCTCGTAGGTGGTGAGGTGGTCGAGCAGGCGGAAATCCTGGAACACCACGCCCATGCGGCGACGCAGGCCGGTGAGCGCGTCGTTGGAGATGCCGCTCACTTCTTGGCCGAACACCGACACGAGCCCGCGGGTCGGATGCACCGAGAGCAGGATCAGGCGCAGGAGCGTGGTCTTGCCCGCGCCCGAGGGGCCGGTGAGGAACTGGAAGGAGCGCGGCGCGATCTCGAAGCTGACGTCGGACAACACCTCCGGCCCGAGGCCGTAGCGCATGCCGACGCTCTCGAACCGGACGACGGGCTCCTCCGCGCCGGACAGGAGGCTGCCCGTTTTCATCGAAGCCGACAACGCCCGCTCACTCCACGCTTTCGCCCGCACCCGGGTTCCCGTGCCGCATCCGGCTTCACGGCCGGTTAACCCTACTCGGGGAGAACGTTTGTGTCCTTTTCGAGAGCGCGGCAACCCGCTGCCGGGCCCTGGACCTCACTCGAGCCCTCCGCCGCCATGCTGATCGTCTGCCCGGCCTGCGCCAGCGAGTATCGCATCGATGCCGAGCGCGTCGGCACCGCGGGCCGCTCGGTGCGCTGCGCCGCCTGCCGCGAGACGTGGTTCATCTCCTCCGACGAGGTGGTCGCGGCGATGTTCGACGAGATGTCGGACGAGGCCGCCCCGGCGGCGGCGCCCCCGGAACCGCCGAGCGCTCCCGACGCCGGGGCGCCCCCCGAAGAGCCGCCGCGCTCCCGACCGGTCGCCGCGAAGGCTGCCGGGCGGGCCAGGCCGAAGCGCGCCGCCCGGCGGCTCTCGCCGGCGCTGGCCGCCGGTCTCGTCCTCGCCGCCGCCCTGCCGCTCGCGCTTCTCGGACGCGTCGGCGTAGTGCGGGCGATGCCGCAGACGGCGGCGCTGTTCGCCCGCGTCGGCCTGCCGGTGAACCTGCGCGGCATCGATCTCATCGACATCGCCGCTTTCCAGATCCCGGCGGAAGGAAGCTATCCCGCCCGTCTGGTGGTGGAGGGGGACATCGTCGGCGTCGCCCGCGAGCGCGTGGCCGTGCCGCCGATCGAGGTCGAGGTGCGCGACGCCGGGGGACAGCCGCTCTACCGCTGGAACGTCCCCGGCCCGCGCGCCGCCCTGGAACCGGGCGAGCGGGCGCGTTTCAAGGCGAGCCTCTCGGCGCCGCCCGAGACGGGGCGGCAGGTCGAGGTACGATTCTCCGCCGACGGTGCCGCCGGCGGGGCGCCGGGGAACGAGTCGCGCTAGGATTTCGATGTGCGGGCTTGAACCCTTCAACCTCCGATGCTTCGCCACGATACAGCGCCTCGCAATCCCGGCCGCCGTAGAAACAGCCGAAGGCTCGAACGGCACGATGCGCAGGCCAGGTTCCAGATCGTCGCGGGGACGGCCGCCATGGGGTGCGCCGCCGATCCGTGCGCAGTGTTTCCTGATGTGTCGAACGAAGCCTTTACCTTTGGCGACTGAAAGCCTGTTTGACAGCAGTGATCCCCTCTCGCCCCTCATCCTGAGGTGCCGCGTGAGCGGCCTCGAAGGGTGCTCCAGGAATCGCGCGGAACCTGGAGACCCCTTCGAGGCCTCCGCTGCGCTCCGGCACCTCAGGATGAGGGTTCAGGATGGGAGCAGGGCTTTCCTCTCGCCTTGCCGTTGCCTGACGAAGATACGTCGGCCGGTCAGACAGACTCTCGGACGGCCGAGAACCTGTAGGTCGTGCTCGCCGCGAAAACGTCGCCCGGCCGCAGCACGGTGCTCGGAAAACCCGGATGGTTCGGTGCGTCCGGAAACCCTTGCGTCTCGAAGCAGACGCCGTCGCCGGAGCGGTAGGCACGCCCCGAGGGACCGACCAGCGTGCCGTCGAGATTGTTGCCGCTGTAGAGCTGGAGCGCCGGCTGGGTGGTGGCGATGTCGAGCCGGCGTCCGCTCGCCGGGCAGTGGCAGGACGCCGCCGGCCGCAGGGAGCCGGTGGCGCCGCGCAGCACGAAGTTGTGGTCGTAGCCCTTGGCGATGACGATCTGCGGGTGACCCTGGCGGATGCGCGCGCCGAGGGCGACGGGTTCGCGGAAGTCGAGGGGCGTGCCGGCGACCGGGGCGATCGCCCCGGTCGGAACCTGCGTCGCGTCGGTCGGCGTGTAGGTGTCGGCGAAAACGTGCACCACGTGATCCATCACGCTCCCCATACCCTCGCCGGCGAGGTTGAAGTAGCTGTGGTTGGTCAGGTTCAGCACCGTCGGGCGGTCGGTCTCGGCGCGGTAATCGATGCGCAGCGTGCCGGGCTCGGGCAGGCTGTAGGTCACCGCGACGTCGAGATTGCCCGGGAAGCCCTCCTCGCCGTCGGGGCTGCGCCGCCGCAGGACCAGACCGGTCCCGTCGGCGTCGGTGACGGTCCAGAGGTGCCGGGCGAAGCCCTGCGGGCCGCCATGCATGGTGTTGGGCGGCTCGTTGATCGGGAGTCGGTAGCTCCGCCCGTCGAGCTCGAAGCGGCCCCTCGCGATGCGGTTGGCGTAACGCCCGGCGATCGCCCCGAAATGCGGGCTCACCGTCTCGTAGCCCTCGACCGTATCGAGCGCGAGGACGACGTTGGCGAATCGTCCCTCCCGGTCCGGCACCTCGATGGCGGTGACGACGGCGCCGTAATCGATCACCCGGACGCGGATGCCGTCGCGGGCGAGGGCGTGGCGGGTCACCGTCTCGCCCGCCCGCGTCGATCCGAAGGTTTCCGCATTCATTCGCCGCTCTCCTCGCGCCCGGAGCGTCTACGCACGAGATCGGGTTGGGTGGCATCCAGGCGCCGGAATCCGTGCCGCTACTCCGAGGCCGCGACGGGCCGGGTCGATTCCGAATCGTCCGACAATTGCAGCCGGTGCAGCCGCGCGTAGGTGCCGCCGGCCGCCGCCAGTTCCTCGTGGCGGCCGAGCTCGATCACCCGGCCGGCCTCCATCACGGCGATGCGGTCGGCCTCGCGCACGGTGGAGAGGCGGTGGGCGATCACCAGCGTCGTGCGCCCGCGCATCAGCCGCTCCAGCGCCTCCTGCACCAGATGCTCGGATTCGGAATCGAGCGCGCTCGTCGCCTCGTCGAGGAGCAGGATCGGCGCGTTCTTCAGGAAGGCGCGGGCGAGCGAGATCCGCTGGCGCTCGCCCCCAGAGAGCCGACCGCCGGCCGGCCCGACGCGAAACGCGTAGCCCTCGGCCAGCCGCGAGATGAAACCGTGCGCCGCCGCCGCTTCGGCCGCCGCCTCGATCTCCTCGCGCGCAGCGCCGGGGCGGCCGAAGCCGATGTTGGCGGCGATGGTGTCGTCGAACAGCACCACCTCCTGCGACACCACGGCGACCGCGGCGCGCAGCGAGCCCAGCGTCACGTCGCGCAGGTCGGTGCCGTCGATCAGCACGCGCCCCGCCGTCACGTCGTGCAGCCGCGGCACGAGGTTGAGCAGCGAGGATTTGCCCGAGCCGGAGCGGCCGACCAAGGCCGTGGTCGCGCCGGCGGGCACCACGAGGTCGATGCCCTCCAGCGCCGGCGCGTCGGCGCGGTAGCGGAAATGCACGCCCTCGAAGCGGATCTCGCCTCGTGTCACGTCGAGCGGCCGGGCGGACGGGGCTTCGCGGATGGTCGGGCGCTCGTCCATCAGGGCGAAGTAGCGGGTGAGCGCGGCGGCGGCCTCCTGAAGGATGGCGTTGAGGGTGCCCAGCGCCCGGGCCGGCTGCGCCGCGAGCAGCAGGGCGGCGACGTAGCCGGTGAAGTCGCCGACCGTGCGGTCGCCCGACATCACCCGCTGGCCCACCAGAACCAGCACGCCGGCCACGGCGAGGCCGCCGCCGATCTCCATCAGCGGGTCGAGCCGGCCGCGGGCATTGGCCGCCTTCATCTTGAGGCGGCGCACCTCGTCGAGCGCCTGCACCGCGCGGCCCTTGAGGTAGCCTTCCAGCCCATAGGTCTTGGCGACGCGGGCGCCCTGAAGGCTCTCGGTGATGAGGCTCGCGGTGGCGCCCATCTGCTCCTGCGTCGTGGTCGAGACCTGACGCAGCTTGCGGCCGATGCGGTTGACCGGGCCGGCCACCAGCGGCGCCGTGACGGCGGCGGCGAGCGTCAGCAGCGGGTCCATCCAGATCAGTGCGATCACCAGCGCCACCAGCATGGCCACGTCGCGCAGGAGCACGGTGGAGATGCGGGTCAGCGCCTCCTTGATGAAGGCGAAGTCGGTGGTGAAGCGCTGCGTGAAGGCGGCCGGGCTCTCGCGGCCGAGCTGGGCCAGATCGGCATCGATCAGGTGGCCGTAGAGCGCCGCCTGCATGTCGGCCTCGACGCGGGTGACGACCCGGTTCGTCAGCACGGTCTGGCCGTACAGGGCGAAGCCGCGCACGGAGGTGACGGCGATGACGACCAGCGGCCCGTAGGCCAGAGCGCCGGTGTCCTTATGATCGAAGGCGTCGAAGGCGGCCTTGATCAGGGCCGGATAGAGCCCGGTCGCCGCGCCGACGATGGTGATGAGCACCAGCACCACGGCGAGCGTCGCCCGGTGGGGGGAAAGCCATTCCCGCCAGAGCCGCCCGAGCAGGGGGAGGGTGTCGCCCCTCAGGAGCGGCCGGCGCGCCATCGTGTCCCGTGTCGATGCTGACCCCGGCGGAAGCGCCGGGGCCCGCGGTGTTTGCCGCCGCGCGGGCGAACGATCAAGCGCCGGCCTCGATGCTACTCGTCACCGCCGCCCGGCCCGTGGCCATGCGGCCCCTCGCGCCAGCCCTTGTGCGGCCCGCCGGACGGGCGGAGCGGCCGGGCGAGCACCATGGCGCGGTGCTTCTGGCCGTCGTCCAGGCTGGCGAAGAGGGGCGTCGTGGCGTCGGCGAGCTTGCGCAGGGCCTCGCCGCGTGCCGTCGAGGCATCCGCCATGGCGCGCAGGGCGCCGGGCGCATCGTCCTCCATGCGGCCCCGCGCGCGCCGGGCCTCGCGCTGCGCGTCCCGCTGCCTGGCGAGATCGCGAATCGCGGTCTCGACCGGCGGCCACAGCTTCTCCTGGTCCGGGTTCAGCTTGAGGCCCGCATGCAGGCCGGCGATGCGCGCATCGGTGAAGGCCGCGCGGTCCTCGGGCGAGAGCGCGGACCAGCGGCCGTGCCGGTGGCCCCACGGACCCTCGAACGGTCCGGCCCGCACCGCCGCCGACCCGATCCCGGCGGCGCCGAGCGCCGCGAAGCCCGCCAACAGAAGACCCGTTACCCGTCGCTTGGTCATCGGTGCATCTCCAGACATCCGGGACGGACGGTCCCGAGCCCGATGAGAATGCCGCCCCTCGTGTCTCTGCGATGTGTCCGGCCGTCTCCGGTTCGTGTCTGGAACATGAAACCTTGTCCATGATTCCCGTCACCGGCTTGGCGATGTGATAATGTTACATTATGACCCCTGCCGAACGGAGGGTTTTCGGCATGGGTGCGGGTGTGGGGCGTCGGATCGCGGCTTTGTTGCTGATGCTCTTCGGCCTGATGCCGTCGGCGGCGTTCGCGGCGGAATCGAAGCTGAAGGCCGTGGCGACCTTCTCGATCCTGGCCGATCTCGTCACGCAGGTCGGCGGCGAACGGGTGGCGGTGACGAGCCTCGTCGGGCCCGATGCCGACGCCCACGGCTATTCCCCCGCGCCGGGCGATGCCCGCCGGGTGGCCGAGGCCGACCTCGTCGTCGTCAACGGTCTCGGCTTCGAGGGCTGGATCGAGCGCCTGATCAAGGCGTCGGGCACCAGGGCACCCGTCGTCGTCGCCGCGAAGGGGGTGAAGACGATCGCCGGCAGCCACGACCACGACGACCACGGGCACGACCACGGCGATCATGCCGACCCGCATGCGTGGCAGAACGTGGCGAACGTGAAGCTCTACGTCGCCAACATCCGCGACGGCCTGAGCACCGTCGATCCCGCGCACGCCGCGCTCTACGCCGCCAACGCCGCCGCCTACACGGAAAAGCTCGACGCGCTGGACGCGGAGATCCGTTCGACCCTCCAGACGATCCCCGCCGAGCGGCGGCGCATCATCACCACCCACGATTCGTTCGGCTATTTCAGCGACGCCTACGGCATGCGCTTCCTGGCGCCCCAGGGCATCTCGACGGACAGCGAGGCCGGCCCGAGGGACGTCGCCCGCATCATCCGCCAGATCCGCAGCGACAAGGTGCCGGCGGTGTTCGTGGAGACCATCGCCGATCCCCGGCTGATGCAGCAGATCGCCCGCGAGAGCGGCGCCAAGGTCGGCGGCCGGATCTATTCCGACGCGCTGAGCGGACCGGCCGGCCCGGCGCCGGGCTATGTCGAGATGATGCGCGCGAACCTGCGGGCGTTCCGGGAGGCGTTGGGCTGACGGGGCTTGTTCTGCAAGGCACCCACGTGGGTCCATCCAACCTCCTCCCTCATCCTGAGGTGCCGCGAAGCGGCCTCGAAGGATCTTCCAGATCCCGCGCGCCCTGGAACACCCTTCGAGGCCTTCGCGGGGCTCCGGCACCTCAGGATGAGGGAACTGGTGGGACGTTCGCGGCGAGAGCCCTTTGCACCCACAGCCGGCCGGTCGGTGGCGCTATCCGCCCGTCATCGGCGGGAAGAACGCGATCTCCCGCGCGCCCGCGATGGCGCTGTCGGCCCTGGCATGGACCCGGTCGATCGCCGCACGCACCACGCCCTCGTTCTCGAAGGCGTGGGCGTATTCCTCGCCGCGCGTCTTGAGCCAGCCGATCAGGTCGGCCACCGTGGCGATGCCGTCGGGCGGCGTCACGGTCTCCTCGGGCTTGCCGACGCGCTCGCGCACCCAGGCGAAGTAGACGAGCTTCATCATCTGACACCGTTTCCGCTTGATCGCTTCGGGTTTGGCCACACACCGTCATCGCGCGCGGCCGCGAAGCGATCCAGGGCGCGGGCAGGTCCGGAAAGGGCGCGCCCCGGTTTGCCACGGCTTCGCCTCGCAAGGACGCAGGGCAGGCCGAACGCATCGACCGGAGGGCATATTACACCGTTTCCGTTGGTGCGGGCGGACGCATCGCGTAGAACCCTGGGTGTCGTCCTTGCGAGGCGAAGCCGAAGCGATACGGACGCGTCAGCGCGGATCGTCGATCACGTGCCGGATTCCGGCCCTCATGTAGTCCCAGCCGGTATAGAGCGTGAGGGCGGCGGCGAGCCACAGCAGGACGATGCCCGCCTTGAGGCTGCCGGGGATCAGGGCCTCGCCGGCCGGCCCGGCGACGAGCACGCCCAGCGCGACGAGCTGCACCGTCGTCTTCCACTTGGCGATGCGGCTCACCGGAACGCCGACCTTCAGCTCGGCCAGATACTCGCGCAGCCCCGAGACCAGCACCTCGCGGCACAGGATGACGATCGCGGCCCACAGGGACAGGCCGGCGATGGTGCGGTCGGCGGCCAGCATCAGCAGGCAGGCGGCGACGAGGAGCTTGTCGGCGATCGGGTCGAGCATCCGCCCGAGTGCCGAACTCTGGGCCCAGGCCCGCGCCACGTAGCCGTCGAGATAGTCGGTGATCGCGGCCGCCGCGAACACGCCGAAGGCGGCCCAGCGCGCGGCGATCTCGTCCGGCCAGAACAGCAGCACGACGACGACGGGGACGGCGACGAGGCGGCCGTAGGTCAGGCAGTTCGCGAGCGTCCAGGCCTGCGACCGGCGTCGGGGGAGGACGGCGTTCATCGGCGCGGTGAAACCATGGGCGGCTTGGGGCGTCAACCGCGTCGGGATCGTGTCGGGCACAGGCTCTGTCGGCACGGGGCTCGGCTCAAGCATTGGCGTGGAAGAAGTCGTAGACCGCCCGCGCGGTGGCGGCGTTGACGCCCGGCGCCTTGGCGAGATCCTCCAAGGCGGCCCGCTGGATGGCCTTCACGGTGCCGAAATGGTGCAGCAGCGCGCGCTTGCGAGTGGGGCCGATGCCGGCGATCTCGTCGAGCGGGTTCCGGGTCATCTCGCGCTTGCGCCGGGCCCGGTGGGTGCCGATGGCGAAGCGGTGGGCCTCGTCGCGCAGGCGCTGCACGAAGTAGAGCACGGGGTCGCGCGGCGGCAGCTTGAACGGCGTGCGGCCGGGCACGAAGAAGGTCTCGCGGCCGGCGTCGCGGTCGCGGCCCTTGGCGATGCCGACCAGCGGCACGTCGATCACGCCGATCTCCGCGAGGGAGGCGCGGGCGGCCTCCAACTGGCCGGCGCCGCCGTCGATCAGCACGAGGTCGGGCCAGGCGGGAAAGGCGTCGGGATCGTCGGCGACCGTCTCGGTCGCGACGGGCACGGCCTGATCGTCGACGGCCGCCCGGGGCTCGCGGGCCTCCGCTTCCCTCGGCGTGCGCGGCGCCTCCTTGGCCAGCCGCTTGAAGCGGCGGGTCAGCACCTCGCGCATCATCCCGAAATCGTCGCCCGGCGTCAGCTCCTCCGACTTGATGTTGAAGGTGCGGTAATGCGTCTTCATGAAGCCGCTCGGGCCGGCGACGATCAGGCCGCCGACCGCGGCCGTGCCGGAGATGTGCGAGTTGTCGTAGACCTCGACCCGGCGCGGCGGCCTGTCGAGGCCGAAGGACTGCCCCAGGGCGGCGAGCAGCTTGCCCTGCGAGGCGGTGTCGGCGAGCCGGCGCCCGAGGGCTTCCTTGGCGTTGCGCTGGGCGTAATCGACGAGGTTCCTGCGCTCGCCCCGCTGCGGCTGGTGGATCTCCACCCGATGCTCGACCCGGCTGGACAGCGCGGCGGCCACGAGTTCCGCGTCCTCGATGGCGTGGCTCACCAGGACGAGGCGCGGCGCGGGCTTGTCGTCGTAGAACTGCGAGATGAACGAGGCCAGCACCTCGTCGGCGCTCATCGAGCGGTCGGCCTTGGGGAAGTAGGCGCGGTTGCCCCAGTTCTGGAAGTTGCGGAAGAAGAACACCTCGATGCAGAACTGCCCCGCCTGCTCGTCGAGGGCGAACACGTCGGCCTCCTCGACGCCTTGGGTGTTCACCCCTTGCGTGCCCTGGATCGCCGAGAGGGCGGCGATGCGGTCGCGGAAGCGCGCGGCGCGCTCGAATTCCAGCGCTTCGGAAGCGCGCTGCATTTCCTCGCGCATCCGGTCCTTCACCGCGTTCGACTTGCCCGAGAGGAAGGCGCGGGCGCTGTCGGCGAGACCGGCATAATCCTCCAGGGCGATCTCGCCGGTGCAGGGGCCGGAGCAGCGCTTGATCTGGAAGAGCAGGCAGGGCCGGGTGCGGTTCTCGTAGTAGCTGTCGGAGCAGGTTCGCATCAGGAAGGCGCGCTGGAGGGCGTTGACCGTGCGGTTGACCGCCCAGACGCTGGCGAACGGACCGTAGTAGTTGCCCTTGCGGCGGCGGGCGCCGCGATGCTTGACGATCTGCGGTGCCGGGCCGTCGGCGGTGAGCAGGATGTAGGGGAACGACTTGTCGTCGCGCATCAGCACGTTGAAGCGCGGCTTCAACTGCTTGATGAGGTTGGCCTCCAGCAGCAGCGCTTCGGTCTCGGTCGCCGTCGTGACGAACTCCATCGCCGCCGTCTGCGCGATCATGCGGGCGATGCGGTTGGAATGCGCCTGGCCGCGGGCGTAGGAGCCGACGCGGGCCTTCAGGTTCTTGGCCTTGCCGACGTAGAGCACGTCGCCCTTGGCGTCGAACATCCGGTAGACGCCCGGCGAGGTCGGCAGGGTCGTCCAGAAGCGGCGGATGATCTCGGTGCCGGCCTTGACCGCGCCCGGCTCGAAATCGAAGTCGATCTCGGGCGCCTCGTCGAGGGCGAGGGCGTCGGTCTCGTCCTCGTCGAACCCGTCGGGCGGGACGTCGTCGAAGGCGGATCGGGTCGCGCGGCTCATGGGCCCGATGTAGGCTGCGGCGATTCCGGTTGGAAGGGCCGCAGCGACGCCGGGCGTCAATCGAACAGGGCGTCGATGTCGGACTGGTCGACGTGGCCGGGATCGTCCTGGAGCTTCGGCCCGTTCAGCAGCGCGCTCTCGTCGTCCTCGGCCGGGGCGGCGGGATCGACCGCCAGCAGGTCGCGGAAGCCTTCGAGCCCGCTCCAGACTTCGATGACGCGGTCGAGATGCTCCTCGACGAACTTGAGCACGCCGACGATCTTGCTGATGCGCTGGCCGGTGAGATCCTGGAAGTTGCAGGCCTCGTAGGCGGTGATGACGTTGTCGAGGATGCCGTCGACGTTCTCCTGCGCGGCCTTGGGCAGGCGCAGGCCGCGCATCATGTTGGCGTTGGTCTCGATCTTCTCGATGCTGCCGAGAATCGTCGAGGTGGCCTGCTCCGTCGATTCGACCACCGCATCGAGTTCGCCCGCGACGCGGCGCATGCCCTTGCCGGTGTTCTCAGACCGATGGAGGCTGGCGATCTCCGACTTGGTGCGGGTGATCGCCTCCTTCATCACTTCGAGTTCGCGGCGCATGGCGAAGGCCTCGCCGAGTTCGCGGCGGCAGGCCTCGATGGTCTCGCCGGCGCTCGCCTGCGTGAGGCGGCGCAGGTCGTTGATCGCCGAGAGGATCTCGTCGAGGCGTGGGTTCGGCAGGGTTTCCGGCGCGGCCGCGGAGACGCCGGCCGTCGGCGCGGCGAGGCCCAGGCTCTCCTCGATGCGGTAGCGCTTGGTGATCATCGGTCGGGCGGGCTTTCGAGTGGAACTGCCCCGCTACAATCTCGCGCAGTGGTTTCGATTTGCTGAAAGTTTTTTCCCACAACCCGCCGTCACGGCGATGCGGTGACCGTGGAGGGGCGAGACGGCCACCCCTTTACCGGCCGTTGACGATGACGCGGGGTGAGCGGGGGGCGAGCCCATCGGCGGAGGCGATTCACCACGTTCGTTCACCGTCCGCAGGCAAAGCCCGCCAAACATCTCTCGATCGCGAGCGATGGGCGGGAGTGAGGAATGCGGGCGAAGTGGAGCGTGGCGCTGGCGGCGCTCGCCGTGGCCGGGACGAGCGGAGCGGCATCGGCCCAGGCCGGACCGGGGCGCTACGGCGGCGGCTTCATCGAATTCCTGATGACGGGCGACGCGCATGGACCGCTTCGCCGCCCCGCCGTCGATGGATACGGCGCGCTCGGCGAGGCGCGGCCGGCGGCCACCCCCCAGCCGCGCGCCCGCTTCGCCGCACTGCCCACCGGGCCGGCGGCCGAGGAGAGCGCCATCGCCCGTGCGGTCGATCCCCGCTACGCGCGGCAGGTGGTGGCCTATGACGGGCCGGGCCGGGCCGGACAGATCGTGATCGATACCAGTGCCAAATACCTCTACCTGATCCAGCCGGGCGGGCAGGCGATCCGTTACGGCATCGGCGTCGGGCGGCCGGGCTTCGTCTGGACCGGCGCCAAGACCATCACCGCCAAGCGCGAATGGCCCGATTGGACGCCGCCCGAAGAGATGTTGCGCCGCCGCCCGGACCTGCCGCGGCACATGGCCGGCGGTCCGGCGAATCCGCTCGGCGCCCGGGCGATGTATCTCGGCACCTCGCTCTACCGCATCCACGGCACCAACGAGCCGCACACGATCGGCCAGAACGTCTCCTCGGGCTGCATCCGCATGATGAACGAGGACGTGATCGACCTCTACGAACGCACGTCGGTCGGCACCCGCGTCGAGGTGATCTGATACGACATCCGGTTGATGACTTCGGCCTGTCCTGCGTCCTTGCGAGGCGAAGCCGTGGCCAGCCAGGGCGCGCCCTTTCCGGACAGGTCGCGCGTCCTGGATCGCTTCGCTGCCGCTCGCGATGACGGAGTTGTGGCGAAACCCGAAGAAGCGATCAATCGGAAACGGTATGACGCCGCGTGCGGATGCGGGAAGTCTTTCTCGATCACCCAGCGCCGGGGTTGCACGGCAAAGCCTTCCCGCCCCTTGTCGGGCCTGATCGGTGAAGCCGTGCGCCAGGAACGGCCAGAGGCGGCGCGAGGCGCACGGCAACGCAACGCCGCCGGGCTATCGTGCCGGGTATATGCGTTACGGTCCAGGTGGCGCGGGATCAGGCCCGCGCCGCCAACAACCCGTTCGGCAAGCCCTCGAACGATTCCATCAGGAAGGCCCGGGCCCGGCTGACGCGGCTCTTGACGGTGCCGACCTGACAGCCGAGGCGCTCCGCCGCCTCCTCGTAGGTGAAGCCCTCGGCGCCCACGAGCAGAAGGGCCTGCCGCTGCGGCAGCGGCAACGTGCCGATCAGGTTCATCACCAGCCGCAGGCCCACCGCGTGCTCCTGATCGGGATGCGCCGTAAGCGTATCCGCATGGACGCCGTCGGGGTCCTCCACCTCGCGGCGCCCCTTGCGCACCTCGGTGTAGAACTGATTGCGCAGGATCGTGAACAGCCACGCGGTGAAGTTCGTGCCCGGGGTGAAGCGCTCGCGATTCGCCCACGCCTTGACCATGGTCTCCTGAACCAAGTCGTCGGCGCGGGTCGGGTTGGCGGTCAGCGAGATCGCGAAGGTGCGCAGCATCGGCAGCGCCTTCACGAGGTCGTCGCGGAACACCGGCTCGATCCGTCCGCCCTGCACGGCGAGCACGGCTTCGAACTGGTGCAGGAGTTCTGCCAGCCGGCCGGGCAGAGGCGCCTGGACGGCGAGATCGAAGTAGTCGCGCAGCGCCAGAGTCAGGTGCCCCGGCACAGCCTTTGCTGCTTCACCCGGTTTTACAGCGGGATCTTCCGGCAATTGGATGTGAATCGGTTCGTCGGGCATCCGAACGGGACCCTCGAGCTAGGCAGGAGCATGCGAAGTAGTCATCAATCGGTAGCAATTGAAAAATGAACTGACTCTAAACGGCCCGTAGAGCGAATGAACCCGACTGGTGTGTCTCAGCAGATCGCGTTCGTGATGGAATCCTATGTTTCTGAAGTTTTCTGCGGGATTGCCGGCTCACATCATCGCTGCGGCCATTGACTGCAACGCGGCGGCGATCACGCTCCGAACTTGGCCGATGCCGATCGGACCTGCCCAGGCGCTCGACCCACCGTCGCGCCGAGAGACCGATGATGGAGGCCGCGCCCGAGATCCCTTGGCAGCTTGGCCGTCCGGCATAGCTTTGCAGGCGGCGCGAAGCGTCGACGCCGCAGTGACAGGAGGCCCGGCATGCTGGAGGAATTCAAGAAATTTGCGCTACGCGGCAACGTGGTCGATCTCGCCGTCGGCGTGATCATCGGCGCGGCCTTCGGCGCCATCGTCAATTCGCTGGTGCAGGACGTGATCATGCCGATCATCGGCGCGATCACCGGCGGCCTCGATTTCTCGAACCACTACATCCCGCTTTCGTCCAAGGTACAGGCGGGCATGCCCTATGCCGAGGCGAAGAAGGTCGGCGCGGTGATCGGCTACGGCCAGTTCCTGACCCTCGCCGTCAACTTCACCATCATCGCCTTCGTGCTGTTCATGGTGATCCGCGCCATGAACGCGCTGAAGTCGAAGGAGGAGAACAAGCCGAAGCCCGACGCCGACGTGCCGGCCGACGTGAAGCTGCTCGCCGAGATCCGCGACCTGCTGGCGGCGCGCAAGGCCTGAAGCGGCCTAGAGCATCGTCCTGGATATCGGATCCAGGGCGATGCTCTAGGTTTTTGCTTTTGCATCGTCTTTTTCCGAAAGCCGGCAGCCACCTTTCGGGACGATGCTCTATCGCTTCGCGCCGCCGTCGCCCGGCGTCACGCCGAAGGCATCGAGGATGCGGTCGAGCGCGTGTTCGACGGCTTCGGTGCCTTCCTCGTGCGTCTTCAGGCGGGTCTCCAGTCGACGGATCTGCGGCTCGAACTTTTCCGGCACGGTCGGCTCGTCGCCGAGGAAGCGCGGCTCGGACGCCGGCTCGGTGTAGACGCCGCGCAGCTCGTGGCCGAGATGGTCGCGTACCGATTCCGGCAGGGGTGGATTGTCGACTGTCTTCTCGGGTGTGGTGTCGGGGCCGCTCATCGTCAGTCCTGATGGTGGTCGTGGATCATCTCGGGGTGATCAACGACCGAAGACGTGAAGCGTTGCCTGCGATGTCGTCTCTCGGCCGTACTGGCGGCCGAGAGACAGAGTTGAACGCCGGTGCTCGAACACTGCGTTGCCCTCGCGAGATCTCGAGAACGAGGGAGATCGCAAAGAAAAGGCCCCGGCATCGCCTGCCGGGGCCGGATGGTGCCGCCCGTCACGGGCGGCCCAGACGGGGGCGGGTCAGTCGAGCACCTCGATGATCCGGTGACGGCCGTCCACCAGCACCGGGCGGTCGTTCACGACCGTGTAGCGGGTGCCGCGGGTGACGTTGTACTCGGACGGGACGTCGTAATAGGTCACGCCGGAGGCCGGCAGGGTCGAACCCACGACCACGCGGCCGTCGTAGTCGTAGGAGCGGACGTTGCGCTCGCGGACGTAGGAGCGGAAGCGCGGACGGTCCTCGACGCCGAGAATGCCGCCGATCGTGCCCGTGGCCGCGCCGACGGCACCGCCGACGATGCCGCCGATCGGGCCGGCCGCATCCGAGCCTTCCTGAGCGCCGCGCTCGGCGCCGCGCAGGGTGCCCTGAGCCTGGGCCGCCATGGGCAGGGCGAGGGCGATGGCCGAAGCGGCGAGAAGGGTGTTGATCTTCATTCCAGCATCTCCGTCGTTGCGAGATTCGCCGCGCGCCGAAGCACAGCGAAACATGGGCCGGTAACGCCCGAGCCTCGAATTCGGATGCATGAAAAATCGCGAAAGGCCGAGATTGCCCGAATCTGCCCGAATCGGAGGCGGATCTTTCCGAAACCTGCCATCGGCGGGGTCGGGCTCTTCCGCGAGATCAGCCGGCGCGGGTTCGGAGGGGAGTCGGCCGATGCGCTCCAGGGCGCGGGCGATGCTCTCGGCGGAGTCGGCCTGGGACAGGCGCGGAGAGGGCAGCGTGCCGGAAGGTGGTTGCCGGCTCGTCTGAAAAGACGATGCAGGATCGGAAACCGAGCGCATCGTCCCGGATCTGATTTTCAGGACGATGCGCCGGAATGTGTGGAAGGCCTCGATCCCGCCTCGACGATGTCGCGCCCTGGCGCCACCGGCGCGGGCGTTCTCCTCGCCGATCGGCCGAAGGCGGGCACGACGTGCGGCATGGCCTCGGCTCTCCCTCCGGCGTCGGCCGGAACCGGATCAGCCCTGCGAGCGCGCGGCGAGACGGCTGGCCGCGAAGGAGATCGCGCCGCCGACGACGAACAGGATCGCGAAGGTCTTGACCGCCGCGTAGAACAGGGCCGGCTCGATCCCCGTATCCGTGAACAGCACGGCGCACACCGCGGCGATGGGAAGGAGCAGAACGACGGAAAGCGGCACCAGCGGGTTCATTCGACGTCACTCGCGTTCGTTGACGGACCGCGACGCGGCCCGAAGAATAATGCGGGGTGGTCTTAGCATCGCCGTTCCGCCGGAGGAAACTCCCGCGCTTCAGAATCTCCGGCCCGCCGCCCGGAGATCGATCAGGCGGGGATGCGGACCGTCGCCCGCAGGCCGCCCAGCGGGCTGTCGTGGAGCGCGACGTCGCCCCCATGGGCGCGGGCGATGTCGCGGGCGATGGCGAGCCCGAGGCCGGAGCCGCCGGCATCCTGGCGGGCGTCGTCCAGGCGCACGAACGGCTTGAACACCTCCTCGCGGCTCTCGGCCGGGATGCCGGGCCCGTCGTCGTCGATCGCGACGAGGAAGGCGCGGTGTTCGCGCTTGCCCGAGATCGCCACGGTGTCGGCGTAGCGGGCGGCGTTGGCGGCGAGGTTGAACAGGCAGCGGCGCATCGCGTCGGACCGAACCGTGACGAGCGGACTGCCCTCGATCTCCACCGCCTCGACATGGGCGCCGAGCCGCTCCACGTCGCTGCGCAGGTCCTCCAGCAGGGTGCGCATGTCGGTCTCCGCGGCGGTCTCGGCGGAATCGCCGCGGGCGAAGGCGAGATAGCCCTCCAGCATCCGGCTCATCTCGTCGACGTCGCGCTGGAGATCCTCGACCTCCGGGGTCTGCTCGACCAGGGCGAGGGAGAGCTTGAAGCGGGTGAGGATGGTGCGCAGGTCGTGGCTCACCCCGTTGAGCATCGCCGTGCGCTGCTCCATCGCCCGCTCGATGCGCCGCCTCATCTCGATGAAGGCGTGGCCCGCCTGCCGGACCTCGCGGGCGCCGCGGGGCTTGAACTCGATGTCGCGTCCCTTGCCGAACCCCTCGGCCACCGCCGAGAGCCGCAGGATCGGCTTGATCTGGTTGCGCAGGAACAGGATCGCCACGCCGAGCAGCACCAGCGAGGAGCCGGTCATCCAGAGCAGGAAGATGTGCGAGTTCGAGGCATAGGCCTGGTTGCGCCGGGCGGTGACCCGCATCACCCCCTCGGGGATCGCCACGCGGATCTCGATGAGGCTGGAGCGGCCGACCGTATCGATCCAGAACGGGCGCCGGATCTGGCGGCGGATCTCGTCCGACAGCACTTCGTCGAGGATCGAGAAGAACGGCCGCGGCCCCGGGCTCGGCAGCTTGGCGCCCTTGAGGATGTCGACGTCGAGGTTCAGGCGCTCGCCGGCGATGCGCGCCAGCGTCTCGGCGTCCTTGTCCTGCGGATAGGACTCGTAGATGTCCATCAAGGCGGCGACGTCGGCGGTCACCGCCGCGGAGAGCCGGCGGGTCACGAGCTGCCAGTGCCGCTCCATGAAAGTGTAGGCGATCACCGACTGGAGCAGCACCATCGGCGCGATGATGATGATCAGCGAGCGGGCGTAGAGCCCCTTCGGCAGGGCGTCGCCGATGATGCGGCCGAGGCGCCGCCAGATCGTCCGGATTCGGCCGAAGGTTCCGCCGAGCGCACCGGTCCGGCGGGATTCGGTCGGGGAAAGGCCGGCGGGCGCTGCCATGGTTGTCTCAATCGATGGCGAGGCGGTAGCCGATGCCGCGAACGGTGTGCAGGAAGCTCGGATTGGCCGGGTCCGGCTCGATCTTGCGGCGCAGGCGGTTGATCTGCACGTCGATGGTGCGCTCGGCGGCCAAGCCGCCGTTGCCGGCCAGCGTCTCGCGCTCGACATTGCCGCCGCGTGCCTGCGCCAGGACGGTCAGGATCTCGCGCTCCCGCTCGGTGATCTTCACCGGTTCGTTCTCGCGCCGCAACTCGCCCCGGTCGGCGCGGAAGCTGAAGGGGCCGAAGCTGACGGCATCCTCGCCGGAGAAGCGGGCTTCCGGCACCGCCGCGTGGCGGCGGATGATGTTGTTGAGCCGCAGGATCAGCTCGCGCGGCTCGAAAGGTTTGGGCAGGTAGTCGTCGGCGCCGATCTCCAGGCCCGTCACCCGGTCGTTGGGGTTGGAGCGCGCGGTCAGCATCAGGATCGGCACCCGCGAGGTCTCGCGCACCGAGCGGGCATAGTCGAAACCGCTCTCGCCCGGCATCATCACGTCGAGGACGAGGGCGTCGAACACGAAGCACTGGCCGCGCAGGCGCGCTTCGGCCGCGCTCGCGGCGGCGGTGACCCGGAACCCCTGTTCGGAGAGGAAGCGGGAGAGGAGTTCGCGCACCCGCCGGTCGTCGTCGACGAGGAGGATGTGGGGGGCGTGGTCCGGAAGCTCCGGGCGCGGCCTGACGGCACCGCCGGCCGACATCAGGCGCGCACCGTCGCGCGGCGGGCCATCAGGCGGCGGATGGCGGCGCGCTCCGTCGGCTCGATCATCGCGAGAAGGAAGTCCTGCGCCGAGGCCGCGCGGGTGCCGCGGCCGTCCTGGCCGTCCTCGGCCGGCGCATCGAGCGCCCGCACGATGCGCCGGACCTGGACGCGGGTGAGGTCGGCCGTCAGCGTCCGCCCGGACGGCGTGCAGAACAGGAGCCGCTGGCGCCGGTCGCT
Organism: Methylorubrum populi; assembly: GCA_036946625.1. Lineage (NCBI taxonomy): Bacteria > Pseudomonadati > Pseudomonadota > Alphaproteobacteria > Hyphomicrobiales > Methylobacteriaceae > Methylorubrum > Methylorubrum populi. The sequence continues at coordinate 1,250,190 of JAQIIU010000003.1, forward strand.
GGTGCCGGTCTGCTGCTCGACGTAGCCCTGGTCGATCAAATCCTTCAGCACCCGGTTGAGGCTCTGCTTGGTGATGCGCAGGATATCGAGGAGTTCGGCGATGGTGAGGCCGGGATAACGGTCGACGAAGTGCAGCACCCGGTGATGCGCCCGACCGAAGCCGTACTGCGCCAGGATCCGGTCGGGGTCGCCGACGAAATCGCGGTAGGCGAAGAACAGGAGTTCGATCAGGTCGTCGCTGTCGCCGCCCGCGGCCGGCCGATCGGAGGACAGAGCCTCGCCGGCCGTCTGTACGGCCATGTCGGCATCTGGCGTCATCGCGCGGTCCACGTCGTGCAAACCTCGGTCGGCGGCGGAGTCCGGGGCTTCGGCACGGCGTTCGGGCGGCCCGGGAAGATAAGTCAGTGTTATTGACATATCTCAGCCCCGTTGCTACCCGTCAACCCTGCCGGTACAGCCGCCCGCTGCATCGTTCTGCGTCCGCGCGCCGGCTCCTGCCCCACCCTGCGACCCCGTGCTTCGCCGAGGCCGCGCAGAGGAACTTCAAGAAATGTCCGTGATTCCCTTCGATGAGCGCGAGGGCACGATCTGGTTCGACGGCGTGATGGTGCCGTGGCGCGAGGCGAAGATCCACGTGCTCAGCCACGGCCTTCACTACGGATCGGCGGTGTTCGAGGGCGAGCGGGCCTATGGCGGCCGGATCTTCAAGAGCCGGGAGCATTCCGAGCGCCTGCGCCGGTCGGCCGAGCTGCTCGATTTCGAAGTCCCGTACGCGGTCGACGAGATCGAGGCGGCCAAGGCCCGGGTTCTGGCGACCAGCGGCCTCAAGGACGCCTACCTGCGGCCGGTGGCGTGGCGCGGCTCCGAGATGATGGGCGTCGCGGCGCAGAACAACACGATCCACCTCGCCATCGCCGCCTGGGAATGGCCGAGCTACTTCGACCCGGCCACCAAGATGAAGGGCATCCGCCTCGACATCGCCGATTACCGCCGGCCCGATCCGCGCACCGCGCCCTCGACCTCGAAGGCGGCGGGCCTCTACATGATCTGCACGATCTCCAAGCACCGGGCCGAGAACAAGGGCTATGCCGACGCCCTGATGCTCGACTGGGAGGACAACGTCGCCGAGTGCACCGGCGCCAACGTGTTCTTCATCGCCGACGGCGTGATCCACACGCCCCTGGCCGACCGCTTCCTCGACGGCCTCACCCGCCAGACGGTGATCGAGTTGGCCAAGCGCCGCGGCATCCCGGTGATCGAGCGGCGCATCCGCCCCGAGGAGATGGCGAGCGTCTCCGAGTGCTTCATCACCGGCTCCGCGGCCGAGGTGACGCCGGTGGCCGAGATCGGACCCTACCGCTTCACCCCCGGCAGCCTGACCAAGACGCTGATGGACGATTACCTCGCCGAGGTGCAGCCGCGGGCGGTCGCCGCCTGATCGAGGCCGATCGACATTCCGGGTGTTCGACAGCACCCGGAACTTCGCCGCAGCCCCTGCGTTCGGAAGAACGATTCATGAACGATGTGGGTGCGTGATGACGGGCAAGACGACCAAGGACCGGACCACGGCCGAGAACCCGAAATCCGATCCGACCGACGAGTCGAACCGGATCAAGGATCCCGACGAGTGGACCACCGGCGCCGAACCGATGACGGGGGCTCAGGCCTCCTATCTCAAGACTCTGTCCGAGCAGGCCAAGGCGCCGGAGGCCTTCGAGGCCGATCTCGACAAGGCCGAGGCTTCGAAGCGCATCGACGCCCTGCGCAAGGAGACCGGCAAGGCCTGATCCGGTCGGCGCTCCGCGGCACTCTCGCGCCGCGGAGGCGGTCGAAACCTGTCATGATGACGGGGCAACGGCCCTCGAAGACGGGTTGGTCTGCACGTTCGTCGCCCTGGCGACGATCACCGCGATGCGCCCGTTCGGGACGGCGATGACGGAAGCCTTTGCCAGCCTGCACGCAATTCCCGGCGCTGCGATAGCGCGTCGTCTCAGAGCCTGTTTGACAGCGGTGATCCCCTCTCGACCCTCATCCTGAGGTGCCGCGTGAGCGGCCTCGCAGGGTGCTCCAGGAATCGCGCGATCCCTGGAGCACCCTTCGAGACCTCCGCTGCGCTCCGGCACCTCAGGATGAGGGTTCAGGATGGGAGCAGGGCTTTCCTCTCGCCTTGCCGCGGCCTGACGAAGACAGGTCGGCCGGTCGAACAGGCTCTCACCGGCCGTGCCGCCCGCGGTTCTTCATGGCGGCGTTGCGGCTTTCGTGCCCGGCATGTCCCGACCCAGCTCGTCGGAAGCCGTTGCGGCGCTTTCCGCCGATTGGCAGCGGACCGCTTCGGATGCACCTTCCGCAACCCATCCGTCAGCAGCACTCTCCGCAGCGCGCCCTTTCAGTTCCTGCCGTTCGGCCTGCGCTTCGGCGGAGCCGGCTCCTTGGCTGAGTTGACGGCGGCGGAGGGCGCGGGAGCGGAGGCGGCTTCCGCGTTCGGCGCGCCGGCTTCGGGCTTCGGCTGGCTCCAGAACGCGTCGAACACCTCCTTCATCGCCTTGACGTTCTGCTCCTGAACCTCGGCCCCGGTCAGGAGCATCTGCTGGATCACCTCCAGCGAGGCCTTGGTCGCGTCGGGGGCGGGCGCCGCATCCGGCTTCCGGCCGGCAGGGCGCGTCTCCGGCCGGCGGGTTGACGGTTGCGAGGTGGGGGGCGCCACCTGGGCCGCCGCGGCGCTGAGCCCGTTGAGCCAGTCGGTCCAGAACATGCCGACCGGGGAGGGGGGCGGCTCGGCGGCCGGTGCCGGGGCGGGTGCGTTGAGAAGCAGATGGACGATCCCGGCCACGATCATCCCGGCCATGATCGGCAGCATCTGCCGCAGGGCCTGGGCGCCGACCCCGCTCGCCGCCGCCGCCTGCTGGATCACCGCCTGACCCAGCAGGGGGGAGCCGAACAGGCCGGTCAGAAGATCCGGACCGCCCGCGGGCTGCGCCGTCGGCCCGGCGCCGGGCAGGTTCAGGCCGAACAGGCGCCCGAGGCCCATCGGGTCGATGCCGGCATTGCGCTGCATCCCCATGGTCAGGGCCGGCAGCAGGGCTTCCATGGCCCGGCGGGTCTGCTCCGGGCTGAGGCCGAACTGCTGCCCGAACGCCCGCACGCTCGCATCGCCCTGACTCTGCAGGATGTCGAACATGTTGTACATGGCCGGGCGCCTCACGGGAGCAGCAACGGTCCGGATGCCGGACGCCTCCGGGCCTCGTCATGACGACGAACGCATGACGCGGGCCATCTCGTCCCGGATCGCACGTGCCGACCCCGCACGGCGCCCGGAGGCGCGCCGGAACGGCCTCTCGGCATGAATGTGTCGCATCGGACCGGCACTGACCAGCCGTCGGCCCGGTTTCGCGTCAGATTTCCCTAGGGATCGAGCATCGTCCCGAAAGGCGGCCTCCGACTTTCGGGAAAAGACGATGCCAGAACAAGAGTCCAGCGCCTCGTCCTGGGGCCGGTTTCCAGGACGAGGCGCACCCGGCATCCGCCCGGCCCCTCGTCACAGCGACATTCCGCTCGACGGGGCGGCCTGCACCGCCTCGTCGGCAGCCGGCGGTTCGAGGACGGGCGCTTCCTCGGGCGTTCCGCCGCGCTCCAGGCGGCCCACGGTGCGGAAGGCGAGGGCGAGGCCCGTCACGCCGAAGGCGACCGAGCCGAGACCGATGCCGGCGATCACGCCCTCCGGCCCGTACCACGCCGCCCCCGCCAGCGCGGGCGGGACCGTGCCGAGCGTCGCCCGGCCCCAATTCAGCACGGTCGAGACGAAGGGAAATCCGAGGTTGTTGAACGAGGCGTTCGACAGGAACAGCAGCCCGTTGAAGAACCAGACCGGCCCGCTGACGAGACAGAAGAAGCCGAACAGCTCGGCCGCCACGCCTTCGAGCCCGAAGGCCCGGGCCAGCGGCCCGCGGGCGAGCGCGAGGAGAAGCCAGACGGCGAGCACGTAGAGCGCCGTCACCAGCGCCCCGCCGCGCAGGACGCTGCGCATCCGGTCGAAGCGCCCCGCGCCCCAGTTCTGGCCGAGGATCGGGCCGATCGAGCCCGACATCGCGAACAGCCCGCAGAAGGCGACCGGGGCGAGGCGGTCGATCACCACGTTGCCGGCGATCGCCGCGGGACCGAAGCCCGAGAGGGCGTGCGCCACGAAGGCGCTCGCGACGGAGGGGGCGAGGTTGGTCAGCACCGCCGGCAGCGCGATGCGCGCGACGACGGGAAGGTCGCCGAGGACGGCGGCGAGACCCGGCGCCTGGAGCAGGCGGTAGCGCCGTACCCCGGCCCAGCCGATGGCGACGAAGGCGACCCGGGCGACGCAGACCGCGAGCGCCGCGCCGTCCACGCCGAGGCCGACCCCGAAGATCAGCAGCGGATCGACGAAGACCGTGACGACGGCGCCGCCGAGCGTCACGTACATCGCCTCCCGCGCGGCGCCGACGGCGCGCAGGAGGCCGGTGAACAGCATGCCCGGCCCGAGCAGCAGGTTCGAGGGCAGGCTGATCCAGAGATAGCGCTTGGCCACCGCCAGGGTGTGCCCCTCGGCGCCGATGGACGCGAGCAGCGGATCGGCCACCGTGAGGAGAAATGCGGCGAGCAGGGCCGACGCGATCAGGCCGTGGACGGTGACCGAGGTCGCGATCCGCCGCGCGCCGGACGGATCGCCCGCGCCGGTCGCCCGCGAGACGAGGGCGCCGGCCGCGATCATCAGGCCGATGCTGATGGCGATGGCGAAGAACTGGACGATCGAGGCGAAGCCGACCGCGGCGGTGAGCGCCGGATCGCCGAGCTTCGAGACGTAGAACAGGGACAGGAGATCGACGGCGAAGATGGCCATCAGCCCGACCGAGCCGGTGGCGCTCATCACCACGACGTGGCGCAGGATCGAGCCGGAGACGAAGCGCGCCGCGCCGCTCTCCCGACCCGGCCCGGTGGCGGTGCCGGCCTCAGGCATCCGGCTCGGCGTCCTCGGGTTCGAGCACGCGGGCGGCGGATTCGTGGGGCTGCGACTCGATCAGGCCGCGGGTCTCGGCGCTGAGCGCCCGCGAGGAACTCTTCGGTGCGGTGAGCGGCTCGGGCCGCACCTCCGGCGCGCCGCGCAGCCAGCCGGTTCCGTCGGGCATCGCGCCGGCCTGCTGCAGCACGAGCCGGGCGACGTCGCGCTTGCGCACGTCCTCGACGCGGCGCGCGGCGGCTTCCGCGGACAGTCCCAGGCTTTCCAGGGTGGCGCGGCCGAAGCCGAGGGCGGATTCGACGGTTTCGCGGAGCTGGAAGTCCACGTCCCGGTTCATCAGCTCGATGGCGTGGGTGCGGTCGTAGGCGCGCACGTAGGTGCGCACGTTCGGGAATTCCTCGTGGACGATGTCGACGATCTTCAGGGCCGCCTGCGAATCGTCGATGCAGACGCAGATCAGCTCCGCCTTGGCCAGGCCGGAGGCGCGCAGCACGTCGAGCCGGGTGCCGTCGCCGTAATAGATGCGGAAGCCGAAGCTCGTGGCGGCGCGGATCTGCCCGACATCCTTGTCGATGACGGTGATGTTGATGCCCTCCGCCAGCAGCACCTGCGCCAGGATCTGCCCGAAACGGCCGAAACCGACGACGAGCACGCGGGTCTCGCCGGAATCCGGCGCCTCGCCGACATCGGAGGGCGGCTCGGCCTCCTTCGGGCGGCGGGCGATCACGGCGTCGAGCCCCTTCGCCGCCACGGGGCCGACCAGCATGGTCAGCGCCGCGAGCGCGACGCAGAAGCGGGTCACCTCCGAGCCGAGGATGTGCAGGTCGCCCGCCGCCGGCAGGATCACGAAGGCGAACTCGCCCGCCGGGGCCAGCACCGCCGCGCCGCGCAGGGCGTCGAGCCAGGGCGAGCCGAACAGGCGGAACAGCCCGGCGACGAGGGCGATCTTCACCGCGATCGCCGCCGCCGTCGCGGCGACGAGGGCCAGCCAGTGGTTGGCGAGCAGGCCGCCGTCGATCGACATGCCGACGCTCATGAAGAACAGGCCGAGCAGCATGCCGCGGAACGGCTCGATGTCGGCCTCGAGCTGGTGGCGGAAGTTCGACTCGGCGAGCATCACGCCCGCGAGGAACGCGCCCATCGCCATGGAGAGGCCGGCCTTCTCCATCATCAGCGCCGTGCCGAGCACCACGAGGAGGGCGGCGGCCGTCATCACCTCGCGCCCGCCCGCCGCCGCGAGCAGGCGGAAGAACGGGTTCAGGCCGTAGCGCCCGACGACGACCACCCCCGCGACCGCCACCGCGGCGCGGCCGGTGGAGCGGAGCCCCTCGTCGAGCCAGCCGTCCTTCGGCGTGGCGCCGGCCGAGGCGAGCAGCGGCAGCAGCGCCAGGATCGCCACCACCGAGATGTCCTGGAACAGCAGCACCGCGAAGGCGCGGCTGCCGTAGGCGCTGCCGAGGTCGCCGCGCTCTTCGAGCAGTTGCAGCGCCACCGCCGTGGCCGACAGCGCGATGGCGATGCCGACCACCCCCGCCGCGGCCGGCGTCAGGCCGTAGGCGAGCGCCGCGCCCGCGATCACCAGCGCGCACAGGATCAACTGGGCCGTGCCGAGGCCGAAGATGTCCCGCCGCATCGAGACGAGCCGGGAGATTTCGAGTTCCAGCCCGACGATGAACAGCAGCAGCACCACGCCGATCTCGGCGACGCTCGCCGCCGTCTCCGGCTCGGCGATCAGCGAGAAGCCGGCCGGGCCGATCACCACGCCCGCCACGAGATAGCCGAGCACCGCGCTCTGCCCGAGCAACCGCACGAGCGGCACGCCGATCACCGCCGCCGACAGGAAGGTCAGCACCGGCGGCAGGAAGCTGGCGTGGTCCGTGGCACTCGCCATGAAAGCCCGTTTCCTCGCTGGTTCCGAAGGGGGGGAACGGCTTCCCCTTAGCCCGCCGGTCCCGTCATCGCGAGGGCGATTCACGTGTCGTTCGTCACATGACCACCCCCCGGCCGAGCCGAGGCGCCTCCCGGGCATGGGGATCGCGAGGCCGCGGGGACGGCCCGCGCGGCTGCCGGATCGGGGATGGGGGTCACGCCGCGCGCAGGATGTGCTATGTAGAAGGACATGGACAGGCCCCGACCTGTCGCGGCTTTCGGGCTGGCCGCCGTTGACAGACCCGGCCATCCCTCTCCACATCCCCCGGATCATGAGCGCCGACACCATCAACCTCACCGCCGACCCGAACCGGGTCCCGCAGCCGGCCGTGACGGGCGAGAAGCCGCCACTGGAAATCCTGCTGTGCGCCCCCCGCGGCTTCTGCGCGGGCGTGGTGCGCGCCATCGACGTGGTGGAGCGCGCCCTCGCGATCTACGGGGCGCCGGTCTACGTCCGCCACGAGATCGTCCACAACAAGTACGTGGTCGAGACGCTGAAGCGCAAAGGCGCGGTGTTCGTGCGCGAGCTGGACGAGGTGCCCGACAGCAACGCCCCGGTCATCTTCTCCGCCCACGGCGTCGCCAAGACCGTGCCGCGGAATGCCGACGCGCGCGGCCTGACCACCATCGACGCCACCTGTCCGCTGGTGACCAAGGTCCACCGCGAGGCCGAGATCCATCACAAGCGCGGGCGCCATGTCCTGCTCGTCGGCCATTCCGGCCATCCGGAGGTCGTCGGCACCATGGGCCAATTGCCCAAGGGCTCGATCACGCTCGTCGAGGACATCGACCAGATCGAGGCCCTCACCCCGCCGCCCGACCAGGAACTCGCCTGGGTGACGCAGACCACGCTGTCGATCGACGACACCAAGCACATCGTCGAGGCGCTGAAGGCGAAGTTCACCGGCATCCACGGGCCTCACAAGGACGACATCTGCTACGCCACCACCAACCGCCAGGAGGCGGTCAAGGAGGTCGCGCCGCGGGTCGACGCGCTGATCGTGGTGGGCTCCTCGAACTCCTCGAACTCCCAGCGCCTGCGCGAGGTCGCGGAGCGGGCCGGCTGCCCGATCACCCGCCTCGTGCTGCGCGCCGAGGAGATCGACTGGGACGCCTTCAAGGACATCCGCCGCCTCGGCCTCACCGCCGGCGCCTCGGCGCCGGAGGTGCTGGTGGAGGAGATCATCGACGCCTTCGCCGCGCATTTCGACGTGACGGTGGATCAGGTCTCGGTGACGGTCGAGGACATGTCCTTCCCGCTGCCGCGCGAGTTGCGCAGCGAGGCCGCCGAGTAGGGCGGGCATTCCGGCCGAGACCGGCTGAACGACCATCAGAGGGGCGCCCACGGCGCCCCTTTCCTTTGCGCGAACCGGCAGCACGACACGTGGCGGTCTACACCGATGTTTCCGACGAGGCGCTGCGCGCCTTCCTCGAAGAGTACGAGATCGGCGATCTGCTCTCCTGCAAGGGCATCGCGGAGGGCGTCGAGAACTCGAACTTCTTCCTGCACACGGGCAGCGGCAACTACATCCTCACCCTCTACGAGAAGCGGGTGAGCGAGGCGGACCTGCCGTTCTTCCTCAACCTGATGGGCCATCTCGCCCGCGCCGGGCTCGCCTGTCCGCAGCCGGTGCGCAACCGGGCCGGCACGGCACTCGGGCGCCTCTGCGGCCGGCCGGCGGCCATCGTCACCTTCCTCGAAGGCGTTTCGTTGAGCCGCCCGAACGCCGGGCATTGCCGCGCGCTCGGGGCCGCGCTGGCCGGGCTGCACGCCGCGGGCCGCGACTTCCCGATGGTGCGCGCGAACAACCTGTCGGTGGCCGCGTGGCGCCCGCTCTTCGCGCAGGCCGAGGCGCAGGCCGACACGGTGGCGCCGGGCCTCGCGGCGCGGACCCGCGCCGACCTCGACCGGCTCGAAGCGTCCTGGCCGCAGGGCCTGCCGGGGGGCGTGATCCACGCCGACCTGTTCACCGACAACGTGTTCTTCGTCGGCGATGCGGTGTCGGGCCTGATCGACTTCTATTTCGCCTGCACCGACGCCTTCGCCTACGATCTGGCGATCAGCCTCAACGCGTGGTGCTTCGACGCCGACGGCACCTTCCACCGCGACAAGGCGGGGGCGATGATCGCCGGCTACGACGCGGTGCGCAAACTGGAGTCGGCCGAGGTCGCGGCGCTTCCGGTCCTGGCGCGGGGCGCGGCCATGCGCTTCATGCTGACCCGCCTCGTGGACTGGCTCAACGTGCCGCCGGGGGCGCTCGTCCAGCCGAAGGATCCGCTCGAATACGACCGCCGGCTCGGCTTCCACCGCACGGCCGGGGACGCGCGGGATTACGGTTGGGCGGGATCCGCACGATAAGGCCCTCCCCCGCGGAGGGGAGAGGGCTCAGGCCTGCCGGTCAGAGCGCCTTGAGCAGCGCTTCGGCGCCCGACACCTCCGCCTTGGAGGGCGTGTCCTCGACGTTGAGCAGACGCACCACGCCGTCCTCGACCAGCATGGCATAGCGCTGGGAGCGCGGGCCGAGGCCGAAGCCGGAGCCGTCCATGTCGAGGCCGACCGCCTTGGCGAACTCGGCGTTGCCGTCGGCCAGGAACTCGATGCCCTCGGCGCCGCTCTGCTGCTGCCACGCGTTCAGCACGAAGATGTCGTTGACGGAGGTGACGGCGATGGCATCGACGCCGCGGGCCAGGATCTCGTCGCGCTTGGCGACGTAGCCCGGCAGGTGGTTGCGGTGACAGGCCGGCGTGAAGGCGCCCGGAACCCCGATCAGCACGACGCGCCGCCCCTTGAACACGTCGTCGGTCGTCTTGGCTTGCGGACCGTCCGGACCGCTCACCCGAAAGGTGACCTGGGGCAGGTGGTCGCCGACCTGAATCGTCATCCTTGGTCTCCTCGCAGTTGCGCCGAACCGTTAGACCCGCCGCAGGCCAGTGTCGAGGCACGGCCGGCCCGCAGGTGCGTTTGCCTTATGGATCAACCGTCGCCGCCGGATTAGCATAGCCTCATGCAGAGACCCGACCCCTCGCTCAACGACCCGGCCTATCTCGACGGCCAGTTCCTCGTGGCCATGCCGGGGATCGGCGACGAGCGTTTCGCGCGCTCGGTGATCTATCTCTGCGCCCACTCGGCGGACGGGGCGATGGGCATCATCGTCAACAAGCCGGTGGCCGATCTCAGCATGCCGGATCTGCTGATCCAGCTCGACATCGCCAGCGAGGCGGACGCGATCCGCCTGCGCGAGCGGGTGGGGCACATGCCGGTGCTGATGGGCGGTCCCGTCGATGCCAAGCGCGGCTTCGTGCTCCATACGGCCGACTTCCACATCGACCAGTCGACGCTGCAGATCGACGAAGGCGTCTGCCTGACCGCGACGGTGGAGATCCTGCGCGCCATCGCCGATGGCCGGGGGCCGTCGAACGCGGTGCTGGCGCTCGGCTACGCCGGATGGCAGGCGGGACAGCTCGAGAACGAGATCCTGGCCAACGGCTGGCTCAACTGTCCGGCCGACCCGGAGCTGATCTTCGATCCCGGCCTCGGCGCCAAGTACGATCAGGTGCTCAGGGCCATCGGCATCGATCCCGCGATGCTCTCGGCGGAGGCGGGGCGAGCCTGAGTCCCTTCCGGCGTCGTCGCGGCCCTGGATGGCTGCGGCTCGCGATGACGGTGCGGTATCCTCTTCGTCATTGCGAGGCTTCAGCCGAAGCCATCCAGCAACGCGACGATCGCCGGCTTCGCACGCCGTCCCCGGTATCCGCCGCTCCGAGAGCAGGCCGCGGAGCGATCACACCCGCCCGTGCACGAGGTCGTGGATGAAGCCGAGCTTCGCCACCACCGCCGGGGCCAGGACGAAGGGATAGAGGTCGCGCTCGCCCATGGCCCGGCTGACGCTGTTCATCGCGAACACGAAGGGCAGCCACGCATCGATGATCCGCTCGATCCCCTCGGCCCGATAGGGATCGAAATCGACCCGCGTGGCGAGGTCGCCCTCGACGTCGGCCTTGGGCTTCACCTGCATCCCGAAGGCGCTCGCCATTTCGAGGGTGTCGACGATGTGAAGGTAATGCGCCCAGGTCTCGGCGAAATCCTCCCATGGATGGGTGGTGGCGTAGGCCGAGACGAAGTTCTCCTGCCAGTTCGCGGGCGCGCCCTGGTCGTAATGGCGCTGGAGCGCCTGGCCGTAATCCTGGGAATCGTCGCCGAACACCGCACGGCAGGGCGCCAGCTTGCCCGCGTCGCGCACCAGCAGGTCCCAGTAATGATGGCCGACCTCGTGGCGGAAATGGCCGAGCAGCGTGCGATAGGGCTCGCCCATGGCGGCGCGTCGCTTCTCGCGCTCGGCCGGATCGGCCTCGATCAGCGCGATGGTGACGACGCCGTTGTCGTGGCCGGTCATCACCTTCGGCCCGTTGGCGTCCGGCGGGTCGGCGAGGAAGTTGAAGATCAGGCCGTGCTGGGGATCCTCGGCGCGGGTCTTCAGCGGCAGGTTCCAGCGCAGCAGGGTGTAGAACAGCCGGTGCTTGGCGTGCTCCATCTCGCGCCAGCGCCCCAGGTTCACCGGGTCGCTCACGTCGGGCACGATGCCGTTGTGGCGGCAGGCGAGGCAGAAGGCGTCGGTCGTGCCGGGCGGAACCAGCCAGTTGCAGGTGTCGTGCGCGGCGTTGGTGCACAGGAAGCTGGGGCGGTCCGGCGCCGCCAGCGGCGTCCAGGCATGGTTGTCGCCTGCCGGCTCCAGGGCCGAGATCCGGCCGAGCTGCGGCAGGTAGGCGAGCCGGTGGCCGCAGCGCCCGCAGGAGCGGTTCTCGAAATACAGGACGTTGTCGCAGGACTGGCAGCGGAAGAGTTTCATCGGTTCACGGATCGGTTGAGGTCTGGCCTGCCCGGCGGTGGGCGGGATCGCGGCCAATCAAGCCGCGATCCGCCGTACCGTTCCGTGATTCCCGATGTTTTTCTCGGGCCTGCCGCGGCAGGGCCTCACGCCGCCGCGAGCGCCTCGGTGATGGCTGCGAGGGCGGCCTCCGCCCCGTCTCCGTTCGGGCCGCCGGCCTGGGCCATGTCGCGGCGGCCGCCGCCGCCCTTGCCGCCGAGATGGCCGGCGCCGGCACGCACGAGGCCGACCGCGTCGTAGCGCGCGGTCAGGTCGTCGGTGACGCCGACCACCAGCCCGGCCTTGCCGTCGGCGGCGACGCCGACGATGGCGACGATCCCTGAGCCGAGGCGGCTCTTGCCCTCGTCGGCCAGCCCCTTGAGGTCGCGCATCTCGACGCCCTCGACCACCCGGGCCATCAGCCGCACGCCGTTGACTTCGCGGGCCTCGCCGCCGCCCGAGGCGCCGCCCATGGCGATCTTCTTGCGCGCGTCGGTCAGTTCCCTTTCGAGCCGGCGGCGGTCCTCGATCAGGGCCGAGAGGCGCTCCGGCGCGTCGCCGACCGGCGCCTTGAGCAGGCCGGCGAGCCGGCTTAGCGCGCGGCTCTCGGCGGCGCGATGGCGGCGGGCGGCGGTCCCGGTCATCGCCTCGATGCGGCGCACGCCGGCCCCCACCGCGCTCTCGCCGAGCACGGTGATCTGGCCGATCTCGCCGAGTTGCGAGACGTGCGTGCCGCCGCACAGCTCGACCGAGAAGTTCGGCAAGCGGCCTTCTGTCTCGCGACCCTCGACCTCGCGGCCCGCGTCGTCCACGGGCCGGCCCATGGAGACGACGCGCACCTCGTCGCCGTACTTCTCGCCGAACAGGGCACGGGCTCCCGACTCGATCGCCTCGTCCACCGCCATCAGCTTGGTCACGACCGGCGCGTTCTGGAGCAGCACCGCGTTGGCGATCTCCTCCACGCGGGCGAGTTCCGCCTCGTCGATGGGCTTGGGGTGGCTGATGTCGAAGCGCAGGCGCTCGGGCGCGACGAGCGAGCCCTTCTGCGCCACGTGGTCGCCGAGCACCTGCCGCAGCGCCTCGTGCAGCAGGTGGGTCGCCGAGTGGTTGGCGCGGATCGCGGCGCGGCGGGCGCGATCGACCTTCAACTCCACCGCGGCGCCGACGGCGAGGCTGCCTTCCTCGACCGTGACGTGGTGCACGAACAGGTCGCCGAGCTTCTTTTCCGTGCCGGTCACCCGCGCCTTGAGGCCGGAAGCGCCGACGGTGCCGGTATCGCCGACCTGACCGCCGGATTCGCCGTAGAACGGCGTCTGGTTGACGATGACGAGGCCGCTCTCGCCGCCCAGCAGCGCTTCGACCTCGTGACCCTCGCGCAGGACCGCGCCGACGACCGCCTCGGCCGACTCGGTCTCGTATCCCAGGAACTCGGTGGCGCCGGTGCGCTCCTTGATGCCGAACCAGACCGTTTCGGTGGCGGCCTCGCCCGAGCCCTGCCACGCGGCGCGCGCCGCCTGCTTCTGGCGCCGCATCGCCGCGTCGAACGCGTCGGTGTCGACGCCGATGCCGCGAGCCTTCAGCGCGTCCTGGGTGAGATCCAGCGGGAAGCCGTAGGTGTCGTAGAGGGTGAAGGCCGTCTCGCCGGAGAGGTTCCGTCCGGCATCCAGATCGCGGCTCTCCGCATCGAGGATCGCGAGCCCGCGTTCCAGCGTCTTGCGGAAGCGGCCTTCCTCCAGCCGCAGGGTCTCGGAGATCAGCGCCTCGCTGCGGACGAGTTCGGGAAAGGCCTGGCCCATCTCGCGCACCAGCGTCGGCACGAGGCGGTACATCGCCGGCTCGCGGGCGCCGAGCAGTTCGAGGTGGCGCATGGCGCGGCGCATGATCCGGCGCAGCACGTAGCCGCGGCCCTCGTTCGAGGGCAGCACGCCGTCGGCGATCAGGAACGAGGTCGAGCGCAGGTGGTCGGCCACGACGCGGTAGGAGGCCCGCGTCGCCGGCTCGGGCGCGCGCGACACGGCGTGGGCCACCGCATCGATCAGCGCCCGGAACAGGTCGGTGTCGTAGTTCGAATGGACGCCCTGGAGGATCGCGGCCATCCGCTCCAGGCCCATGCCGGTATCGATCGAGGGCCGGGGCAGGGGGGTGCGCACGCCCGGCTCGACCTGATCGTATTGCATGAACACGAGGTTCCAGAATTCGAGGAAGCGGTCGCCGTCCTCGTCCGGGGAGCCGGGCGGGCCGCCGGCGAGCGCCGGGCCCTGGTCGATGAAGATCTCCGAGCACGGTCCGCAGGGGCCGGTATCGCCCATCTGCCAGAAGTTGTCCGAGGTGCCGATCCGGATGATCTTTTCGTCGCCGAAGCCGGCGATCTTCCGCCACAGGCCCGCGGCCTCGTCGTCGTCGGCATAGACCGTGACCAGCAGCCGCTCCGGCGTCAGCCCGAACTCTTTCGTGATCAACGTCCAGGCAAGTTCGATCGCATCGGCCTTGAAGTAGTCGCCGAACGAGAAGTTGCCGAGCATCTCGAAGAAGGTGTGATGCCGCGCGGTGTAGCCGACGTTGTCGAGGTCGTTGTGCTTGCCGCCGGCGCGGACGCATTTCTGCGAGGACGTCGCCTTGACGTAGGGGCGCTTCTCGACGCCGGTGAAGACGTTCTTGAACTGCACCATGCCGGCGTTCGTGAACATCAGCGTCGGGTCGTTCTTCGGCACCAGCGACGACGAGGGCACGACGGCGTGCCCGGCATCCCGGAAGGTGTCCAGGAAGGTCGATCGGATCTCGTTGACGCCGCTCATCGGATAGGCTCGGAAATCAAGTCGCGTCGGGGGACCGGCTGACGGGCAGCACGGCGGGAAGTCTTGGGCCCTCATACGGGCCGAAGCTGTGCGAGTCACGTCGGCTCGTCGTACGGGGGGCCGACCGACTCCGGTCTCGACCGGCTGGCCTTCAACGCGGCAAGATAATCGCGCAGCAGCGCCACGCGCCGCGGCCGGAAGCTCCGGCCCGTCGCCCGCACCTCCCTGACGCGATCCAGCCGGAACATCCGGAACGCCTCCCGCAGGCAGCACCACGCCAACAGCGTCATCTTGCTGTCGAGGTAGACGATGGAGAGCGGCAGGATCGTGCGCTCGGTCAGCGTGCCGTCCTTGTCGGCGTAGCCGATGGCCAGCGCTTCCTCGCGCCAGCACCCGGTTCGGATCGTGGCCATGTCGGGGATGGCGGGGAAGCGCCTGCCGAAGCGGCGCACCTGCGAGACGGCGTGGAGCAGGTGCCGCTCGCCCCGGTCCGGCAAGGTCGCGGCGACCTTGGCGAGCACCGAAGCGGCCGCCCGTTCGAGGGCCGGGTCGCCGATGTGGCGAACCTCGGCCAGACCCAGCACCAGCGCCTCGATCTCGATCCGGTCGAAGGTCTGCGGCGGCAGGGCGACATCCTCGACCAGCCGGTAGCCGTAGCCCCGCTCGCCCTCGATCCGGGCGCCGGCCGCGCGCAGGCTGTCGATGTCGCGATAGAGGGAGCGCAGCGACACGCCGGTCTCCTCGGCCAAGCGGGCGGCGGTGACGGGTTGGGGCAGGATGCGCATCGCGTGCAGCAGCCGGAAGAGTCGATCGGTCCGCGCCATCGCCCAACTGACGGAAACTGACAGGTGGGCTTGGCTACAACGTCCCCCGTCAACCCGCCAGCCGGAGGCCGACGATGATCACCCTGTTCCACGCTCCGAAAAGCCGCTCGACCCGCATCGTCGCCCTCCTCAAGGAACTCGACGCCCTGGATACGGTGCGGATCGAAACCGTCACGATCCCGCGCATGGACGGGTGGGGGGGCCGCGACGCGCGCAATCCCCATCCGGAGGGCAAGGTGCCGCTCCTCGAGCACGACGGTATCCTGGTCCGGGAGTCGAGCGCGATCGTCCAGTATCTCGCCGAGCTGTTTCCGAAGGCCGGCCTCGGCGTCCCGGCCGGTGACCCGCGGCGCGGCGCCTATCTCGGCTGGCTCGCATGGTATGCCGGCGTCGTGGAGCCCGTTCTGACGCTCGAAGCCATCGGCCTCGATCATCCCGCCATCGCCCGGACCTTCCGTACGGGCGCCGAGGTCAGGGCCCGGCTCGCCGATGGGTTGAAGGACAAGCCCTTCCTGCTCGGCGACCGCTTCACCGCCGCGGATCTCCTGCTGCACTCGCCCTACGCGTGGTTCGGCAAGCCCGGAGTGCCGGACATCGATGCCTGGATCGACCGCTGCACGGATCGGCCGGGCACACGCTTCGCGGCCGAGTTCGACGCGGGCCACGCACCGGGCTGATCGCCTCTGACGAATCCAAGAAAAAGCCCGCCGCGCTCACGCGCGGCGGGCTTTCCCGACTTCGGATGTCCAGGCGGTGCTCACGCCTCGCCCGCGTCGAGGTCGTCGGCGGTCGGCTTGGCGTTCTCGAGGATGCGGTCGGCGACCAGTCCCGAGTTCTGGCGGATCGAGGCCTCGATCTTGGCGGCGATGTCGGGATTGTCGCGCAGGAACCCCTTGGCGTTCTCGCGGCCCTGGCCGAGGCGCTGGCTGTCGTAGGAGAACCACGCGCCCGACTTCTCGACGATGCCGGCCTTCACGCCGAGATCGACCAGCTCGCCGACCTTCGACACGCCCTCGCCGAACATGATGTCGAACTCGACCTGCTTGAAGGGCGGCGCGACCTTGTTCTTGACGACCTTGACGCGGACGTTGTTGCCGATGGCCTCGTCGCGATCCTTGATCGTCGAGACGCGGCGGATGTCGAGGCGCACCGAGGCGTAGAACTTCAGCGCGTTGCCGCCGGTCGTCGTCTCGGGGCTGCCGTACATCACGCCGATCTTCATGCGGATCTGGTTGATGAAGATCACCATGCAGTTCGAGCGCGAGATCGACCCGGTGAGCTTGCGCAGGGCCTGGCTCATCAGCCGGGCCTGAAGGCCCGGCTGGCTCTCGCCCATCTCGCCCTCGATCTCGGCGCGGGGCGTCAGGGCGGCGACCGAATCGACCACGAGCACGTCGATGGCGCCGGAGCGTACCAGCGTGTCGGTGATCTCCAGGGCCTGCTCGCCGGTATCGGGCTGCGAGATCAGCAGGTCGTCGAGATTGACGCCGAGCTTCCTCGCATAGACCGGATCGAGGGCATGCTCCGCGTCGACGAAGGCGCAGACGCCGCCCTTCTTCTGGGCTTCGGCGATGGTGTGCAGCGCCAGCGTCGTCTTGCCCGAGGATTCGGGCCCGTAGATCTCGATCACGCGGCCGCGCGGCAGGCCGCCGACGCCGAGCGCGATGTCGAGGCCGAGGGAGCCGGTCGAGACCGTCTCGACCTCCTGCACCTTGTCGGCCTTTCCGAGCCGCATGATCGAGCCCTTGCCGAAGGCCCGCTCGATCTGCGTCAGCGCAGCCTCGATCGCCTTCGACTTGTCCTTGTCCGCTGCTGCCATCGTCGGGGAATCCACCATCTTCAGCGCAGGCTGGGCCATCGCTCGGCATCCTTATGCATGGGAGGGGCGCGGCGCTCAATCCGCCGGGGCTGACGCATTTCGTACTTGCTTTGTTCTTGATGCGCAAGGCCTCGACCCGCCGTTTCGAGGCGATCCCGATCGATCCGCCGTCGATGGAGCCGCTTCCGGTCGGACTGCCGAGACGGTGAAGGGACACAAACAACCACACCTTTTTGTAGAATTGTCATGCGATAAGCAACTTAGAGTAGTGTTTCAGAGGCGTCGAGCGAGTGGAGCGTTTTCAATCAATAAATACGTTTGGAATTTTCCTTCCTGGCAAAAATTTTTTGCTCAGTAAGTTTTTAAAGAAAGATCGCATGGCGGAAAGAGATATCCAAGTCGTCATTGCGGCGAGGAATGAGCCTGAGAGGAATCCATAAAATCTACGGCAGGCGTGCACACGACAGAAGATCGCACTTCCTGGCCCGTCTAGCCGTGCGGCAATCCCCATGCTTCTATCGCGTGCATGACGGGGCGGTCTCCATGCCGAATGATCTCGACGAACTTCGTGAAATCGAGCAACTCTTGCGTGAGGCGGAGGCGCGATTGGGTTCTGCCGGCACGTTCCGACAACGGACGCTCCTGCAGATGGCCTTGTTCGAGATCCAACGCGACCTGCAGGCCCGTGAGGCCTATGAGCAGAACGAGGAGCGACAGGGGCCGAAGGGTACGAAGAACGAGGATTCCACGCCCTGAACCGTCTGGAGACGGTTACAAAACGAGATTTTGAAATCGCCGATGGTCTGCCGGGGGTTCGAACTCGTGTTGCCGCAAAAAGCCTTCGGGTGCCAATCCGCACGCTGCGTCGTCATTCCGGGGCGCTGAGAGCCTGTTTGACTGCAGTGATCCCATCTCCCCCTCATCCTGAGGCGCCGCGAAGCGGCCTCGAAGGGTGTTCCAGATCCCGCGCGGGTTCCTGGAGCACCCTTCGAGGCCTCCGCTGCGCTCCGGCACCTCAGGATGAGGGTTCAGGATGGGATGATCCCAGTCAAACGGACTCTCAGTCGGCCATCGTGCGTTTCACGGTCTCGACCAACTGCTTGAGGCTGAAGGGCTTGGGCAGGAAGTTGAAGGTCTCGCCCTCGGGCAGGTTCTTGCGGAAGGCGTCTTCAGCGTATCCCGAAACGAAGATCACCTTGAGTTCGGGGTAGTGCTTGCGCAGTTCGCGCAGCAGGGTCGGCCCGTCCATTTCCGGCATCACCACGTCGGAGACGACCACGTCGATCCCCTCGGCGTGCTCCTCGATCAGGCGCAGCGCCTCCACGCCGGAGGCCGCCTCCAGCACGGTGTAGCCGCGGGCGGAGAGCGCCCGCGAATTCACGGCGCGGACCGGATCCTCGTCCTCGACCAGAAGGACGGTGCCCTGGCCGGTATGGTCGGTCGCCGGCTTCCGAGGCGGTTCGGGTGCATGCGGGGCGGCGGGGTCCGCTGTCGCCTCGTCCGTCTTCGGGTCGGACGTATCGGCGGGATCGCGCGGCTCCGGCACCTCGACGGCCCTCGGCTCGGGCGGACGGGCCGGCAGGGTAGGGGGCGCCGGTTCGGGCAGGGTCTCCGCTTCCGGCTCGTGGCGCGGCAGGTAGATGCGGAAGGTGGTGCCTTCGCCCACCGTCGACTGCACGTCGACGGCACCGCCCGACTGGTTGACGATGCCGAACACCGTCGAGAGGCCGAGGCCCGTGCCCTTGCCGATCTCCTTGGTGGTGAAGAACGGCTCGAAGATCTTCTGGCGCACCTCCGGCGGAATGCCCTCGCCGGTGTCGGTCACCTCGACCATGACGTGATCGCCCGCCGGAATGCCGACCGGACGCTCGGCATCGACCGGGCAGTTGGCGGTGCGGATCGTCAGGCTGCCGCCCCCCGGCATGGCGTCGCGGGCGTTGACCGCGAGGTTCACGATCACCTGCTCGAACTGGTTCACGTCGGCCTTGATCGGCCAGATCTCGCGGCCGTGGCGAAAATCGAGCTGGACCCGCTCGCCGAGCAGCCGCTTCAGCAGCAGCGTCAGGTCGGACAGCGCCTCGCCGACATCCATCACCTCCGGCCGCAGGGTCTGACGGCGCGAGAAGGCCAGCAACTGGCGAACCAGGCTGGCGGCCCGGTTCGCGTTCTGCTTGATCTGCATGATGTCCTGGAAGGCGTGGTCGGTCGGCCGGTGGCTCGCGAGCAGGAGGTCCGAGTAGCCGATGATCGCCTGGAGGACGTTGTTGAAGTCGTGGGCGATGCCGCCCGCGAGCTGGCCCACCGTGTCCATCTTCTGGGTCTGGGCGACCTGCTGTTCGAGCTGGCGCTGGGCGGTGGTGTCGAGGGCGTAGAGGATCACCCGCTCCCGGTCGCCGCCGGACTCGTCCGCGGGCGCCTGCGTGCCGTCGGCGTCGGCCGGACTCATCCAGACCCGGGCCGAACGATCGCCGGGGCCGGACAGGCCGACCTCGATCGGGTCGAGGCCGCCGAAGCCGTTGGCGGCGCGGGCGAGCGCGCCCTCGATCGTGCCCCGATCCTGCTCCAGCACGGCGTCGCGCATCATCGGATCGGGCGCCTCGCGGCCGGCCTCCGCCGCGGGCTGGCGCGGCATGCCGGCAAACAGGCGCACGAAGGAGGCGTTGGCGCGGGTCACCCGCCCGTCGCGGTCGAGCGTGGCGATGGCGATCGGGCTGCTGTTGAGGAAGCGGGCGAGGCGGACTTCCGCCGCGCGCTGCGGCTCGTCGGCGTCCGAGCCGGCGGAGCGGTTGAGCACGAAGGTGCGCGAGGGACCGGGCGCCCCGTCCTGGCCGTAGGCGACGCGGTGGTAGAGCCGGGTCGGCAGCGGCTGGCCGTTGCGGCGGCGCAGATCGATGTCGTAGCGATCGGTGCGGACCTCGCCGGGCAGGCCGGGCGCGGCGGTGAGCACGTCGGCGCCGGGGGCGATCTCCAGGAGCTTCAGGCCGCCGGAGCCCACGGTGGCGAGGTCGTAACCGAGCCAGGAGGCGAGCGTCGCGTTCATGTAGACGATCGAGCCCGCGGCATCGATCGACAGGAAGCCCGCCGGGGCGTGGTCGAGATAGTCGATCGCGTGCTGGAGTTCCTGGAAGACGTTCTCCTGGCGCTCGCGCTCGTGGGTGATGTCGCTCACCGTCCAGAGCGCGGCGGAGCCGCGGTGGCGGGCGATCGGCCGCACGGCGATGCGGTACCACGCGAAGTCGCGGTCCGGGGCACCGCCCGGCGGCGGCGACATCCGGATCTCTTCCGTGTAGGCGCGGTCGTCGCGCGCCGCCTGCGCCAAGCGATAGACGGCTTCGGAGACTTCGGGCGCGCCCACGAAGATGCGTTCGATGGAGCGCAAATTCGAGAAACTGTCGCCGCCGGCCAGCCGCATATACGCCTCGTTGGCGTAGATCATCCGACCGTTGTCCTCGACGACGAGCTTGCCCGCGGGCGCCGCGTCGACGATGGCGCGGGTGATGTCGTCGCGCGAGGCCGGACCGGCGAGCTGGAGCGCGCCGATGGCCAGCGCGAACAGGAAGAACACGCCCGCCATGGCGAGCAGCGCCAGCAGGGCGAGGATGAGCGGCTGGGCCTGCTCGTTGGCGACGAAGGACAGCCCGACCGCCGCGCCGACGAGCAGCCCCGCCAGCATCAGCAGCAGGCCGACCCGGCCCGGCCGCTCCGAACGGTCGATCGAACCGGACGCCGGCACCGCTGGTCCGCTGACCTCAGCCATCAGG
Source organism: Methylorubrum populi (assembly GCA_036946625.1). NCBI lineage: Bacteria > Pseudomonadati > Pseudomonadota > Alphaproteobacteria > Hyphomicrobiales > Methylobacteriaceae > Methylorubrum > Methylorubrum populi. The sequence continues at coordinate 1,271,164 of JAQIIU010000003.1, forward strand.
CCCTACCCATCCCGCGCACGCCGCCCCGGGCGGTGTGCGGCATCAATCGTCGCGCGTCGTGCCGGAGCATTGCCGGACAATGGTGCATAAACCGTGGCCGCTGAGGCACTTCGCCGTCCCGAGCGGAAGCGTGTCGGCGCTCAGGCGGCCCGGCGGCGCAGGCGAAGCACGAAACCGATGACCTCCGCAACCGCGCGATAGTGCTCGGCGGGAATCTCGGCATCGACCTCGACCGTGGCGTGCAGGGCGCGCGCCAGCGGCGGGTTCTCCATCACCGGCACGTCGTGCTCGGCGGCCACCGCGCGGATGCGCAGCGCCAGCGAGTCGACGCCCTTGGCGACGCAGACGGGGGCGGCCATGCCGGTCTCGTAGCGCAGGGCCACGGCGAAGTGGGTCGGGTTCGTCACCACCACGGTGGCGGTGGGCACCGCGGCCATCATCCGCTTCTTCACCCGGGCCTGCCGCAACTGGCGGATCCGGGCCTTCACCTCCGGGCTGCCCTCGCTCTCCTTGTGCTCCTGCTTCATCTCTTCCTTGGTCATGCGCAGCCGGGCACGCCAGCGGTGGCGCTGGTAGAGCGCGTCGCCGAGCGCGATCACCGCGTAGGCGGCGAGCATGCCGCCCATCATCTTCAGGGCGAGCGACAGGGTGCCGGCGAGGGCGGCGCCGGGGTCGAGCTGGACGTAGGATTCGGCCCGGTCGTGCTCGTTCCACAGGATGGCCCCGGCCACCGTGCCGACCACGACGATCTTGGCGAGCCCCTTCCCGAAATTGACCCAGGCCTCGACACCGACGAGGCGCTTGGCCCCGGCCATCGGCGAGATGCGCGCGAATTTCGGCATCAGGCTCTCGGCGGTGAAGATCGGCCGATGCTGGATCAGGCCGGCGGCGATGGCCGCGAGCACGGCGATGCCGAGCGGCACGGCGAGCGCCTTGACGCAGACCAGCCCCGCGCGGAAGGCGACGCCGCGATAGGTGCCGGCATCGGAAGGCAGGCCGCCGGCATGTTCGAGGAAGCCGCGCATGTCGCGGCTCAGCCCCTCGGCGACCGGGTGCGCGGAGAGCATCAGTGCCAGGGTGAAGGCCGCCAGGATGAAGAAGGTGTTGATCTCGGGGCTGTTGGGGACGTCGCCGCGCTCGATCGCCTGCTCGATTCGCCGCGGCGTCGGGTCTTCGGTCTTGTCCTCGTCGTCGCTCTCGTCGGCCATCGGTTCAGGCTCCGTCGTTCCCGATCAGCGCCCGAGGAACGCGCCGAGATAGCGGCCGAGATCGTCCAGGAACACCCCCATGATCAGACCGAGCGCGCCGACGAGCATCATCATGCCGATCAGCACCGAGGCCGGCACCGCGAGGAAGAACACCTGAAGCTGCGGCATCAGCCGCGACAGCACGCCGAGGCCGAGGTTGAACAGGATGCCGAAGACGATGAACGGCCCGGAGATGCGCACCGCGAGGGCGAAGCCGCGGCTGAAGGCGTCGAGGGCGAGCTTGGCCGCATCCGCCATCGCCGGCACGCCGGAGGGCGGCAGGAGCAGGTAGCTGCGCCCGATCGCTTCGAGGGCGAGGTGATGCAGGTCGGCCGCCATCACCAGGGTGACGCCGAGAAGCGCCAGAAAGTTGCCGAGCGCCGCCTGCTGCCCGCCCATCGTCGGGTCGACGGTCATGGCGTAGGACAGGCCGAGCTGCTGCGAGATCACCACGCCCGCCGTCTGCAGCGCGGCGACGATCATGCGCACGCACAGGCCCAGCATCAGGCCGATCAGGATCTCGCCGAACAGCAGCCCGATGAGGGTCGGCGCCGCGAGCGCCGCGTTGCCGGTCGGCAGCATCGGGCGAACGGTCGGGAACAGCACCAGCGTCACCAGCAGGGCGAGGCCGAGCCGCAGCCGGGCCGAGACGAGCTGCTCGCCCAGCCCCGGCATCAGCATGATCAGCGTGCCGACCCGGGCGAAGGTGAGCAGGAAGGCCGCCGCGAGGCCGGGCAGCAGCAGGTCGAGCGGCGTGGTCATGCCGGCCCTTCCTACACGCTCGCGGCCCCGCGCGCTGCCCGCGAGCCATCACCCGCCCGCGGCGATGCGGGCGGCGATCCGGGCCATGTAGGCGGCCATGGCGTCGCCCATGAAGGGCAGCATGAGGAGCATCACGCCGAACACCGCGACGATCTTCGGCACGTAGATCAGCGTCTGCTCCTGGATCTGGGTCAGCGCCTGGAACAGCGACACGATCAGGCCGATCACGAGGGCGACGATCATCAGGGGGCCGGCCACCTTCAGGAAGACGAAGATGCCGTCGCGGGCGATGTCGAGGATGGCGAGGCCGGTCATGGGGCTGTCGGCTTTTCGTCTGCTCTGAGGGACGTTGACATGGGCATCTCCTCGCCGCGCTTGCAGGGAGAGGGGAAAAACCGAAAGGAACTAGATCGGCATGCGCATGATCTCCTCGTAGGCGGAGATCACGCGGTCGCGCACGGCGACCAGGGTCTGGAGGGCGGTCTCGCTCTCGGCCACCGCCGTCACGACATCGACGACGTTGGCCTTGCCGGTGGCCGCCGAGAGGGCGGCGCGGTCGGCCTGGGCGCCGGCCTGGGCCACGCCGTCGAGGCTCTGCTGCAGCAGGCCGCCGAAGCCGCCCGGCGCGGACGACCCCTGCACCATGCCCTGGACGGGCTTCTGAGCGCCGGGGCGGGCGATGCCCTGGGCGGCGGCGTAGGCGCCGGCGGCGAAGGCGGAGGTCGTCATCGGGCTCACGCCTTCAGGATTTCGAGGGTGCGGGAGATCATCCGCCGCGTGGCGGTGACCATGTTGAGGTTGGCCTCGTAGGAGCGCTGGGCCTCGCGCATGTCCATGTTCTCGACCAGCCCGTTGACGTTGGGCAGGCGCACCTCGCCGCGCGCGTCCGCGGCCGGGTTGCCGGGGTCGTACTTGGTGCGGAACGGCGAGGGGTCGCGCCGGACCCGGCCGGCCTCGATCACGCTCGCGTTCAGTTCACGGTCGAACCGGCTGGTGAAGGTCGGCACCTTGCGGCGGTAGGGATCGCCGCCCGCGCTCGGGGCGGTGGAATCGGCGTTGGCGATGTTCTCGGCGATGATGCGCATCCGGCCGGACTGCGCCTTGAGGCCGGAGGCGGCGATGCCGAGGCTCTTCAGGAAATCCATGGCGGTGCCTGCTCAGACTCTTCAGCGCTTGCCGACGGCGATCTTCAGGGCGTCGAGGCTCTTCTGGTAGAGCGAGGCGACGAGCTGATAGTCCGACTGGTTGTCGCCGGCCTTCATCATCTCCTCCTCGAGATTGACCCCGTTGCCCGAGGGGCGGACCTCGAAGCCCTTGAACCGGCGCGGGTCGGCGTTCGGCCCGCTGCCGGCCGAGAGCCCGATATGGCCGGAATCGGTGCGGGCGAGCCCGTCGCCGCCGACCGAGGCGCCGAGCGGCGCGGCCAGACCCGCCGACGCGGCGGCGGGTTCGGCCAGATCGCGCGGGTGAAACCCCGGCATGTCGGCGTTGGCGACGTTTTCCGCGAGCAGCGCCTGACGGGCTTGGTGCCAGTGCATCCGGGTGCGCAGCATGCCGAGCAGGGGCAGGTCGGTGAGCGACATGGTGCCTCGGGCGGCCGGCGCGGCGGGATGGGGGATCGCGGTGAGCCGCGGGTCCGGACCCGGCAGAACTTGCCGCCCGCATGGTTAAGGAGCCGTTAAGCGGGCAATTCCTGCCGGGTATCCTGCGGAGCCGATGCGGCCGACCGCATTCATACCGACCGGCGATGATCCCGGCTCATCGACGGTTGCCCGCGCGAAGGCGCGGCGGCGGGCGTCCGCCGGACGCAGGGAAGCCGACCATCGGTCGGCTTCCCTGCGGCTTGGTATCGAACGTGAATTGCACCCGACCCGCCGCACCGAGTTGTTAACGAAGCGTCAGCCTTTGTTGCCGGGACCGCGGCCGGCGGCGATAATCGAGGCCTGTATCGCGTGGGGCCGAGTTCGCGTCTCCCGAAGGCTCCGGTCCTGGCCGGATGCTTCGCGCGGCGTCGAAGGAGCCCCGACCACGAGAGACCCCGGTCTTGCAAGCGTTCTTCAGTTCCGAGGGCTCCTACGCCCTGCAGTTCCTGGTGATCTTCCTCGTCATCCTGGTGCTGTTCCTGGTCGCGGCGATGCTGTTCATGCGGCTGTCCGGGCGTGGGCTGTCGCTCGCCGCGAGCCCGGGCCAGCGCGGACGCCAGCCGCGGCTCGGCATCGTCGACATCTACGAACTCGACCGGCAGCGCCAACTCATCCTGCTGCGGCGGGACAACGTCGAGCATCTCCTGCTCGTCGGCGGGCCCAACGACGTGGTGATCGAGCGCCACATCCAGCGCGGCGCCGGCAGCCGCTACGCTCCGGAAGGATCGGGCCGGTCCGAGAGCGGCGCGGCCGAGGCCGGCGCCCTGGAGCCGCCGCGCACCGATCCCTTCCTCGACAGTCCGGCGCCGCCGACCTTCACCATGCCGGAGGTGGTTTCCGCCTCCGCGCCGAGTGCGCAGCCGGCAGCCGACCGGACGCCGTCCCTCGATCCGGGTCTGTTCGAGCCCGAGATCTCGCCGGCCGACGCCCGGCCCCGGCCGGCCTCGCCGGTCAGCCGCCTGATGCGACGGACCGCGCCGACCGTGGTCGGCCCGCGCGCCGAGACGGCCTCCGAGCGGGCTGCCCGTCCCGATCCCGTGCCGCCGCCGCCCACCCCGCCCGGGCCCGCATCGGAGCCGCCGCCCGTCATCGCCGGCCGAGAGCCTCGGGTGGTCGACCCGGCGGTGCTCTCGGATATGGCCCGACAGCTTCAGGTCGCGCTGAAGCGGCCGTCCTCGGCCGTGACACCGCCGCCCGGCGCGCCCGTCGCGCCGCCGCCTCCACCGCCCGCTCCGAAGCCGGCCGAACCGACCCCGCCGACGCAGCCCGATCCGGTCGCGGCGGCGATGGCGACGGCACAGCCCGAGCCGCCATCTCCGGCCGCGCCGCCCGCACGGCAGGAGACGCAAGCGGCTCCCGCCGCGGCTCCGCCGAGAACCGAGCCTAGGCCGGCGGCGGCTCCGAAGCCCGCCGCGCCGACCGGGGCCGGATCGTCCAGATCCGAAGCGGCGGAGCCCGAACCGAAGGCGGAGTCGGCCGAATCCGGCGGGCAGGGACAGAACCCGTTCTCGGTGGAGGAGATCGAGGCGGAGTTCGCCCGCTTGCTCGGGCGCCCGCTCGACAGCAAGGGCTGACGGGGAGCAGGATCACCAGCCGGGTTGGCAGGGGCATGGAAGCGCTCGTCGTCGGAGCCGGTGTGGTCGGACTCGCGGTCGCGCGGGCGCTCGCCCTGCGCGGGCATTCGGTCGTCGTGGCGGAGGCGGCGGAGGCGATCGGCACCGGCGTGTCCGCCCGCTCCTCCGAGGTGATCCACGGCGGGATGTACTACCCGCCGGGCTCGGTCCGCGCCCGCCACTGCGTCGAGGGAAGGCGCCGCCTCGTCGGATTCTGTGAGAGCCACGGCGTCCCCTATCGCCCGTGCGGCAAGCTGATCGTGGCGACCCGCGACGAGGAGCGCCCGGCGCTCGAAACCGTTTTCGCCCGCGGCGTCGAGAACGGTGTCGAGGGTCTCGCGTGGCTCGAACGCGACGCGGCCGTCGCCCTGGAGCCGGCCCTGTCCTGCGTCGCCGCGCTCCACTCGCCCGCCACCGGCATCGTCGACAGCCATGCCCTGATGCTGGCCCTGCTCGGCGACATCGAGGATGCGGGCGGCGTGCTCGCCCTGCGCACGCCGATCGAATCGGCGGAGCCGAGGCAGGGACGCTGGCATGTCCGTTTCGGCGGCCGGACCCCGGACACGCTGTGGGTCGACGGGATCGTCAACGCCGCCGGTCTCGGCGCGCAGGCCTTCGCGCGCCGGATCGGGGGACTGGCGCCGGGATGCGTGCCGCGGCAGGTACTGGCCAAGGGCAGCTATTTCGGCTGCACCGGCAAACCCGCCTTCGCGCGGCTGATCTACCCGGCCCCGGTCGAGGGAGGACTCGGCATCCATCTGACGCTGGATCTCGCCGGCCGGATGCGCTTCGGCCCCGATGTCGAGTGGGTCGAGACGCCCGACTACGCCGTCGATCCGGCGCGGGCCGAGACCTTCGCGGCGGCGATCCGGCGCTACTGGCCCGGCCTGCCGCAGGGACGCCTGACGCCGGACTATGCCGGCATCCGCCCGAAGCTGACCGGCCCCGGCGAGCCGCCGGCGGATTTCCGCATCGACGGACCGGCCGAACACGGCCTCGCTCGGCTGGTGCAGCTCTTCGGCATCGAGAGCCCGGGCCTGACCTCCGTGCTCTCGCTCGCCGAGGCGGTGGCAGACCGCCTGACGGCTTGAGCTCAGGCGGCGCGCATCAGGTCGGCGGGCACGCCGTCCGCGACCGCGTCGGTGTGGACCTCGAAGCGGACGAGCCGCGCCGCGCCGAAGCTCGTGGAGAGCGCGCAATCCGTGGCGTCGCGGCCCCGGGCCATGACGATGCGGCCGATCCGCGGCGTGTTGTGGCGGGCGTCGAAGGTGTACCAGCGCCCGCCGAGATAGACCTCGAACCACGCCGAGAAATCCATCGGGTCGGGCACCGGCGGCACGCCGATGTCGCCGAGGTAGCCGGTGCAGTAGCGCGCGGGGATGTTCATGCAGCGGCAGAAGGCGATCGCCAGATGCGCGAAGTCGCGGCAGACGCCGACCTTTTGGGTGTACCCGTCGAAGGCCGTGCGCGTGGCGTCCGCCCGCTGGTAGTCGAAGCGGATGTGCCGGTGCACGTAGTCGACGATCGCCTGCACCCGGCCCCAGCCTTCCGGCGTGCGGCCGAAGAGCTGCCAGGCGATGCCGCACAGCCTGTCCGTGTCGCAGTAGCGGCTCGCCATCAGGTAGAGCATCACCGCGTCGGGCAGGGCGTCGACCGGCACCTGCGCGGCATCGGCCGCCACTTCGTCGGGCCGCCCGGTATCCGCCACCAGGAAATCTGCCGAGATCGTCAGGCGCCCGGGCGGGGCGACGATGCGCGTGCAGACGTTGCCGAACGCGTCGAGCGTCTGGCGCTGCGGGATCGGCGGATCGAAATCGATCCGCTCCGGGCTGCGCAGGTCGCCCTGCCGCGAGGGGTGGACGCTGAGGAGCAGCGACATCGGCGTTGCGGAATCAGTCTCGAACGCGATGTCGTAACCGGTCTTGATCAACATGCGGCGGCCTGTGACTTCCGTCTTCAATTCCGGCAAGTAAAGATTTGCCGGATAGGGCGTTAAGCGGTGAGGCTTCGGACCGTTCCGGCGATACGCTGCACAAATAGTTCGCAGCGCGCCGACTTGCTCGGCAACGGAGAGACGGGACGCCAAGGCCGTCGCTCGAAGCCGCTTGAGCGGCTTCGCGGCGCGAAGGGACACGACCAAGAGCGCCGCGCGGAGCGGGCTTCTCAGGACCCTGGTCCTGAGAAGCATCGAGCGGAGTGAAACCCAAGGGGCCGAGATGTCCGCGGAGGCGGGCGCCGGCGACTGAGGCCAGCCAAGAAAACCAGGGCCATCGCTTGAAGCGATGGCCCTGACGGGACGCTGGCGCGCATTGCTGCTGCGGCGCACTCGGCGCTATGAAAGAATCCCATGTGGACCGCTCTCTGGAACCGCCTCGCCCATCCGGGCCACTTCCTGCGCTGGTCGGGCGCGGCCCTGCCCTGGCTCGCCGCGGCATCGGCCCTGCTGATCGCCGTCGGACTCTATCTGGCCCTCTTCGTGGTGCCGCCCGACTATCAGCAGGGCGAGACCGTGCGGATCATGTACGTGCACGTCCCCGCCGCGATCCTCGGCATGGGCTTCTACGGGGCGATGACGCTCTCGGCGATCGGCACGCTCGTGTGGCGCCATCCGCTCGCCGACGTGTCGCAACGCGCCGCGGCACCGATCGGGGCGGCCTTCACCCTGATCTGCCTCGTCACCGGCTCGCTCTGGGGCAAGCCGATGTGGGGCACCTACTGGGTGTGGGACGCGCGCCTGACCTCGATGCTGGTGCTGTTCCTGATCTATTGCGGCATCATCGCCCTGTGGCGGACCATCGAGGATCCGAGCCGGGCGGCCCGGGCGGTCTCGATCCTGACGCTGGTCGGCGCGGTGAACCTGCCGATCATCAAGTTCTCGGTGAACTGGTGGTCGACGCTGCACCAGCCGGCCTCGATCCTGCGCATGGGCGGCTCGTCGATCGATTCTTCGATGCTCTATCCGTTGCTCGAAATGGTGCTGGCGATGACGCTCCTCGGCGTCACCCTGCATCTCCAGGCGATGCGCACGGAAATCTACCGCCGCCGGGTGCGCACGCTGCTGATCCGGCAGGCCGAGCGGCTCGATGCCGGCGCTCAGAGCGCGGCCCGCGTCACCCGGGTGGCCACGGGCGTTCCCGTGGGCCAAGCGATCTAGAGCCTCGTCCCGAAAGGTGGCGGCCGGCTTGTCTGAAAAGACGGTGCACAATCAGAAACCGAGAGCCATCCGAGCGGAGCGTCATGGACTTTGGACCCTACACCGCCTTCATCGCCGGCTCCTACGGCTTCGCCGCGCTGGTGCTCGGTGCCCTGATCGTCAACGGCTGGTGGGATGGGCGGGTGCAGCGCCGGGCGCTGGCCGAGCTTCAGGACGAGCGGGGAGCGCGCCCGTGAGCGCGCCGTCGCCCGAGCTCCAGGGGCGTCCGCGCCGCTCGCTCCTCGTGCTGCTGCCGGTTCTCGTCTTCGCGGTGCTGGCCGTCGCCTTCCTCGTTCGCCTGCGCTCGGGCGCGGACCCGCAGGCGCTGCCCTCGGCCCTGATCGGCAAGCCGCTGCCTGCCTTCGCTCTCGGGCCGGTCGCGGGCCTTCAGACGGACGGAAAGCCGGTGCCGGGCCTGGCGAGCGCCGACCTGAAGGGGCAGGTGACGGTCCTCAACGTCTTCGCCTCGTGGTGCGCACCCTGCCAGATCGAGCACCCGATGCTGATGCGTCTGTCGCAGGAGCCCGGAATCCGGCTGGTCGGCATCGATTACAAGGATCCGGGCGAGGCCGGCCGGCGCTGGCTCGAGCGCCACGGCCTGCCGTTTTCCGCGGTCGGCGCCGACACCAGCGGCCGCGCCGGCATCGATCTCGGCGTCTACGGCGTGCCGGAGACCTTCATCGTCGGCCCCGACGGCGTGATCCGCGACAAGCTCGTCGGCATCCTGACGCCGGAAAACTACGCCAGCGTCCTGGAGCGCATCCGCGCCGCCGGCCGGGCCGCGGCCGTGACGAACTGACTGGAGCGACCGCCCGCGCTTGGAAACCCGGGATCGGAGGCGTATGCAGCCGGGGCCGGCCTGAAGCCGTTCCAAGGTGGAGAGCCAAGGCATCCGGCTGAAACCACGATCAAAGAGCGCCATGCGGATCGGGTTGTTCGTCCCCTGCTACGTCGATGCCTTCGAGCCGGAGGTCGGCATCGCCACGCTGGAACTGCTGGAGCGCTTCGGCCTCACCGTCGAATACCCCTACGACCAGACCTGCTGCGGCCAGCCGATGACCAATACCGGCTGCCACGGCGAGGCCGCCGCCACCGAGGCGCTGTTCGTCAAGAACTTTTCGGGGTTCGACTACGTCGTCGCCCCGTCCGGCTCCTGCGTGCATCAGGTGCGCGAGCATCTCACCGCCATCCCGCAGACCGACGAGGTCAAGGCGGTGCGTTCCAAGACCTATGAGCTGGTCGAGTTCCTGCACGACGTGCTCAGGATCGAGGCGCTGCCCTGGGCCGCGTTCCCGCACAAGGTCGCCTACCACTCGAACTGCAACGCGCTGCGCGGCATCGGCCACGCCCGGCCGACCGAGCTGAACCGGCCGTTCTTCTCCAAGCCCCTCAGCCTCCTGAAGAAGGTGAAGGGTCTGGAGATCGTCGATCTCACCCGGCCCGACGAGTGCTGCGGTTTCGGCGGCACCTTCTCGGTGTTCGAGCCCGCGGTCTCGGCCAAGATGGGCTACGACAAGGTGACGGATCAGGCCCGTGCCGGCGCCGCGTACGTCGTTTCGGCCGATTCCTCCTGCCTGATGCACCAGAAGGGCTGCGCCGAGCGCCTCGGCGTGCCGCTGAAATACATCCACATCGCCCAGGTGCTGAACGGAGCCGCCGCATGAGCGCCGACGACCTGACCCCGCGCCGGACCGGGGACGTGCTCCACCGCGAGGTGCGGGCTCCCTCCGACGAGAGCGAGCGCGGCCCCGGCGGCGAGCGCCTGCAGCACGCGGAAGCCGCCTCGAAGCCGATCCGCGCCGACGCCCCGCGCGAGCCGCAGCCCCGCGGCGCGCGGGTGCGCGGCAACCGGCCGATCGATCAGGCGGAAGCCGCCGAGCGCTTCCTCGCCGCGCCGATGCACCAGAAGGCCCATGACGAGCGCCTGTGGGACGTGCGCCGCAAGCGCGATGTCGCCGCCCACGGCATTCCGGAGTGGGAGGAACTGCGCGAACTCGCCTCGCGGATCAAGACGCACACGCTGACCCATCTCGACCGCTACCTCGAACAGTTCGAGGCGGCGGCCGAGGCCAACGGCGTCCACGTCCACTGGGCCGAGGACGGGGCGGCCCACAACCGCATCGTCCTCGACATCCTGAAGCGGCACGGCGCCAGGTCGCTGGTGAAGTCGAAGTCGATGCTGACCGAGGAGTGCGGCTTCCGTCACTTCATGGCGGCCCACGACATCGACGTGATCGAGACCGATCTCGGCGAGCGCATCCAGCAGCTCGACGAGGAGGAGCCGAGCCACGTGGTGATGCCGGCGGTCCACAAGACCCGCCTCGACGTCGCCGACGTGTTCGCCAGGACGCTCGGCACCGACCCCGACAACGACGATGCCCACTATCTCGCCGAGAGCCAGCGCGAGACGACGCGCCCGCTGATCCTCAAGGCCGATGCCGGGCTCACCGGCTGCAACTTCGCCATCGCCGAGACCGGCACGGTGGTCACCTGCACCAACGAGGGCAATGCCGACCTGTCGGGCAACGTCCCGCCGCTGCAGATCCACTCGATCGGCATCGAGAAGCTGCTTCCCCGCGTCGAGCATCTCGGCGTGTTCATCCGGCTCCTCTCGCGCTCGGCGCTCGGTTCGCCGATCACCCAGTACACCTCGCATTTCCGCAAACCGCGGACCGGCTCGGAAATGCACTTCGTGCTGGTCGACAACGGCCGCTCCGAGCGGCTGGCGATGGAGGAGTTCTGGACCTCGCTCAAATGCATCCGCTGCGGCGCCTGCATGAACACCTGCCCGGTCTACCGGCGCTCGGGCGGCCTCTCCTACGGCGCGACCTATTCCGGCCCGATCGGGCTCATCATCGATCCGACCTTCGACAAGCGGAAATATTCGACCCTGCCGTTCTCCTCGACCATGAACGGCTCCTGCACCAATGTCTGCCCGGTGAAGATCAACATCCACGAGCAGATCTTCGCTTGGCGCAGGGTCCTGGCCGAGGAGCACCGGATCCCGCTCCTGAAGCAGGGCATGATGAAGGCCGCCGGCGCCGTGCTGAGCCGGCCCGCCGCCTACCGCGCCGCGATCCAGACCGCCGATTCCGCGCTGCGCGTGCTGCCGCGCTTCGCCGTCTACAACCCGGCCAACACCTGGGGGAAGAAGCGCGAGATGCCCCACGCTCCGCGCCAGAGCTTCCACGCGTGGTACCGGCAGAACCGCATGAAGAAGGAGACGGACGCGTGAGCGCCCGCGACGCCATTCTCACCCGGCTGCGCGCCAACCGGCCGGCCGGCGACTTCCCGCTGCCCGAAGTGCCGACCTTCGCGCCCCTGGTCGGAGACGATCTCGTCGCCGGGTTCTCCGAGCGCCTGGGCAGGATGGGCGGCCGGGTCGAGCGGGCGGGTGGGCCGGCCGACCCGTTCGCGCCGGTGCGCCCGCGGCTGGACCGGGCGACGGTGATCGCCTCGGCGGTACCGGAGTTTTCCGGCAACCGCGATCTCGCCACGGTCCGCAAGCCCGCCGATCTCGCCGATGTCGACGCCGCGGTGGTGCGCGCCCGCTTCGGCGTGGCCGAGACCGGCTCGGTCCTGTTCACGGAAGGCGATCTGATCGTGAACGCGGTCGCCTATCTCGCCCAGCACCTGATCGTGCTGCTCGATCCCGCGGATATCGTCGTCGACATCCAGGCGGCCTACCGCCGTTCGGAGTTCGGGCAGGCCGCCTACGCCGTGCTGCACACCGGTCCCTCGGCGACCGCCGACATCGAGGGCGTCTTGATCCACGGGGCGCAGGGCGTGCGCTCGCTCACCGTGCTTCTGCTGCCGCGCAAGGAACGGGCTGCCTGAGCGCGGAGCCGGACGGCTGTCCGCGCGTTTGCGGCGCAATGCCCCGCGCGACCGGGGCTTTCTCCCCTGCGAAATCCGGAGCCGTCCCGTGCGATTCAAGCTCGGCCGCAGCCTTGCCTGCGAGGTCAAGGCGCCCACCACCTTCATCTTCAACGCCGAGGTCGCGCGACCGTGCAGTCTCGACGTGATCGACGGGACCCTGACGCTGGCGCCCGATCTCGAGCGCCGCGTCTCCGTCTCTCCCAACCTCGGGAACTGCTATCTCGGCGTCAACGTTGGGCCGGCCTCCTGAAGACTCGCTGTGCCGAACCGAGTTCGGAGCCTCGAGTTTGCAGGCGGATACCGACCCGAATCCGAAATTTTTTGCAAGGATGTCGGATGAAACGGCACGATAGCGCGTCGAAGATATGTTCAGGTTGAGACTGGACGAATCTCCAAACTCCACCCGCCCGGCCTCGCCGCGGCGGGTTCTTCCTTATCCGGCCGCGGCAGATTCCCGGAAGGCGGCGACGGTTTCCGAAACGGGGTATGCGGTATTGAAATACCGCAAAACCGAACCCGTTCGCATCATTGCGCTTTTCGCGATCAACGGCCGCAACCGCGTCTTGACGCGGGGGCGAATCCCCCGTAGTGACCCTCCCGCACGCCGCTGCGTCCTCACCGACGCGGCGGCGCCTTGTTTCAAACGTCACCGGCACGGGAATCGGCCATGAAGACCACTTCGCTGAAGCCCGCCGACGTCGACAAGAAGTGGGTCGTGATCGATGCCGAGGGCCTTGTCGTGGGCCGTCTCGCTTCGATCGTGGCGATGCGCCTGCGCGGCAAGCACAAGGCCGCCTACACGCCCCACGTCGATTGCGGCGACAACGTCATCGTCATCAACGCGGACAAGGTGAAGTTCACCGGCCGCAAGTACGACCAGAAGGTCTACTACCACCACACGGGCTATCCGGGCGGCATCAAGGAGCGCTCGGCCAAGTTCATCCTCGAGGGCCGGTTCCCCGAGCGCGTGGTCGAGAAGGCCGTCGAGCGCATGCTGCCCCGCGGCCCGCTCTTCCGCCAGATCCTCGGGAACCTGCGCGTCTACAAGGGCGCCGAGCATCCCCACGAGGCCCAGCAGCCGCAGGCGCTCGACGTCGGCTCCCTCAACCGTAAGAACGTGAGCGCTTGATCATGGCGACCCTTCAGTCCCTCGCCGATCTCAATCGGGCGAACACCCAGACCAGCAATCCCGAGAACGAGGCGCCCGTCCACGTTCAGAAGCTGGACGCCCAGGGCCGCGCCTACGCCACCGGCAAGCGCAAGGACGCGGTCGCGCGCGTCTGGATCAAGCCGGGCAACGGCACCGTCGTGGTCAACGGCCGCCCGGTCGAGACCTACTTCGCCCGCCCGGTGCTGCGCATGATCCTGCGCCAGCCGCTGGAGATCGCCGGCCGCGTCGACCAGTACGACATCACCGTCACGGTGAAGGGCGGCGGCCTGTCCGGTCAGGCCGGCGCCGTGCGCCATGGCCTGTCCAAGGCCCTGACCTACTACGAGCCGGAACTGCGCGCGCCGCTCAAGCGCGAGGGCTTCCTGACCCGCGACCCGCGCGTCGTGGAACGCAAGAAGTACGGCCGCAAGAAGGCCCGCCGCAGCTTCCAGTTCTCGAAACGCTAGAGCATCGTCCCGAAAGGTGGCTGCCGGCTTTCGGAAGAAGACGATGCAAAATCAAAAACCGAGAGCATCGTCTCGGATCATCGTGCGAAGGGCGGGGCCGCGAGGCTCCGCCCTTTCTTGCTTTCGGGCCCGACGCGAGGTCGCCGCATGACCAAGGGAGAGCCCCGGCCCAGCGCCGTCCCGTCGTGGGACCGCCGCGCCATGGTCGCCGAGGCGCTGGCCCGGCTCGCGCCGCGCCTGCCCGATTTCGAGGCGGAGGCGGTGCTCGACCGGGCGATGCGCAGCCCCGGCCTGCGCGGCGCGATGCCCGAGAACGCGGCGTGGCTCGCTCTGACGGCCTTCGCCCGGCACGCCTTCACCGAGTACGACGACCTGCTCGACGAGGGCTACGACCGCGACAGCGCCCGCCACTTCGTGCTCGACGACATCAACGCGGTGCTGGCCCAGTGGGGCTGCCGCCGGCGCGTCTCCGAAGAGGCGCAGACCGATCCGGCGGAGAACGATGTCCCGGAAGCGTGAGGGGAGAGCGGGTCGCCGACGCTTGCCGCCCAGGCATGGCTGGGGCAGGGAGAGCCCGATCCGCCAACGGAGGAAGCCGATCCATGAAGCTCAGTGCACGCAACGTCCTGAAGGGCAAGGTCGTCTCGGTCGAGAAGGGCGCGACCACGGCGCATGTGAAGATCGAGATCGCCAGCGGTCAGGTCGTCACCTCGGCCATCACCAACGAGTCGGTCGATGCGCTCGGCCTCAAGGTCGGCGGCGAGGCCTATGCCGTGATCAAGAGCTCCGACGTCATCATCGCCGTCGACTGATCCCCGTCGCAGGACGGTCCTCACCTTCGATCGCCAGCGCGATCCCGTGCCGGGCGGCCTCGCCCGGCGCCAGCAGACGCTGCGAATCGCGCTGCGCCAGTTCGCCGTCGAAGCCGGCCCAATCGGCGTGACCGGTCCAGGCTTCCAGCGACAGGAACGGTGCCGTCGGCTTGGTCCAGACGGCGAGGTGGGGGAAATCCTCCACCCGCATGGCGATGGCGCGGCCGTTCGGCGCCACGAAGCGCATCGCCCGGCTCTTCGCGTTCAGGAAGACCAGTGCCTCGGTGAACAGGTCGGGATCGAGGTCGAGGCGCGCTCCGTCGAGAGGCAGCTCGCGCTCGCCGCGAACCAGCAGGCCGCCGGCCCCGACCTCGGGCACGAAAGGCCGTTCCGCCGCCTCGAACAGCACCGCGTACCCGCCCCCGGCCCGCCGCTCGCCCCCGGCGAAGGGCCAGGGAAAAGCGGGATGGAAGCCGAGCGCGTAGGGCAGGGGGGCGTCCCCCGGATTCTCGATCCGGATCGCGAAGGCGAGGTTTTTCGCGCAGATCGCGACATCGATCGTCAGCCGGAACGGAAACGGATAGTGCGCCCGCGTCGCTTCGCTGTCGGAGAGACACAGGCTGACCGCCGCGTCGTCCCGTGAGACGACGGAGAAGGGCAGGTCGCGGGCAAAACCGTGCTGGGCCATCGGGTAGCGCCGGCCATCCACTCGGACGCCGCCGCCGCCGGAGGCGCCGACCACCGGGAAGAGCCAGGGCGCGTGCCGGTTCCAGTGCTCCGGGGCGCCGCTCCAGAGGTATTCGCGTCCCTCGACCTGCCAGGAGACCGGCTCGGCCCCGTCGAGCGCGATCCGCGCCGTGCTGCCGTCCTGTGCCCGGATCTCGATCGTCTCGGCCATGTCCGCACCTGTTCCGTCGCAGGATCGATAGCTTGGCCGGGACGGTCCCGCTACCCGATCGTCGCCGGGTTGCCGCGGGGGAGCTCGTCAGCCGGCTCCGTGATCACCTGCTCGGGCGGACCGGAGGCGACGATCCGGCCGTCCTCGATGACGTGCACCGTGTCGGCCCGGCGCAGCGAGGTCAGGCGGTGGGCGATCATGATGATCGTGCGGGTGCCGCCGAGTGCGCCGAGCGCACCCATCACCGCCGCCTCGGTCTCGCCGTCGAGGGCGCTGGTGGCCTCGTCGAACACGATCACGTCCGGGTCGTGATAGAGCGCGCGGGCGATGCCGATGCGCTGACGCTGGCCGCCGCTGAGGCGGGCCCCCCGCTCGCCGACGCCCGTGTCGTAGCCTTCCGCCAGAGCGCCGATGAAGTCGTGCGCCCCGGCAAGCCGCGCGGCGCGCTCCATCGCGGTGCGGTCGAGGGCACCCGGCTCGACCCCGAGGGCGATGTTCTGCGCGACGCTTCCGTCGATCAGGAACACGTCCTGCGGCACGTAGCCGATCCGGTTCTGCCAGGCCGGCAGAGTCGCGGCATCGAGCGGCCTCCCGTCGATCAGGATGCGGCCCCGCGTCGGCGTGAGGATGCCGAGGATCAGCCCGACCAGCGTCGACTTGCCGGACCCGGTGCGGCCGACGAAGCCGACGGTGGTGTGGGCGTGAATCGTCAGGTCGATGCCGTGCAGGATCGGGCGGCCGGGTTCGTAGTCGAAGCCCACATCCTCCAAGCGGATCGTCCCGGCGAAGGGAAGGCGCTCGGCGGTGCGCGGCGCGCGCGCGCGTTCGCCCGCCAGCGCATCGACGATGAGGCGCACGCCCGGCAGATGGAAGCGCAACTGCGAGACCGAGGTGAAGATATTCTGGAAGGCCGGCAGCATGCGGTAGCCGGCGAAGGCGAACAGGCCGAGCAGCGGCAGCATGCCGGCGGTGTCGAGCCCTTGCGTCAGCGCGAACAGGACCACCGCGATCACCCCGCCGAAGGCGAGCGACTCGATGACGAAGCGCGGCAATTGCCCGGTGAGCAGGCTCGCCGCCAGGGCGTGGGCGTAGGAACGGGCCGGTGCGTCGAAGCGGGCCGCGAAGGTTTCGGCGCGGCCGTAGAGCTTCAGCTCGGTCAGCGCCCCGAAGGTCTCCTGCACCACGCGGTAGCGCCCCTCGTTGCCCGACACCGCCCGGGTGCCGAGCCGGGCGAGCCGTGCCCGCATCACGAGGTAGATCGCGACGTAGAGCCCGCCGAAGCCGCCGCCGAGGATCAGCGCCAGCCGCGGCTGGTAGACGATCAGGAAGATGACCACCGCCAGCGCGGAGGCCCCGCGCGAAGCGATCACCATCGCAGGCGTCAGCACGCCGACCACGAGACGATCGGTTTCGCTCAGCACGTTCTTGGCCAGGTCCGCGCTGTTGGCGCGGGCGAAGAACAGCCGTTCGCGATCGACGTAGCGGGCAAGCAGGCGCCGGGCGAAGCCGTAGCCGGTCAGGTGGGCGAACAGGAGCTGCGCGAAGGCGAAGCCCGCATTGACCGCGCTGGTCAGGAGGATCGCGGCGAGCGCGGCAAAGCCCGTGGCGAGCAGGAAGGCGTGATCGTCGGTCAGGCCCAGCGCGTCGCGAAAACCGGCGAGATAGGGAATGCGCGCCGCCGCCCCCGGATCGCCGACCAGCGTCAGGAAGGGCAACACCGAGGCGACGCCGACCACTTCGAGCAGGGCGGCGAAGCCGAGTCCGATGCCGAGCAGCACGAGCCGCCGCCGATCGCGCCGCCGCATCACCCGCAGGAGATCGAGGAGGGTCCTCACACGGTCACCGGACGAGAGGGGGTGGGAGCGGGAACCCCGGTCCGGGTGATCAAGGCAGGACCTTCGGACTCGGAAGCGTCGGGCGCGGTCCAGGCCGATTTCGCCAGGGCGCGACTTAAGTGATTGAAGACAAAGAAAACCTCAAGCTTCTTCATCCCCGTCGAGAGCCCGGTGCTTAGCATGGCGGCCGGAGGGGGCGTCAAGGCGGATGCGGGATCGGTCGACGGTGCCGACGAAGCGCGCGAATCGGAAACGTCGCCGCGCGGTCCATGGCCCGGTTGAGGAGCGCGGCTCGAAGCATTCGCGTCTGCGATGGCCGTCCGCTGGCCGAATTCAATCATGTATTGATCGCCGGCAGCCGGCGGAACCGGAACCTTGGCGGTACGTTCTGCGAATATGGAACACTACAGATCCGTCTTCGCGACCACCGCCATCATGGTCATCGGTCTCGTCGCCTCCTCTCCCCTCGTGCGAGAACAGCATTCGGCGCAGGTTCGGCTGCAGCCGAATCTGGCCGCCTCCCGTCAGGTCGAGGGCGACGCCTGGATCGATCCGCCGCGAGCCAAGGTGCGGATCGCCTCGACCGATGCGGCGCGCAACGCCGGTGAGGGTAAGGATTCATCGCTGCAGGGACCTAAGCCCGCCTCTTTCACCCTGCTCTCGCCCGAGACGGTGGCGTTGCTCGCGGCAGGCGACACGAAGCCGACGATCGACCGGCCCGAAAGGGCGCAGGCGCCGCGGCGCCACCGGACCGCGAAGGTCGCCAGTCGCACGCGTCCGCCCGCAGCGGCCGATGTGCCCGCTGTCACGGCTCCGGCGGCCGGGCCGGAGGCGGTCGCACCGCAGCCTCAGAAGGCCGCGCGCATCGATCCGATCGGCGATCTGCTGAGAGGGCTCGGAATCGGCCGCGACAGTTGATGTCCTTCCGGGCCTTGTCCGATGAGATCAGGTCCAGGACGGCAGGACGCACAACCCTCCGTCCGATGCCGGTCTCGGTTGCGGCGTGACCGAATGCGGCTCGAAGACAGCCGCCATGACCTCCGGCGGAAAGCCAATTTGCCGCACGGCACAGGCCACCCTCCCGGCTCGTTGGTTTGCAGGATGATCCCGAACCCGTGCCCGGAGCAGTTGCCATGGTCCTTGCTGCTGCCATCATGCTGGTTGGAGCGGTCGGTGCGATCGCCCTCACCATCGCCGCGCGTCCGAGCGCGGACCGATTTCTGAAGTGGTGATGCCCGCTTCTTGCGGGTTCGCTGCAAGGGCGGCGCAGCGTGAGAAACTTGTGCGACCTGTCCCGAGTTATGCCTGCGCGGATATAATCCGGAGGGTCAGGGCCGTGGCGGCGATGGTGATGATGGCTGGTGTGGTCGGTGCGGCAGGAACACTGATCTGTCTCATGCCGCGGCTCGACTCGTTCTTCGAATGGTAAGCCTGCGAAGGAAGCCCGCCGTCCGAACCGACATTCCTTTCGGTTCAGGAACAGGCAGGTTCAGGGCACTGAACAGCCAGACTTGGCGATCGCGACAGGCTGCAAGCCGCCGCCATCGTTTCGATGGAGCGTCGCCCTTCTCGGCATGACCGGTATTCAGCGGACGGCCGGCGCTTCGCGGTGTCCAATGGAATCCGGCATCTGAAGAAGGGTGTTCTCCAGTCAAGCCGCAGATAGATAATGAGAGATAACCCGTTGGTCGGGTTCAGAAACCATATGGTGCCCAGGGGCGGAATCGAACCACCGACACTGCGATTTTCAGTCGCATGCTCTACCAACTGAGCTACCTGGGCATCGGCCGCTTCGCGCTGCGTCGGCGGCAGGCGGGGGTATAGTGAAGGCCTGAGAGCCTGTCCAGCCTCTCGTTGGCGAGAGGCGAAGCTTTTTTGCCGGGCATCCGTCTTCCGTCTCAGAGCCTGTTTGACCGGCCGACGTGTCTTCGTCAGGCAACGGCAGGGCAAGAGGAAAGCCATAACTCCCATCTCCACCCTCATCCTGAGGCGCCGCGAAGCGGCCTCGAAGGGTGTTCCAAATCCCGCGCGATCCCTGGAGCCCCCTTCGAGGCCTCCGCTGCGCTCCGGCACCTCAGGATGAGGGGCGAGATGGGATCACCGCAGTCAAACAGGCTCTCAGTGCGAGCGGTCCACGTCGTCGATATGCTCCGGGCGGGGCAGTTCCCCCTCCTCCGGTCCCGGAATGACGTAGCGCTCGCCGAGCCAGCGCCCGAGGTCGATGTCGGCACAACGCGCCGAGCAGAACGGCTTGGTCTCGGGCTGGGCCGGCTTGCCGCAGATCGGGCAGGGGGGAGCCGACGTTTTCGCGGGGTCCGCCTTCACGAGGCCGCTCCCCAAGCGCTGCGCACGGGGAAGCCCTCGCCTTCCAACAGGCTCATCGTCTCGTAGAGCGGCAGCCCGACGACGGCGCTGTGTGAACCGACGAGCTTCACCGCGAAGGCGGCGGCGAGCCCCTGGATCGCGTAGCCGCCGGCCTTGCCGCGCCATTCGCCGGAGGAGAGGTAGCCCTCGATCTCGCGGTTCGAGAGACGCTTGAAGCGCACGCGGGTCTCGACCATGCGCTCCCGGCGGCGATCTTTCGGGGAGAGGATGCAGACGGCGGTGTAGACGCGGTGCGCGCGGCCCGAGAGCAGCCGCAGACAATCGGCGGCCTCGTCGAGCCGTTCGGCCTTGGGCAGCACGCGGCGCCCCACGGCGACCACGGTGTCGGCCGACACCAGATAGGCTTCGCGCAAATCCTCGCGCCGCCGCGCCGCGGCCTGGGCCGCCTCCAGCTTCTCGCGGGCGAGGCGTCGGGCGAGGTCGCGCGGCGATTCGGATTTGCGCGGCGTCTCGTCGATATCGGCGGGCAGGAGTGCGTCCGGCTCGATCCCGACCTGCTGCAGGAGCGCCAGACGCCGTGGAGAGGCGGAGGCGAGCACGAGAGGCGGCCGGCCGCGCGCGGCGGAAACGTGCGGCTTCAATGCATCGGAGGGGGAAAGCGCGTTCATCGGCGAGGTCTTACGCACAAGCCCGCAGCCGCCGCAACGCGGCAGACCGGACGACGGCCCGATCCGAGGCTTGCCAAGGGGAGGACGGGCGTCTAAGACGCGGCACGTTCCGTCAGGCTTTCGCATAGGAAGCCGGAGGCGATGCCGCAATAGCTCAGCTGGTAGAGCACCTCATTCGTAATGAGGGGGTCGGGGGTTCGAATCCCTCTTGCGGCACCAGCACTTAGCTCTACTCTGCTTACCGAAAACCTTGTCCGGTAAGCACATAGTAAGTACCATGTCCTATCTGCCGCCGCCAAGGATGCGATCGAAGGCGACTTCCTCCTGCCGATCTGCGAGCCAAAGCCCGACCTGATGATGGGCGAGTCGCTGGCCGTGATCGTGCTGACCACCATCGAGGGCCAGCGCGTCGGCGTGCCGCTCGGGATGCAGGGGATGTCCGACCTGCACGAGGTCACCCGCGAAGCGCTGCGGCTCTTGCAAGCGAAGGATGGAGACAGCGTGCAGTGAGCTTGCCCGATCGCACCCGCAGCAACCTCTTCAAGCCCAAGGCCGCCACCGACGAGCGGGGTCTTGGTTGCAGATCAAATTTGTGCAATTTTGTTGGTAGGGCGTCGGTGACAGGCATCTCTTGCCACGTTTGCCACCCTAGCTGTTTGATCCCAGGGTTTGATGGTGCACTCTTCACGTTGGAGTGGAGGGACGCGCTATGGGCCAAGTTCTTCACGGCAGCGCCACCACGACGGAGGCAGTCCGTCGAGCGATCCAGCATAGTCAAGCGAGCCTGAGGGCGCTCTCGAAGCGCTACGGGATCAACCGGAAGACGGTCGCCAAGTGGCGGCAGCGGACCTCGGTCGCCGATCAGCGCACGGGTCCGAAGGATCCCCGCTCGACGGTGCTGTCACAGGAGGACGAGGCGGTCGTCGTCGCCTTTCGCCGCCATACGCTCCTGCCGTT
Source organism: Methylorubrum populi (assembly GCA_036946625.1). Taxonomy (NCBI): domain Bacteria; kingdom Pseudomonadati; phylum Pseudomonadota; class Alphaproteobacteria; order Hyphomicrobiales; family Methylobacteriaceae; genus Methylorubrum; species Methylorubrum populi. The sequence continues at coordinate 1,292,613 of JAQIIU010000003.1, forward strand.
GGACGACTGCCTCTACGCGCTCCAGGCGACGATCCCGCACCTGACCCGTTCGTCGCTGCATCGGTGCCTGCAGCGCCACGGCATCAGCCGACTGCCGGAGGTCGACGGTGACAAGCCCAAGCGGTCACGCTTCAAGACCTGCCCGCTCGGCTATTTCCACATCGATCTGGCCGAGGTTCACACAGCCGAAGGGCGACTCTACCTGCTCGTCGCTATCGACCGCACGACCAAGTTCGCCTTCGTTGAGCTCCACGAGAAGGCCACGCGGCGGGTCGCAGGTGACTTCCTCCGCCATCTCATCGAGGCCGTGCCTTACAAGGTGCACACGGTGCTCACCGACAACGGCACCCACTTCACCACGCCCGGCAACGTCGCCTCGGCCGCTTCCGTCATCAAGGAGGCGATTGTAGCCGGCGAGACCTTCCGAGCCCACAGCTTCGAACTTGCCTGCGCCCGCAACGATATCGACCATCGGCTGACCAAACCGCGCCACCCCTGGACGAACGGTCAGGTCGAGCGGATGAACCGCACGATCAAGGACGCGACGGTCAAGCGCTACCATTACGACAGCCACGCGCAACTCCGTGCGCACTTGGCCGACTTTGTCAGCGCCTACAACTTCGCACGCCGTTTGAAGACCCTGCGCGGCCTCACGCCCTACGAAGCCATCTGCAAGGCATGGTCCGCTGAGCCCGGCCGCTTCAGGTCAAACCCGCTCCACCAAATGCCGGGACCAAACACCTAGCGACCGGAGGATCTATCTCTGCGCTAGGAGCCTTGGCCAGCCGTCTCTTGGAGCCTGCGAGTGGCCTGCTGCCGGTTTGGTGGACGCCGGCCTAAGCTAGTTTGGCTCGGTTTTCGAACTCGACGGGGCTGAGGTAGCCGAGCGTCGAGTGCCGCCGTGCCGCATTGTAGAAGCGCTCGATGTAATCGAACACGTCCGCTCGCGCCTCGTCCCGCGTGCGGTAGGTTCGCCGGACCGTTCGCTCGGTCTTCAGCGACGAGAAGAAGCTCTCCATCGCCGCGTTGTCCCAGACGTTGCCCGACCGACTCATCGAGCAGACGATGCCGTGCTCGGCCATCAGCCGCTGGAACGGCTCGCTCGTGTACTGACTGCCCTGGTCGGAGTGATGCAGCAGCGCGTCCGGCCTGCCCCTGCGCCAGACCGCCATAACGAGCGCGTCCGCCACGAGTTGCGCCGTCATGCTCGCCTGCATCGACCAGCCGACCACGCGGCGCGAGAACAGGTCGATCACGGCCGCGACGTAGAGCCAGCCCTCCGCCGTCCAGATGTAGGTGAGATACTGTCGGCGAATCAGATGGTCGGGGGTGTTGGCACGGAGGTGCGCGATGAGCCTGCGACCGGAACCGATCGGCGCGATCCCCGTCGAGACGGCGCGCGTGGCGCGCGCGGCTTTCCCCAAAGGGACGGTCGCGACGCGGTTGCGCGATGAGTTCAGCGCCCTCTACCAGGACGAGGACTTCCGCGATCTCTATCCGACCCGCGGCCAGCCCGGTCTTGCGCCCTGGCGGCTGGCCCTGGTCACGGTCCTCCAGTTCTCCGAGCACCTGAGCGACCGTCAAGCGGCCGACGCCGACCGGTCTGGTTCGAGCGCTATGGACGCCGGGTGGAGGACTATCGCCTGCCCAGGGCTCGGACGGAACGCGAGGCACTCGCTCTTGCGATCGGTACGGACGGGTTTGCCCTACTCGAAGCGCTGGACGCGCCGGCGGCACCGCCTGAGGTGCGGGCCGTGCCGATGGTGGGAACGCTGCGCGATGTATGGCGAGTGCATTATGCCCGCGAGGGAAGCGGGCCGCCACGGTGGCGCAGCGGCGCCGAGTTGCCGCCGGTCGGCGAGCGACTGCAGTCTCCCTACGACCCGGAGGTCCACTACAGCACCAAGCGGCAGATGGAATGGTCGGGTTACAAGGTACACGTCACCGAAGTCTGCGATGCGGACGCGGCCCATCTGATCACAAACGTGATGACCTGTCCGGCGATGCAGCCGGACATGGCGAGCACGGCCGCGATCCACGAGCAGCTGGCGGCAAAGAACCTTCTGCCGGCCGAGCACTTCGTGGATGCCGGCTACGTCGATGCGGGACTGCTGGTCGGTAGCCGACGCGACCATGACGTCGCGTTGGAAGGGCCGGTCCGCGCCATGCCGAGGCGGGCGACGCAGGCTGAGCAGACCTATGAACAGCGCCACTTCGCAATCGACTGGGAAGGCGAGCGGGTCACCTGTCCCCAGGGCAAGACGTCAGTGACGTGGCGCGCTACCCGCGACGAGGTCGGTGCCCCGCGCTTCCAGGCGGTGTTCAGCCGGACCGATTGCGGCGCCTGCGCGACGCGAGCGCTTTGCACCGCGTCGAAGGAGGCGCGCCGCTCCGTCTACTTCCTGCCGCGCCCGGAATACGAGGCGCTGAACGCCGCTCGAGACCGGATGCAGGATCCAGCCTGGAAGCAGCGGTATCGCATCCGCGCCGGGATCGAAGGCACGCTCTCGCAGGGCGTGCGGGCCTTCGGACTACGCAGGAGCCGATACATCGGCCAAGCCAGGACCGGACTGCAGCAGGTGTGCGTGGCCGCAGCGATGAACGCCGCGCGGGTCGTACACTGGTTGGCGGCAGTGCCGCGAGCCAGGACGCGCACGACACGCTTCGCAGCCTTGGCACAGGCCGCCTGATTCGCCGACAGTATCTAGGTGAAGTCGGCGATCCACTTCCGGTTCGGCCCATCGGCCGCGAACTGCCGCTCCAGGAGGTTGGCGGCCGCCGCAGCCCGCACGCCCTCGTCCTTCGGCAACCCGCGCCGTCGCCGCGGACGAGCTCGCATCGCGTTCTCGCGCATGATCCGCTCAATGCGGTGCAGGCCGCACGCCACGCCCTCGGCCAGCACGTCGTGCCAGACCCGCCTCGCGCCGTAGGTGCGGTCGCTGCCCACGAAGCTCGTGTGCACCTTGGTCAGGATCGCCGCGTCGTCACGGGCACGCTGGCTGGGGGATCGAGTGAGCCAAGCGTGGAAGCCGGAACGGGAGACGTTCAGCGCCGCGCACATCCAGGCCACCGGCCAGACCGTCCGGTGCTTGGCGATGAAGGCGAACCTCATAGCACGTCCCGCGCGAAGAACGCGGTGGCCTTTTTTAGGATATCACGCTCCGCCCGCAGCCGGGAGACCTCCTTGCACAGCCGGTCGATCTCGGCCTGCTCGGGCCGCATCTGCCCGTGGCCGGGGAAGGCGTGCTGCGGATCGGCCGCAGCCTGCTTCACCCAGCGGTGCAGCACCGTCTCGTGCACGTCGAGGTCGCGGGCCGCTTGGGCGACGCTCACCCCGCGCTCCCGGATCAGCCGAACCGCCTCGACCTTGAACTCACGTCCGAACTTGCGCCGCTGCATCCTGTACCTCCGGTCTCATCATCACACCCAAACCGGGTGTCCGTGAAACCGGCAGCAGGCCAATCCGGGTTCGGCTTGGACTTGCCGATGAGGGGCTTACCAAGGTCGTGCCGGAACATCAGGGTGGGGGCATCGGAACCCGCCTCATGATGAACATCGTCGATCTGGCAATTGCATGCAAGATGGATAGAATCGATATGGAGGCAGACGATCTCGGGCGGTACATATGGCCCACGATGGGGTTCCTTCCCGCCACAGATGAGATTTGGACCAAGGAGGTTGCACGCCTCGCCGGCAAGCGATTGGAGCGGCTTTGGCTGGGTGGACACCTCACATCGGACGACCACGAGGATCTCAGGCACATCATCGGACGTTTGGATAGGATGGCTGCGCGGTCGCTGATCGTGCAGGACATCATGGTTCCCGGCCCTTCGCCACGCGGGGGCGAGGCCCGGGTTCCCGTGGGCAAGGTCCTATTGCTTTCCAGCCGTACGACTTGGAATGCATCCCTGGATCTGAAGAACGATCAGGAAGGGCTCGACCTATTCGAGGCTTATAAGAGGAAGCACCATGTCTCTCACCCAGCCCCTCGGTGACAACCCTCAGGGTCTCGCCACCTTCGATCCCATGACCGACGAGACCTACCGCGCGGTGGTCCGTCGCATCGCCGACCGCCATGCCCGGGACTACGGACGGGCAACTTCCGAGCGAAATGTGGAGGAGGTTAGGGCGGAGACGAATTCTTCGGTGGAACTGGAAGAGGTACACGAGGAAGTCGCGCTGGCCGCTTGTCCGTGAGGAGCTTGGCTGTTCCTTATTGCTTGTAAGAGGGTCTATCGGGAAATTTGGGGTGATGGCCCGTTTCGTGCGGTCCGGTCTTGAGACGGGAGATTTGGGGTGGCGGCGATGCCGACCACTCCACGCCGAGCCCCTGGCGACACAGGGGCCAACACTTTCCCTGCGTAGCCGGAACGCGGGAGCGGGCTCCATCACCTGCGACGAGCCAAACCGACCTGTCCCGGTCTTTGGGCCGTATCACCCCATATTTCCCGATTACCAAAATTTCCGGCCCGTCCAGCACTGGGTTCGCGCCCAATCACCAGCCCTTGCGCATGAACTCCTCGATGTCTCGCGAGGAGATGATGCGCTCCGTTCCTTCCCAGTCCAGCCCGACGTCGTCCGCCACGTCGCGGAAGTAGCGCCGCTCGACGGGGCTACGGATTTGCTCCACCCGTTTCGGGAACAGCTTGACCGCCTCCCGGTCCTTCAGGACGGCGTCGACCCAATCGTCCTCGAATGAGTCCGGGAGTTGGCCCAACACCTTGAAGATGTCCTCGGACCGTTCAGAGAGCGCACCGTAGACCTCGTCCTCGTAGGTGCCCGCGTAGCGCAGGTTGGCGACGTGGATCTCCGACCGGGGCTGCCCGATGCGCTGTTCGAGGCGGGACGGGTTCCAGGGCAGGTCGACGTTCACCTGTGAGCCCAGGCGCTGAAGGTTCAGCCCCTCGCAGGCTGCGTCCGTGGCGGCGACAAGCTTGATGGTGCCTACCCGAACGAGGTCCTTGATGGCGTTGCGGTCCGTGCGGCGCCTCTCGCCGCCATGCAGCACGAACGACCTGCCACCGCCGGCATAGATGGCGATGGGCTGATCGCGGAAGCGCTCCGCGAGCCGTTCCGCGACGAACTCGGCCGTGTCGTAGAACTGGCTGAACGCGATCATGCCGTGGTCCGCGAGCCAGCGGTTGTCGGTCAGGTACCGGATGATAACCTCCACCTTGGGGTCCATCCTCTCCCGCGACAGCACCGCGAGGAGGTGGGTCTCGACCTCGCGGAGCGCCGCCGCCTCGTTCGGGGTGAGCGGCATGCGCTCGCGCTCCTGCGCGTAGAGATCCTCGTCCCCATCGTCGATGGCCGACCCGCTCATCGCCCCCTGGAGCAGCGCCCGGGTCGTCGAAAGCCCGGCGGCGACCGAGGAGCCGATGCGCCGCAGCAGGATGGTCTTCATGAACCCCGCGGCCGGGCGGGTCAGCGCGTAGAGGCCGCAGAAGCGTATTGCGGCATCGTAAGCCTGGCGGAACGAGAAGCCCATCTCCAGGCCCTCGCCGGAGAAGAGCTCGCCCGGCAGCCCGTCGCCGACACGCGGATGGACGACCACGTCGATCCGGGGCAGAAGGCCGGCGCTCTCCAGCATCGGGCGGGAGCGACGGATGACGCGCCGGATGATGGGGTTCGTCTGGGCCACGAGCGTCGGGAAGTCCGTCCGCAACCGGCTCCTCTGCCCTTGAGAAAGCTCGTCGTAGCGCGGCCCGTCGATACGGTTGTCCGGGATGTGGCGGGCCGTTCGCACGATCCGGTAGAAGCTCGCCTCCGATGCGGGAGGCAGCGGGTTCCGCAGCAGGCCCCACTGGTCGGTCGGGTCGTCGGGCCACGGCTTCTCGCCGGTGAGATAACCGATGCTCGCGTCCGACGCCCAGGCGCGGCTGCCTTCCCTGCCGAGGACGTGCGTGGTGCCCTTGGCCAACATCGCGACTAGGTCGTGCAACTCCGCCGCCTTGAGTTGGATAGTCGTGGCCGTGCCGATGATGACGTTTTCGGAGTTGGCCGCGACGTGCTCCATGAATTCCAGGAGGCGCTTGGCACCGACCCGGGCGTCGTCCTTGCCGCTGCGGTCAGCCCTCGCCTTGTGGGCCTCGTCCAGGATCACCACACCGAAGCGGCGCTCCCGCAGGTGCCTGATCTCGCCGTCCTCGTCCCCGCTCACGATGAGCCCGGTGGAGACGATGCCGATGCGCATCGGGCAACGGGCGACAGCACTGGCATCGCCCTTGGGCGAGACGGCGAAATCCTTGGCGTCGAGCCACTGCTTCTTCGCCGAGGACCAGATGGCCGAGGGCAGGCCGAGCATGTCCTCAAGCTCGGTCTGCCATTGCCGCGTCAAGGTCGCCGGCGCCAGTATGAGGACTCCCCCGCCTGACAAGAGGGAGGGACGGCATGCCGGCGCTGGTCACCGCCAGCGTGCCGAGCGCTCCGTACGCGACGCCTTCCAGCGAGCGGGCGCCCAATGCCACGCCCAGCATGGCGACCCCGTCGACTTCCAGGGGTCGGCTCCCGAAGGGGGCGATGCCACTGCCTCGCAGCGAGCCAGCGAATGCCGTCAACGAGGACGGGGCGGACGGCTTCCGGAAGCCGCCGCGCCGCGGCGGCGTAGCCGAGCGCCGCGACCTGGCGGAACGACCGTTCCGTGGGGATGCCAAACCCTTCAGCCGCGGCGACGGCGACATCGGCCAGGGGCGCCGGGTCGTCGAGGACCCAGGCACGGAAGGCCTGCGGCAGCGGCGCCTCGTCGACGATGGCGGAGGCTGCCGCGAGGGCGGCCCTGATCCCGCCGACGTTCGGCCCGTCTCCTACAGAAACCATGGCCTGCGCATCACCGAATTGCCGAGGACGGCGTCCGGGTCCCAGTTCGGGGTACGTTCCAGGCCTGCCAATTGCCGGGCGACCTGCTCGGCGTAGCTCAACGAGACGGGCAGCCGCGACGAGCCGAAGTTCCGCCAGGTGTGGCAGGCGAAGTTGCCGACCTGCCGGGCCAGCAACCGCATGTTGCGATACGTCGAGCGGTCGTGGAGGCGGAGCAGGACGGGATCGGGCAACCCCTGCCGCTCGCTCTTCACCTCCTTGCGACCGACCAAGGTCACCAGCCACTCCCGGTCGCCGAGGTCGACGGCCTGACCGCGCTCGGGCGCTAACTGCGCCTTGGCATCCCCCGGCGCATCCAGGTCGAAGACGGTGAAGGGATGGTCCTCGACGACGTGCACGAAGGCGAAGTCCATGCGCTTCAACCCGAGTTGTTCGACCGCCTCGACCACGGCGTCGGCGGCATCGCGCCCGAGTTGGGTGAAGGCATGGAACACGAGCCTGACCCGGTCGTCGGGTAGCCATCCGTCGTCCGCGCGGATGCGCTCGACCGCCTCGACCACGACTTGGCGCAAGGTGTCCGGCAGCCCCTCGTAGCTCACCGCCGATGTCCTGCTGTCGAGGACGTAGGCCCCCTGCGCCGTGAAGACGGTGGCGATGCCCACGACACGCTGGCCGGCGCCCCGGCGACCCCGCTTCTCCACATGGGAGCCGAGCCCGAAAACGAACTCGTGCGCGTCGCTCGGCGGCGCAGGCAGGAGCCATGGCAAGCCGCCGAGCTTGGCGTAGGTCTGCAGCGCCATGCTCGCCAGCGAGCAGGCGTACTCGAACTCCCTCATCCCGACCATCTCGACCGAGACGGACTGGACGACCGTGCCCTGCTTCAGGAACGCCGCCTTGCCCATCCAATAAGGGCTGTCCTCGTAGGGGCGGGCCATCCATTCCCTGGAGACCAGCAGTAGCGCGAGGTCCCAGCGCACGTCACGGTCGGCCGCTTCCTCGTTGGCCATCCGCGCGGCATCCGCGTAATCCTCGCCAGCCGACCCGGCCATCGTGAAAAAGCGGACCTCGGGCTGTTCCAGTCGGAAACGTCCCACCAGCCCGGTCCCGTGCGGGACAAGGCCGTTGGGCCCCTTGCTCCTGACATGGGGCAACCCTTGCAGGAAGTGGCCGACGACCGCCTGCATCTGCTTGAGGCGCGCAGCCTCGCATACAACCGCGATCCTGAGCTTCTTCCGCCCGAAGCTCTCGCGGTCGTAGGGGCCGACCTCGTCCAGACCCTTCTGGGGCGTGTAATGCTGGGTGCCGGACGCCCCGCCCGGGTCGAACATCAGCTTCGGCTTGAAGATGGCCTCGACAGGCGGGAACCACGCGCCGTCGACGGACTGGTCGAGAGGGCCCTCGAATACGAGCGGGACGCCGTCGGCGAGTTGCATGGGTTGACGCGACAGCCATCCGAGGATCGACCGGGCGGTGCCGAGCATCTTCGGCCCGGCATGGGAAGCTGCCTCGATCTCCGCGATCTCCGCCATCACGGCGTCCGACCTCCCCTGGGTGAGCGCGGCGACCACGGCGGCGAAGTTCGTCCGGGAGGGTTCGAGGAACAGCTCCGTGTCCGGGACCTGCACCGGCCCGTCGCCCTGGTCCTCAAGCGTCAGGGTCCCGTCATCGTCCACTGCGAGGATGCGACCCGCATAACGCAGCAGGTCGGAGACCTTGGGGTCCGGCGTCTCCCGCACCGTCGAGACGGTCGCCCCGAGCAACGGCACCCCGAGCTCGCGCAATTGCCTGACCGGTGCGTCGATGATCGTGCGGAGTCTGTTCGAACACGTGAGGACGACCGACGGGACGCCGCGGCGGACGAGCACCCGCGCGTCGAACTCCAGCACCATCCGCTTCTTGAGCCAGTCGGGCAGCCCGAGCGATGCGGGCAGCACGTTCTCAGTCTCGGGCCGGCCAGCCTCGACCACCAGCGGCCGTCGCTTGGTGATGCGATAGCCTTTTTCAGTCTCGTGCCGTCAGCTCCCGTAGGACGGCTTCGCGGGCGAGCACCGCCACGAGATACGGGTCTTCCGAAGCCGGGAAGGACTGACGCTCGGCGGGGAGGGTCGCGTCCGGCGTCAGGGGGACGACCACGATCTCGTCGCCCCTGCGGATGGCATGCACGTCGGCTGGGGCGCGGTCCAGAAGCTCGTGGAGCACGGTCCGGTCATAGGGGACCAGGGCTGCCGGGAGGGCGCCTTTCGGAATTGCGATGCGGAACGCGTTTATCGCGAGACGTGGATCCCGCCGTTCGCCTGCCCACGAAGCCATGCCCGACCATACGCGCCGATTGCCGTCCAGGAATGAGGTGCCTCGTGCCGGAGAGGCGGCCATCCACATACAAGGCCGTCCAACCGACGCGGCCCTTCGACACGCCGCGGTCGGCGCGAGCGCCAGGTTCGGAACATCCCTCCTCAAGCCGTTCCGGTTCGGTGTAGGCTGACTGGCGGCACGCCACATCTTGCAAGGGCGCATCCGGGCGGCGGCCCATGATGCGGAATAGAGGCCCCGTTGGTCTGCTGGCCTGCCGTGCCCGACGACGTAAGGATTTCTACGCTGGTCCTTGGGCTCCTACCCGAGATCGTGAGACGGGATGGGGGCCTTGGACGGGCCCACGGTCATGCCATCGCCGACTCAGCGCGCGGCGAAAGCCTGAAGCGGATGAGACCGAGCTGTCTCTAGGCTGTCCTAGCTGGAAATGCGTCAGCAAATAGCGTCGCTAAGCCATTGTAAAACCTGGCGACCCCGGTAGGGCTCGAACCTACGACCTGCCGCTTAGAAGGCGGCTGCTCTATCCAACTGAGCTACGGGGCCGATCGCCGAAGGGGTCGAAACACCACGCCCCGTGTCCTCGGTCAAGCGCTTGCGCCGCAGCTTGCAGGGCGCTCGCTTGAAGCGTTCGCCCTGATTTTTCGCAGGCCTCGGTCGCCGGCGCCCGCCTCCGCGGACACCCTTCGCGGCCTCCGCTGCGCTCCGGCACCTCAGGATGAGGGTCGGGATGGGATGTTCCCAGTCAAACGGGCTCTCGGCGGGAAGATCAGTCTTCCGCGAGCACCGCGCCGATCTCGGCCGCCGCCATGCCCTGCGGCGTCAGGTAGGGCAGGAAGAGGCTCAGCACCTGCCGCGCGCCCCAGTCGATATGCGCGCGCGTGACCTCGCCGATGCCGCGGCGCGAGCGCAGGTAGTCGATCCAGTAGGTCGAGACGATCCAGGCGTTGATGATCAGCACATCGAGCCGATCGGGCGGGATCGCCAGGAGCCCGGCCTTCTGCATCTCTTCGATCGCCCGGCGGGTCAGGGCGTGGCCCTCGTCGCTGAGGCGCTTCAGGCGCGGCCTGAGCTCGGGCGCGAGGCGGAACACCACCGCCCCGTCCCGATAGAAGAAGCGCCATTCCCACATCGTGCGGAACCATCCCGCGAGATAGGCCCGGTAGCGCTCCGGTGCGTCGCCGCTCGCGGCATAGGCCGTCGCCGCGGCGCGCAGCGCCCGCTCGAACTCGGCGAACAGCGCCTCCAGCAACTGCTCCTTGCGCTGAAAATGGTAGTAGAGGTTGCCCTCGTTGATGCCCACCGCCTCCGCGATCTCCGCCGTGGTCACGCTGCCGGGCCCGCGCTCGTTGAACAGCGCCCGCGCGGCGTCGAGGATGCGAACCCGCGTCTTGAGGCGCGACCTCTTGAGTCCCCCCCGAGGAGGCGTGGCGTGCTGCGACCTTGCTCCTCGTTCCGCCACCGCGCCTGCCTGACCCGCTGTTCCGCCTGCCCGCGGCGACCCTAGCGACTGCGCGGTGGCCTCACAATTTCAGGTGCTGCCCGTTGACGATTCTAAGGTGTTCACCTTAGAATCGTCGCGGCGAAACCAGAGGAGCTTCGGTGATGGCGGTCCTCACGGAACCCCATGACGGACCGGACGGCGCGGCTTCGCGCCCGGGCGCCCGGCGGGACGCGCATCTGGACGTGCTGGTGATCGGCGCCGGCATCTCGGGGATCAGTGCCGGCTACGCCCTGCAGACCCGGTGCCCGGGCAAGAGCTACGCGATCCTCGAGGCGCGCGACACGCTCGGCGGCACCTGGGACCTGTTCCGCTATCCCGGCCTGCGCTCGGATTCCGACCTCCATACCTTCGGATTCAGCTTCCGGGCCTGGACCGAGGACAAGTCGATCGCCGACGCGGCCTCGATCCTGAACTACCTGCGCGCCACCGCCGAGGCGTTCGGCATCGACCGCAGGATCCGCTACGGCCAGCGCGTGGTGTCGGCGGCCTGGAGCACGCCGGAGGCACGCTGGACCGTGGAGGTCGAGGCGGGGCGCGAGCGCATCACCTATACCTGCGGCTTCCTCTACGTCTGCGCCGGCTACTACGATTACGAAGGCGGCTACCGACCGGACTGGCCGGGCACCGGTCGCTTTGCCGGCCCCATCGTGCATCCGCAGGCCTGGCCGGAGCACCTCGACTACGCGGGCAAGCGCGTGGTGGTGATCGGCAGCGGCGCCACCGCGGTGACGCTGGTGCCGGAGATGGCGCGGAGCGCCGCCCATGTCACCATGCTGCAGCGCTCGCCGACCTACATCGTGGCGCTGCCGGCGCGCGACCGCATCGCCAACTGGCTCAAACGCCGCCTGCCGAGCGGCCTGGCCCACCGCCTCGCGCGCTGGAAGAACATCGGCCTGAGCATCTTCTTCTATCAGTTCGCCCGCCGCAAACCCGAGGCGATGACGCAGCGGATCCTCGGCGGCATCCGCAGGCAGCTCGGGGCCGACTACGACGTCGGCACCCATTTCACGCCGCGCTACAAGCCCTGGGACCAGCGCCTCTGCCTGGTGCCGGACGGCGATCTGTTCAAGGCGATCCGCGAGGGCCGGGCGACCGTCGAGACCGACGCGATCGAGACCTTCACGGAGGACGGGCTGCGGCTCGCCTCGGGCCGGCACCTGTCCGCCGACATCGTCGTCACCGCCACGGGGCTCAGGCTGAAGCTGATGGGCGGGGTGCGGCTCAGCGTCGACGGCCGCACGCCCGACCCGGCGGAGACCTGCATGTACAAGGGCATGATGCTGAGCGACGTGCCGAACCTCGCTCTGGCGCTGGGCTACACCAACGCGTCCTGGACGCTGAAATGCGAGTTGACGGCGGGATACGTCTGCCGCCTCCTGCGCCGCATGGACGCCCGGGGCGAGACATGGTGCGTGCCGCGCCGGGGCGCGGCCACCGGCGAGGAACCGCTGATCGGCTTCACCTCGGGCTACATCGCGCGGGCGCGCCATTTGATGCCCAAGCAGGGCGACGCGCATCCGTGGAAGCTCCACCAGAACTACGTGCTCGACCTCGCGAGCCTCCGCTACGGACGGCTCGACGACGGCGCGATGGTGTTCGGCGGCCGGCGCGCGGATGCACGGCGGGCGGCCTGAGCGCTCCCTCGGCCTCTGCCTCCGCGGTGTAAAGAGCTCGCTGCGCCCACCCCATTCCGGGAGAAACCCACCGCATGTTCGATCTCAAGGGGCGGACCGCGCTCGTCACCGGCGCGGGCAGCGGCAT